>JAMDCX010000120.1 GCA_023489375.1 Planctomycetota bacterium
AGGCCCCGGAACATAAACCGGCCCAGAACATGGCGGAACGTTTCCGCCAGAACACAGATTCCTATTTTCGCTTTATTCACACACCGGGGCTGGAGCCAACGAATAATCTCGCCGAGCAGGCGATACGCTTTGTCGTGCTGGATCGCCATGTTACGCAGGGAACGCGCAGTGTGCGTGGGCAACAATGGTGCGAACGCATCTGGAGCACCATCGCCACCTGCAGTCAGCAACAACGCAGCGTCTTTGAATTCCTGCATCAGACCGTCAGCAATCACTTCTCCGGACGGTCTACGCCTTCATTGCTTCCATCAGGTCTGTGAACGGTTACCTGGTTATTTTATGAAATCCGGCCAGATTCAAGGCCCGCCTGGCCACGGGATCAGCCATAAAAGTTCTCCAGACAAAACCGGTGCGATCATTTTCCGCCATAACCAGAGTTATTCCCTGATCTATGCCCAGCACATCCTTGTCCACCCAGCCGGTTAAGGGATTAAAAGCATCAACAAATCCGAAACGGCCATAGATATGCAAGTTGCGGAATTTTTTCCGCATGGCCATTAAATCCTCAATACATAGTCGGGGAGCAAACGGAATGCTGCCTCCTGCTGCACAAGGCACCAGCGTTCCATTGATATTGGGCGTAGCCGGCGGCCCTCCCCACGCCACATAGCCCGCAGCGGAATCGGAGGCGGTGATTCCCCAGGCTTCAGGCCTGTAGTCGGGAAAACGTCTGGCCAACTCAATACACATGGCCCGATTGGCCAAAGTAGCGTACCGTGAATCCCGGAAATAATCTGCATCATGATCACATAACCCGCGGAAATGAAACCAGGCTTGGGGATATTGATGTGTAAACAGGGGCGGACAGGACATAAATATATATCCGGCATAGGTGACCAGCGGACCGCGTGTCCACGCCTCCCAACTCGCTGGAGGTAACGGATGAGTCCGGGAACCCAGACCCAGCAGATAGATAAGCAGGCCCTCATTAAATGAATTCCAGCGATAGGGCAAAAAACCGGTACCGGGTTTCCAGCCCATGGACAGGGTTTTATGGCCATCCAACATCCAGGGCCAATCCACGCGGCGATAAATGGATGTAGCCATATTGGCGGCCGCGGTCCCCGCAAAATGCTCGCGGACCGTCAATACTCCCGCCATCAGTAGAGCCGTATCAATGGAGGATACCGCGCAGTGCCAGACCCTGCGCCCATGGCGCAGGCCGAGAAAATGATAATAAAAACCATGTACGCATTGTGCCTGGTAACGGAAAAATTTCAGAGCCGTCAGTACCCGCGGGTAAATTTGCCGGTGTGGTTCCCAATGGTGTTCATCAGCAATGCACAAAGCCGTTAAGCCAAAGCCCTCCGCGGCAATACTCGCCACATGGGCACCACCACCGATGGCTCTGGCCCGATCAGGAATCAGGCCGTTGTGCAGGTTCATTTCATCCCAGAAGTATTGGAAACAACGGTGCTCCAGATCGGCGAGGAATCGCTGCTGGCGCGGCGATATTTGTCCGCTGACCGGCGCAGAAACCCCGGCGGTTTTAGGTGCTGTAGCAGAGGGAGATACAATCGGGGCCTTGCATCCCACCAGCAATAAGACCACAGCGGTTACAATAACCGGACCAACCAGCAGCCATGGGTATGCTATTATTGTCTTACCACGTATTTTCATATCATCATTCCGCCGCCGATGTTTTTCTACGGTACCCCAGCTTCATGCGCAATTTTACGCCCGGATGAACGCCGAACAATCAACCGCACGGGAATCAGCTGATCCGGCGGATGTGCGACACCTCTGGTCAGTGAAATTGCGGCAGTGGCGGCAGCGCCCCCCAAGTCGCGCATGGGGCAGGCAACGGTTGTCAACTGCAAACTCTCCGCCGCCGAAATTCCATCAAATCCGGCGATGGCAACATCATCTGGAATCCGCCATCCCGCTTCATAGATGGCGGCGATAGCTCCCAGGGCCATCTCGTCATTAAGACAAAACACGGCATCGAACGATTGTTGTGCGGCCATGGCTTTCCGCATGGCCTGTCGCCCGCTTTCTAATGTAAAATCACCCCGCCAGATCAGCGTGGGGTCTATCGGTAGATTCAGTTCTTTCATCGCCTGTAAATAGCCTTGCATCCGCTGTTGGGCATCCCACGTATTATCGGGGCCCGATATGACCGCGATGCGCCGGTGCCCATTTTCGGCCAGATGCCTTACCATGGCGGATACTCCGGCCATGTTGTCGATCAAAATCGTGCAGGCCTCTGCCCGCGGGATTGGACGATCCAGCAATACCATTGGTGTTCGCAGTACGCTCGGGAATTGCACCTGGTCACCAAGGTCATAAGTGCTGGCCAAAATAAGAACATCACTTTGATAACCAGTGGTCAGACGGGCCAATACCGATTGAATATCGCGGCCACCGCCATAAAACGCGGTAAGCATGGTAAAGCCATCTTCCGCCAGAACCTCATCAAGACCCGCCAGAGCTTCGGCAAAAAAACCACTGGCAATAAGTGGAAACATTACCCCAATGATCCGGGTATTCCCGCCCGCCAAGGCCCGGCCAACAGGGCTGGGAGAAAACCCCAATTTTCGGCTCACCGCCATGACGCGATTTCGTGTAGATTGCGAAACCCTTGGATAATTTGAAAATACTCTGGAAACGGTAGCGGTCGAAAAGCCGGTAAGTCTGCTGACATCATAGATGGTAGGCCGGCCACCACTGGTATTGGGGCGTCTGGAGTTATTTTTGTTGTCGCGTGGTCTTTTCATAAAATTCCTGCAGATTCCGGATAATCCAACTTTTCGACTCCCCAATACCATCAGCCTAACTTGGCGTGATTATCTCTTCAAGCCGTTGACGCGACACGCCGCCAGAGTAGCAGGTAACCATTTATGCCTATGGGCTTGCCTGCATCCAAGACCACGGCCGAGGGTTTCCACTACGCATCTGAAATTTTAAATTTGAGAACGGCTACGAACCGCCGCCAGGCGTTGCGATGCTGCAGAGACGATATTCCGCAGTCATGCAATGATAATATAATCTCATGGCGCACAATTCTGTCATGAAAAGCTCTGCACAGCGGTCGTTGTACTCCCGGCTATATCATCACTCCATTACGAACTATTTTTGTAACCGTTCACGAAAGGGCGACCATACAGACTAAATGCCTGCATTACAAGGGTATCTCCGTATTGGGCTACGCCGGAACCACCGCAAATCTAAACCCTTCGACATGGCTGTGAACGGTTACCTGTTTTTATGCATCAAAGTGTCCGGAAAGCCAGCCATGGGGAACTGTTAATGGTTACATAAAAAACAATACTTTATCGGAATCCACGTTAATCCAGCGTCTATAAATGAAGAAACTCTGCGCCTATGCCGATAGGAAACAAGGCCCGCGCCGATGTAAGAGGAACCGGTGAGTGGCGATATAAATTGTTTCCTCTGATTCCTGGTAAAAGGATGTTGATAAGATGTTTACGCAGCCAACAAATGAAAAAGTGCGTTCGGTTAAGGAAATTCCTCCAACAGTAGAAATGGCGGAAAACCAAGCGGCGCCCGCTGTAAAAAATATCACGGTCAATTTTGCCGAACCCATTACCACCACAGAACAAGCCGCACTCCCGACGACCTCCAAGGTGCCACCGGTTCCGCCCATCGGCAGAACTGCCGCGAAATCGGTAGCGATGCCTAAAGCGGTATCATGGGCCAGCGTGCTGGCATCGCAAGCCGCGTGTCTGCTTCTCCTGGGTGCCATATTCTTCATGCCGCACCAATTTGGAGAATCTGGATGGTGGAGCGGACTGAAAACTGGTTCTCTCGCGTCGGTGCTGCCCGGAGCGTTGAAATTTTTGGAAATTATCGGCGCTATAGGGGGGTTCATTCTTATTCCGCTGTTCAGTGGCGATTCCCGTGGCCGCATGATGCTCAATATCAGCGCCAGTCTGACCATTTTGCTGATTCTGGCCATGCTGCAGCAGCACCTCATCGGAGTCAATCTGGTTCTTCTGCCCATCGCCGGATTGCTTTCCCTGGCCGCGCTTTCCGCGGTGTTGCAGGCCCGCACGCTGGCCCCCCAATCCGAAGTATTGCGGACCTGGCAAATGCTGTTTTCTGTTGCTGTGATTGTCATGTGGGTTTTACCATCCGTTGAATCCATCTCGGATCCGGCCTTTGCCCAGATATTTAAGGCCATGGGCGGTTCTGTTCTCCTGAGCACATTTACCTTTGGTGGCATTGCATCCCTGCTGGCTGGAGTCGCGGCTATAGCGGAATCGCAGGGTACATTTTCTCTCGCCGGCAACCGGGTGATCCGTGGCTTGATTCTAACGGCCTTTCTGCTGATTAGCACGGTGGGGCTGACAACGGCACTGTCGATTTCCCATGTACTGGCCGGCCCAGCCTTGACTAAAGGCTGGTTTGGCGTAGGCGTCATGTGGCTGTTTATGCTGATGACCGCCTGTGTGATCTTAACGTGGGCCGGGTTGACCTATCAGTTCTGCCGCAAAGCGATCGCCGGCGATGGCCAGAATTCCACAGCGCTGTCCGTCGCCACGGCTGCCGCCGGCGCATAAGTACCCGGATAAAATTTGCCAGCCGGTTCCGCAAGGACCGGCTTTTTTTATGGGCTGATAAATGGGCAAGCCGCAAATGTCTTTCATCGACAAGCCGACTCATCAGGATTGACATCAACAACAAATAACTGTGGAATGGTATCCCATTGCCTGTGATGCCGACGGCATTGGCCGTGACCAGCCTTTCTGGCGTCTGGCCCAGGCCCTATCCGCCCTCTACCCCACCGGCACGGATGAGAAATGATGGGTGGATGGCGTCTTGGCAAGGAAGAAAGGATTGAGGTTCTGATTCATGGATGACCAGCAACTACAAACTTTGATTCAGGCCGGCGAATCGCTGATCGTGGAGTTCAAATCCGACCGGCAGCAACTCAACGATACTACGATCTACGAAGAAATCGTGGCGATGGCCAATACCAAGGGTGGAACGTTGCTCATCGGCGTCGAGGATGATGGCACCGTTACGGGGGCACGGCCGCGCCACGGCCAAAGCACCGACCCGACCAAGCTACAGGCTGCGATTTTCAACAACACCGTTCCTAACGTGAACACGAGGATCAGCGTCGTGCGCCATCCGCAGGGGCAGGTGATCGCCATCGAAGTCGATGTCTATCCCGAACCGTGCGCCACAGCATCCGGCAAGTCTGTTCGGCGCACCATTGGCAGCGACGGCAAGCCACAGAATGTGCCGTACTACCCACGCGACCAGCGGTCCCGCCGCACGGATATGGGCCTGCTGGATTTCTCGGCACAGGTGGTCGAGAACGCTACGATGGATAGCCTCGACCCGCTGGAGTTTGAGCGGCTGCGGCAGACCATCGCACGCCTGCATGGTGACCAGAAATTGCTCCAACTGCCGGATGGTGATCTGGCTAAGGCGCTGCGGCTGGTGGAGACCCGGCCGGACGGGAAAATTGCGCCCAACATCGCGGGGTTGCTCCTGCTGGGACGCGAACCGGCGATCCAATCACTGCTGCCGACGCATAAGTTCCATTTCCAAGTGCTCGATACCCAGGGCAATGTCAAGGTCAACGATGTTTTCTCGATTCCGTTGATCCGGCTTCTGGCGGAGGTCGATGCACGATTCTCGGCCCGCAACGAAGAGCGGGAAGTATTGATGGGTATGTTCCGGCTGCCGGTGCCAGACTATTCTCCCGATGGCTTCCGCGAAGCGGTAAATAATGCCGTGCTGCACCGGGATTACACGCGGCTGGATGACATTTACATCCAGTGGCAGCCCGACCATTTGCTGATTACCAGCCCAGGCGGTCTGCCGGAGGGCGTTACGCTGGATAACCTGCTGGTCCATGAACCAAAGCCGCGAAATCCGCGCTTGGCCGAAACGTTCCGCCGGATCGGGCTGGTGGAGCAAACCGGGCGCGGCATCGACAAGATATTTGTGGGACAATTGCGATACGGCCGCGCCGCACCGGACTACGGCCGCAGCGACGCCACGGCCGTACGCGTCGTGTTACGGGGTGGGGAACCTTCTCTGCAATTTGCCGCGTTCGTGTACGAACAGGACAAAGCCGGCACACCGCTAAGTCTCGACGAGATGCTGGTGCTCAATACGTTGTTCTTCGAGCGGCGTATCGACACCGAACGGGCTGGCGGATTGATTCAGAAAGGCATGACCGAAGCTCGCGCCGTTCTGGAACGCCTCCATGAGCGGGGCATGGTCGAAGGCCGGGGCGAGAAGCGCGGGCGGGTCTACCACTTGGCCGCATCCCTGTACCGTCGACTCGACCAAACGCTGGCCTATGTGCGGTCGCGGGGGTTTGATCAGATTCAGCAGTGCCAGATGGTGCTCAATCTGGTTCAAACCGAAGGCAAAATCACGCGGGCAAAGACGGCCGAGCTGTGCCAGATCAGCGAAGATCAGGCCTCGCGTCTTCTGCGTAAGATGCGTGATTCTGGTGACTTAGAGCAAAATGGGCGGGGACGCGGAGCGTCCTACGGTCTCGGGAACAAGCGGAAAAACACGCGGACGTGATTCAAATCGCGCGGTGCGCGTTTTCGCGCGATTCTGCGTGATTTATGGAGACGAAGATGGCGAATTTGAAACCGGGCCATTGTCAAATGTTGTGGATTGTGAATCTTAGGCGGCCAGTATTTTGACTCCATCTTCGAACTTTATTCCAGCCAGTACATCCTTAAGCAACTCCGATCCATTGATCCTCTGAAAGCCTCCCTGGGCACTCTGGCACAGTTTATGCACCATGGCCAAGCAGGCCTTGCGACTTCTGACCTGAGATACTATTAAAAGTTGTGGACAGCGAATCTCATGCGGCGTCATGCTGCTGAAACGCTTCCAGTACATCGGCCAATATGGTATCCGAAACCGCTATTCCAGTTTCAGTTAAAGTCAGTGTATCGTTGGCCACCGCCAACAATCCCAAGTCGGAATAACGATGGATCACTTCAGCTAAAATCCGCATCGGATTTACACCGGTGCGGAGCTGGAACTCCTGCAACTGAATGCCATCCTGAAGCCGCAGCTGTAATATGGCCAATTCCCCCCAGCGGGACCAGCCGGTGAGATGTTCCATTTCGGTTATAGGAAGTTTTGGAGTACTGGTGTTCAAGGCGTCCAGATAGCGTGCGAGACTCGGAACGTTTTTCCAGCGAAAACCGGAATGATATCCTGCCGCTGAAGGCCCCACCGCCAGATGATTGTGCGCCTGCCAATAATGGATGTTATGCCGACAGGCGCGGCCCGGCAGCGCGTAGTTTGAAATTTCATAACGCGCTAATCCCGCCTCTGCCAGGCGCGCACGACAGTGCTCAAGCATGGCAATTTGCAATTCATCATCTACCGGTTGGAATTCACCACGTTTCATCCGTGCGGTCATAGGAGTGTTGGGTTCATACATTAAACTATAACAGGACAAATGTGCGGGATTTAACGCTATCGCCTGTTCCAGGTTAAGGTTCCACTGCGCCAAGGTTTGTCCGGGAATGCCGAAAATCAGGTCTAAATTAATATTGGCAATGCCGGAATTGCGGGCCAGGTCCATCGCCATGGGAACATTTTCAGGTTGATGATCGCGTTGCAGCACCGCCAACTCGGTAACCGAAAAACTCTGCGCTCCAAAGCTGATACGATTGACACCGCCATCACTCAATACGTTGGCCCGCGGAGCGTCAAAAGTGTTCGGATTGGCTTCTACGGTAAATTCCACTAGATGGTTGGTGTTTATGGAATGATCTATGATTTCCAGTAACTGCGCCAAGGCGTGCGGCGGTAATAGGGTTGGCGTTCCGCCGCCGATAAAAATGGTTTCCGGCGTGGGGCGACCGAAATGGGCCACCTGCAATTCCAATTCTCTGGCCAAAGCGTTGAGAAAGGCTTCGACCTGTTCCAGGTGGCCGGCCAGGGAAAAAAAATCGCAGTAATGACACTTGCTGGCACAAAACGGGATATGCACATAAAGTGCGTCAACAGCTGAACATGGATCCAATTCCGTAACTGGCGGCAAGGGATAAAATCCGTGCGGTGTTCGCTGGGGCATCTGAGGTCCAGGGCAGGGCCGGGGTTTCGAGCCTTGACTATGGCTTGCAATACCTGGACCGGTTATAATACTTTCTTGGTACATGGCGTTAGGGCCGATAAATTATGATAGTTTAACATAATTTGCGGAAGAATGGATATACATACACGGAGGCCATCGATGGATCTGGTTCTGGTTATTTTCAAGGAGGATGGACAGAGACGGGAATTTTCTCTGCTTAAAGAGCAGACAACTTTAGGGCGGTCGGATGAATCTGATCTGCAGATTCCGCTGCCTACGGTCTCGCGCAATCACTGTGAGATCGTTATTCAGGATAATACGCCGATGCTCAAAGACCTGGAGAGTTCCAACGGCACGTATCATAACAATCAGCGTATTACCGCGCCGCAAGCACTGGTCGCGGGGGATCACATTCGCGTTGGACCGGTGACGTTTACCGTTGTTATTGACGGAGAGCCCCGCCAGATCAAGCCCATCCGCACCATTCTAGGTGATATGGCCATGGAACCGGTGCAGGATCACACCTTAACGGAAACCGGGGATACTGTTGATGTTACACCGGGGAAGTCCATCCCGATCGCCCAGCCTATTGAAGATAAAATCAGTCTGGACGATGACGATGATGACCATGACACGCTTAAGGCCCTGGAAAATCTCAATCCGTGACCCGGGCGGAGATGGCGGAGGATAAATTCCGTCCCGCGGGGTCAAAGAGATGGCATTTTTCCATGGCCACATAAAAAGTGGCCGGCGCCTGCAGATGGATTCCCGCCAGGTGATGTGTTTCTGTGCGGCAGACCATGGGCGGCTGATTTGGAAGCGTAAAATAAATATCCGCTTTATCCCCCAGCGGCTCAATGACACTGACCATACCGTGAAGAGAGTTTTTCACACCGGCAAATCGACCTTCATTAGCCAGTGACAGTACCTCCGGACGAATCCCCAGAACCATCGGACCATGGTAGTTACCGCCAAGACCTTTGGTCAGTTTGTCGGGCAACAACAGGGTCTGGTCCCCACAAACAAAATTCCGCTCATTATCTATATTCCCGGCAATAAAATTCATCGGTGGAGTACCCACGAATGAAGCGACAAACTGATTCACCGGATGTTCATAAACTTCCAGCGGCGGCGCACACTGCTGAATCAGGCCATCCTTCATGACCACGATGCGATCCCCCAGCGTCATGGCTTCTTCCTGGTCATGCGTAACATAAATAGTAGTGGTTTGAAGACGCAAATGCAGTTTCTTTATTTCTGAACGGGTTTCCACACGGAGTTTGGCATCCAGATTAGACAGCGGTTCATCAAAAAGAAAGGCCTTGGGATTCCGGACAATGGCCCGGCCTACCGCCACCCTCTGCCTCTGCCCGCCAGAAAGCGCCTTGGGTTTGCGCTGCAGGTAATCGGTCAGTCCAAGAATAGCGGCGGCCTGGCGTACCCGCTGATCGATTAACTGTTTGGTCAGCCCCAATTCACGGCGGCGAAGCTGCAATGAAAAAGCCATATTTTTGTACACACTCATGTGCGGATACAAGGCATAATTCTGAAACACCATGGCGATGTCGCGATCCTTCGGGGCAATGTCATTGACGATCCGGCCATCAATGCTCAGAGTGCCTTCAGAAATTTCCTCCAAACCGGCGACCATGCGCAATGTCGTGGTTTTGCCGCAGCCGGAAGGACCTACCAGTACAACAAACTCGCGATCTTTTATGGCCAGGTTAATGCGATTGACAGCCCGCACGCCACCGGGATAAATCTTGGAAACTTCTTTGAGTTCGACGGTAGCCATGAATCTACAAATTCCTTTTCGTAACGCGGGGTCAGGCACAACAGCCTGGAGCAGAGATTCCCCGCCGCCGGAACGAATCCTCAAAACCATGTTATCATCAGTAAAACCCGACGTAAATTCAATAGATACCGCCATACGTAACCGTTCACGGAATGGCCCCAAACGTTCCCATGGTTTGAAGTAATAACCCGGCGTTGTTTTTGTTGACCGAAAATAATCAGTAGAATGCGGAAGTCAAGAGGTAACTTAGCCCACCTGCAGGCCGCTTGGTGAAAGGCCGTGTGCTGTGGGGTAACCGTTCACGGGATCGAAGGAAGAAGCGAAGGTCTGGCTGGGTGCAACCATAAATTTTTAGTAAAAGCCCCGCAACCGCCATCAGTTTGTATATTCGAGAAGTATCC
>JAMDCX010000004.1 GCA_023489375.1 Planctomycetota bacterium
CTCACGCCTGGCCCGGTGATCGGCGTGTTTGAAATAGCCGTACCAGCCACGCCGCATGGGATTGACACGCTGGATGATTGTTGACAAACTCACGCCGACAGTGCGTTTGGTTTTCAATCGGATTGCGCCCCGCAGTTTCTTCTTGCTTTTGTTCCTCGGCCAGCGCCGGCCCTGATCGAACCGGTAGCCCAGGAATGCAAAGCTTTCCGGTAACCGTTCACGAAGTGATGATCGGACAGACTGGAAGCCTGCACCACAAGGGATTCCCACCCTTGGGGCTATATCAAAACCGCGATAATTCTGGCCCGTCGACATGACCGTGAACGGTTACTACGCCATCATTGCCGGTACTGCCGATAGCGTCGCAGCAGCGCGTTGGTGGAAGGATCATGCTGCAATGTATAATCATCGGGCGCCGCCAATTCCGCCGCAATTTTTTTGGCCAGCACTTTGCCGAGTTCCACTCCCCATTGATCAAACGAGTCAATGGCAAAAATCGCTCCCTGCGTAAAGACAGAATGTTCATACAGGGCCACCAAGGCGCCCAGTATTTCCGGGGTCAGTTTTTGCGCCAGAATAACATTACTGGGGCGGTTGCCATCAAAGGTCCGGTGCGGTACCAGCCATTCGGGGGTGCCTTCCAGACGAACCTGCGCTTCGGTTTTGCCAAAAGCCAGGGCCTCCGCCTGCGCAAAGACATTGGCCATCAGCAAATGATGGTGATTCCCCAGGGGATTAAGGGATTGAGCAAAACCGATAAAATCACACGGGATCAGCTTAGTTCCCTGATGGATTAACTGATAAAATGAATGCTGTCCATTGGTGCCGGGTTCACCCCAGAAAATCGGTCCAGTTTCATAATCCACTCGTTCTCCGGAAAGCGTGACACTTTTGCCATTGGATTCCATGGTCAGTTGCTGCAAATATGCCGGAAAACGTTTGAGATACTGGTCATAAGGCAGAACCGCAACCGTTTGCGCCCCAAAAAAATTATTATACCATACCGCCAGCAGCCCCATTATCACCGGCATATTGTGTTCCAGCGGCGCCGTGCGGAAATGCGTATCCATAGCCCTAAATCCGGCCAGCAGCCGGGTGAAATTCTCCGGTCCTACCGCCAGCATGGTCGACAAACCAATAGCGGAATCCATGGAATATCGCCCGCCGACCCAATCCCAGAATCCGAACATGTTGGCGGTATCTATGCCAAAGGCCGCCACTTCCCCGGCATTGGTGGAAACGGCAACAAAATGTTTAGCGGTATGCGCCGGGTCTTTGGCTGCCGCCAGCAACCACTGCCGCGCGGTGTGGGCATTGGTCATGGTTTCAAGAGTGGTGAACGTTTTGGAAGCAATAATAAACAGAGTTTCATCGGGTAATAAGTCATGCACAGATTCCGCGAAATCCGTGCCATCGACATTGGAGACAAAGCGGAAGATCATGTCTCGCCGCGCATAATACCGCAAGGCTTCATACGCCATGACCGGGCCTAAATCTGAACCGCCAATGCCAATGTTCACGACATTGCGTATCGGCTTACCGCTGTAACCCTTCCACTCACCGGACCGTACACGACTGGCAAAAGCGGCCATACGGTCCAGTACGTCATGCACCTCCGGCACGACATTGTGTCCATCGGAGACATAAACATCCGTTCGAGCCGAGCGTAACGCCACATGCAGCACAGAGCGATTTTCAGTGATATTTATTTTTTCTCCGGCGAACATGGCGGCAATATGTTCCTGTAAGCCGGACTCCCGCGCCAACGCCAGCAGGAGCGATACGGTTTCCGCGGTAATGCGGTTTTTTGAATAGTCCAAAAATAACCCCGCGGCCTCCAGACTGAATTTTTCAGCACGTTGAGGATCGGCGGCGAATAAATCGCGTAGCTGCAATCCACTGGCCTGTTCAAAATGCGCTACCAAAGCGGTGTATGCGGAACGCTCCGTCAGAGGTGTGGTGTTTTTTTTACCGGGGGAAAATGTTCTTTCTGTGGACATGGGAGACTCCATAACATTGCACTATTATCTTTTCCAACACCAGCCACCATTGCCACTACCCCAAGAGTTTCCATATTCCCCGTATATTCCACGATACCAGCCTCAGAAGTATTGTAGCACCGTCCGAATTTTCTGAAAACAATTTGGTAACCGTTCACGGGGCCATAACCGTGAACGATTACGCCGTTTTAGTCCGCAGCGATTCGCGGTAGCGGCCATATTTCCCCGCCTCAGCACGCCGCACAAAATCCAGCAAAGCCTTGATATCGGGGTTGCCCGGATAAAGTCGTTCCAATTCCTCGGCTCCGTTGGCCAGAGGTATGCGATTTTGAAAAAGCAGCTGATAGGCATCTTCTATCGGCTTCATTCGCGCTGCGGTAAAGCCGAATTGGAGCAATCGTTCTTTATTGACACCTTGCACTGCCGCCGGATGTCCTTCGGCACGCATGAACGGCGGTATATCATGTACCACACCCGCCACCGGCCCAATGGCCGCCAATTGGCCCACACTGATAAAATGAGTAATGGCCGCTCCGGTTTCCATGATAGCGCCATTTTCCACTTCGATATGTCCCGCCAACATGGTCTTATTGCCAAGAATGCAATGATCACGGATGAAACAATCATGCGCAACGTGAACATTAACCATCAACAGATTATCGCTTCCAATCTGCGTAATGCCGCCGCCATCTTCCGTGCCGATATTCACCGTTACCATCTCGCGAAAGTGGTTGTTATCACCAATGATTACGCGGCAATCGCCGCCACGGTATTTCAGGTCCTGGGGGATGCCGCCGATAACGCAGCCGGGGAAAAAATGATTATTTATTCCGACCACCGTATGGCCCAGAATACCGGCGTGATGATGAACCACGCAGCCGGAACCAAGAATCACTTCAGGGCCGATATAAGCAAATGGTCCAATTACAACATCCGCGGCGATTTGCGCACCTGGCTCAATGACCGCAGTAGAATGAATCTGCCTCATAGTAAACCTGATATATTACAATCTTGATATCATCAGATATCAACTCTGCCGCCGGTCATGGCCCTTCGACCAATTCGGACGGTGTATAAAATATCTCCGCTATCCGGCAAAAAAGCAAAAGGGGCGTGGCAATTTTTCCGTGCGTGGCCGTAATAACGCTAAATCGGGGGTAAATCACGCCGTTTGGTTCCGGCGCAGCGGGGTACTTTTATGGTACATTCCACCGCCGGCAAAGCCGGCGGCTATGTGACGAGTCCCCGCACGGCCATGTGGCCCGGAAAAATTGCCGCGCCGCGCAAAAGTTCGTTCCCGGACCACCGCACCACGCCGCACCTGTTGTTGGAATCTCAAAGCTAAACAGCCCCCTCGTTGAAACCACCAAACCCGGTGGGCAACATGTACGTATAAATCACTGCGGTAGCGTACTATCAGGTCATAAATGCTCTATGACGGCGATAAGATATACGTTCACCATTTATGAAAAAGGCTTGAATTTATTGGTGAAAAACTGAATTTTACAATCTATCGTGATGATTGATGCAAGACATGCCGGAGATCATCCGCTACAATCCATGTATTCGGATCCAGTGCGTTTGGGCACGGGCCGTGGCCGAGGAACAAGATGCCCCGTATGCTAGAAAATCCAACTACCGGCATAACGCCACCGAATACACCGGTGAAAGCGGTGCCGCCCTTATGGCCGGCGGAGCGGGTGGTACTGCGTCTTGGACGCATACCGGCGGCGGCGGGGCGTTTTCTGGATCGCCTGGCGAGCCACAATGGCCCTGTGGGTTGGCTGACACGCTTTTTCAGTTCCATAACCCTGGGGCTGGTATGGCTTTTTTTAACCACCGCCTATATTGCCGTTGGCTCAGGATTACCGGGTGTTCGCAGTTATTTTGATGTATCTACCATGGGTTTTTTCAATTCACCACCCATGGTGATTTTAATGATTCTGCTGGCCACAACACTTATTGTCGTAACTCTGCGGCGAATCCCTTTAACGCTTTATAAACTGGGCGTCTGGACCGTGCATGCGGGAATTATCACGCTGCTGGTGGGCTTGTTTTTTTACTTCGGCTTAAAAAAAGAAGGTATGGTGCGGATTTTTCTGCATCAAACCGTGCATCATTATTATGACAATTCCGAACGGGCTTTATATATGGTAGCCGGTGATACTCATGGTAAATCCGCCATGCTGCCATTGCCGTCACTGCCGCTGTTTCGGGAGCGATCAACGAAGAATCATCATCCGTTGGATATTACTGTACCCGCTGAAATGATCCATCAATTGTCACCAGGATTGGCGAGCGTGCGGGTGCGGGTTATTGGATACTACCCCTACACCCGGCTGGAGGCACTGGCGGTGCCACGGCAACCCGGACAACCGGCCCGTAAGCCCGCACTGGAATTTAATTTAAGCGCCACCGGAATGGCCAGCGGCGGACAATGGCTTCTGGCGAAAACGCCGCGTCTGCGGGTGGCGGATTCCGGATTGCCCTGTGGCATTGAATATCTTTATCATCCCAGCGCCCGTCGACTGCGGGATATTTCTACGAGCTTTAAGGGAAACAATGCGATTATTGTCAACATTCCGACGGATCATTTCCGCCGGGTGCTGGTGATTCATCCCCATGAGAAAATTGTATTGCCCGGTACGCCATACACTCTGATTCCGCAGCGGGAAATTAAAATGCCTATGTTGTCCAAAGGTTATCAGGGGGCCAGCAGTCAAGCATACATCATTGATGTATACAGGGCGGACGGCCAGGGCAAACCCTTTTATTTTCAGCGTGTGGCATTATTTCGATATCCCACCAGAACCGTGGATTTTATTTTCCATCATGGTCACCGAAAATTGATTCCCGATAAAATTGATCAGGCCATACATATCCGGTATGAAGATGCGCGGCGATATCAATTCTGGATCGTGGAGCATAAGTCCGGCCGATTAACAGTGGTGCAGCGCGCCGCGGGCGGAGCGGTAAGCCAGTATCCTATTGCCATCGGTCATCCGGTGGCTACCGCGGTAGCAGGTATACCATTCAAAATTTCCGTGCAGGAATTGGCGAATGTGGTTTATCGCCCGGAAACCATACCGGTGGCGCAGAGAGAACCGCAACTGGAACAGACGATGGGCCATTGCGTATTGCAACTGGCCGTATCTGAGGGGCGGTGGACGGATACCCGGATATATCTGCCGTTCCAGCAATTTGGTCTGCACGGAGATCTGGCACCAACGCCTGTCGATGTACCCGGAGCGGGACCGGTGCGCTTCGTATTTTCCACCCTGCAATGGAAACTTCCGGCCGCGCTGACATTGCTGGCCTGCAAGGAATTATTCTATCCCGGTGGCAACAGTTTTCCACGCGACTTTATCAGCAAAGTACGGTTTACCAATCTGAAAACCGGAAAATCGAAAATAGCCGTTATTCACCTGAATCATCCCGAAACACTTGACGGCCAGCATTTTTTTCAAGCGCGTTTTGGTCGTCAGGCTGATGGTACGCCTTTTACGGTGCTGGGAGTCGGCAATACCAACGGTTTGTATCCGATGATTGCAGGCGTCATTATGATTATCTTTGGTATCGGATATGCTTTTTATATCAAGCCGGTATTGTTGAACATGAAAAAACGTGATCTGGCGCGGTTTGCCGCGCTGCATCAGGCGGCGGAAACGTCAACCGCCGGCAATAATGCGAAGGTAAGTTGAAATTGACAAGAGGTGCAGTAATGACGCTTAAACAATTCGTCTCCATGATGGCGTTGGTGGCCGTAACATTGTCTCTGGTGGCGGTAAACACCGTACGGGGTTCCATGCCCATTCAGCAGGGTTCTCCGGCTGATATACCCGCCGGTCATCCGGAAATAGGCCCCGGCTCCCCGCAGGTTAATCCCATTCCCAGCATGAAACTCATGCGGCGCACCGCAGCGATCCAAAATCAGAATCGCACCATTTTCAAAAAAGATATTAATCTTGTGCCACTGCGCATCCTGGCGGTACAAAATAATGATCAGGTCAAAACACTGGCCAGCTGGGCTTCGGAAACGGTTCAGGCAATCTGCGGTTTTGACAGTATTCATGGGCAGGACCCGCTCTATACGGTAATGGATATGGCGTTTCGCCCCCAGGCGTGGGATAACCGTAATTGTATTTTTGTTGAAACTGTACCGATTCGCGAGCAACTCGGTACGTTAGTTTCCAAGGCTCAGGCTAAACGCATTCTGCAGCAGGGTACAGTCAGTCCTGATTTTCTGGCCCGTGCCGACGTGCATAA
Source organism: Planctomycetota bacterium (assembly GCA_023489375.1). Lineage (GTDB taxonomy): Bacteria > Planctomycetota > Phycisphaerae > WQYP01 > WQYP01 > JAMDCX01. Next base: position 6,267 of record JAMDCX010000004.1, read on the forward strand.
TCTGCTGGTAAAAATCAGCTCCACCGCCGCCTTAAGCTCCGGGGTCGCCGAAGTGAGCCGGGCTTTGGAAACCTTTCAAAATCTTGGCGACGCCATGAAATTTGTGCCGCCGGCTGTGGGCTCTAAAACCACAGATTGGATCCGGCCGCTGGAGCTGCTGCCGAATACCGGCGCGGTAGTTCGAAAAATTTTGAAAATGAACGCTCATATCAAGCCTGTTGCCGGTTATGCCCGACAGCAGGCATTAAGTGTCGTACTGGGATTTATTTCGCTGGGGCAGGGGTGGCAGGACAACAACGTCGCTGAAGCCAATCAAGGAATTCAAGTCCTGGCCAAAATTCTGCCGACTATCAATCCGAAGGTTTATCCTTCGTATCTGAAGCGTCTGGTGGAATTGTGGTACGACCGGTTGTTTGATGGCACCCTTGTGGGCGTATTTTTGTACTTCATCGCGCTGACTCTCTTCGTCATTGCCGCCGTTGGAGCGGTGCCCGCGGTGCGTAAGCCGGCTCTGGTATTTTTCACCGCCGCGGTTGCGGTTCAGGCACTGTTCATGGGTGTGCGGTGGTGGCTGGCCGGGAGAATTCCAATCCAGAATGAATTTGAAAGTGTGCTGGGATCAGCCTTTGCGGGATGTGTCATCGGGCTGATTTTAGAATACTGGAAGAAGAACAATCTCTTCGGTCTGGCGATGAGCTTTGTTGGATTTTTAGCCATGACCGCCTGCTTTGTCGTGCCATTTGTTCTGGGAGCCAATATTGGGGCCAACATCGGGCGGGTCGATGGTGTGCTGAACACCTATTGGCTTTACATTCATGTGAATACCGTTATCAGCAGTTACGCCTTAATTGCGGCGAGCTTCTGTCTGGGAGTATTGTATCTGCTGATGAAGTTATACTATCACCTGAATCCTGGCGGCGGCCCGGGTCTTGGCGGTGGGACAGGAACAGGTATGACCATGGCCAGTGGTATTGGTTCCTCACTGGTCGCGGGCCAAATGGGAGATTTCGCGTCACCACGGCACCCCACAACGACCACGACCGCCGCGGCAGCGGATTTAGCGGTGCGCCGCCACAAATTCCTGCTCCAGCTGGATGCCGCCAATATCGTTATTTTGCAAATGGGTTTCTGGTTTCTTGGTTCCGGCATTATTTTTGGTGCGGTCTGGGCTGATTTCAGTTGGGGCCGCCCGTGGGAATGGGATCCCAAGGAAACCTTTGCGTTGGTTACCTGGCTGGTTTATCTGATTATCGTGCATCTGCGTTTTGTCACGCCCAAATATCGGCCGGACTGGACGGCGTGGCTTTCCGTACTGGGTTTTGGAGTCATGATGTTCAACTGGATCGGGGTAAACTTTTTCTATGTCGGCCTGCACAGCTACGCCACATAACTTTTTTGCCGTGTTATCCCGGTACTATCCCATAATCTCTGCACCCAGCCCGCGGTTTTACGCCCTTGCAGCAGGGTACAGACAAAAATTGTGGCATTCAAATCAATACCTGTCTCCAGAGCATCCATTGGCAATGCGGTACCAACTGCTCTTTGGGGGGCAACGGCGGGCGAGACGCCCGCGATCCTAAGTTATTTCTCTAATATGTAAACAAGTGACTGACTGTCGGGCTTTTGCCAAAAACGTAAGGCCGCACCCTTAAGCAGACGACACCGGCCGATGCATCCGCTTGTGATACTGCATCCGAGTATTAATCGCAGTATTTTTCCAGATATTCCAGAATCAGATGCAATACTACGTCATGGGCCTCCTGGATCGCGGCGCTGCGTTGGCTGTTGATCACTAAAGCCTGATCACAGTACGCCAGATTTCTGCCTCCGCCTTTGCCCAATAGCCCGATGGTTTTACCGCCGCGCTGCCGCATGGTTTGGCAGGCCCGAATAAGATTTTCACTATTGCCACTGCTGGAAAATACCACCAGTACATCGCCGCTCTGAGCAAACGCCTCCACTTGGCGCGAAAAGACACTGGCAAAATCCCAGTCGTTGGCAATACACGTTAATGCCGTCCCATCCGCCGCCAGGCACAGCGCCGGTAAAGCCCGCCGGTCCGGACGGCTGTACCGTCCTGTCAATTCCTCCGCCAAATGCAAGGCTCCGGCGGCAGAACCCCCATTACCCGCCGTCAGTAATTTTTTTCCACCCAGTAAAGCCGAGGTTACCATTTCGCATATCGTGGTGATGGTATCGAGTTGACCGGAAAGGTCTCCAATTACTTGTGCAGAATCGGTTACACATTCCAGCATCCAGTGATGATTTTTCGACATACACGCTCCATTAGACCATTATAAATGTCAGGCTGCCGCTCTGTTGAGTTCGGCCAGTTCTTCCGCTTTAAGCTGCAATTGGGCCGCCTGAGCCGAGTCTTCAATACTTTTAGTTCGGCTGGCACCGGGAATGGGAATCACCTGTGGCCCCCTGGTCAGTAACCAAGCCAGTACCACCTGATATACCGATACATGGTGTGACGCCGCGATACGCGCCAACAACGGCTCAAAAGTTCCCAGCGCCTTGGCGCCTCCAATACCATTAAGCGGACTCCACGCCAGAAAAGCCAGATTTCGTCTCTGGGCATATTGCAGAACGCCATCGGTTTCCGGTTGCCGATGTTGACGGGAATATTCGTTCTGCACACTGACAATATCCACAACCGCCTCTGCCGCCTCCAGTTCCATTACCGAAAAGTTGCTCACTCCGATGTGGCGGATTTTCCCTTCTTTCCGCATTTGTTCGAGGCACCCCAGACTTTCCGCCAGCGGGTACTTCGGATCAATGCGGTGGTACTGGTACAGGTGAATCGCGTTGAGACGTAAATTCTTTAATGAGGCTTCACAGACCTTGCGCAGGTGTTGCGGTGAGCCGTCACGCTCCCAGCGCCCGCCGGGCCGTACCAATCCTCCCTTGGTTGAAATCACAATTCCATCACGCCTGGAGGCCGGAAGTTCCGCCAGAGCTTTGCCGATCAGCCGCTCGTTATGCCCCGCTTCGGAATCATCCAGACAATAACTGTCGGCAGTATCAATAAGTGTAATGCCACAATCAATAGCGTGATGCAGTACGCCAATGGCCTCCGCCTCTGTAGGACGCCGGGCGGGTACCGACAACGGCATGGCCCCAAGACCTATACAACTGACCATCAAACCGCTTTTGCCCAGTTGACGTGTATACATGATTGTAGCCTCCACAACTTAACTACCAACACCAGCAATCGTACCATATTATAAAATAACGCCAACCATGCAGAACACGCTCTCTTGGAGTATGACGTTTTTCGAATACCATCTTCCAATTGGAAATTATTACCGGCATCCCGGCGGCAATTAACGTGCGCTGGATAGCGGAACGGATTATACGAAGATACAAATTGATGTTTAGCGTGCTTGTATCAACGGGGATGGAAGACAAAATCCAGAATCAACAGAAAACATACCTCGGGGAATTTACCACCACGACACCATGACACAACGACTCGAGGATATAACGTAACCGTTCACAGCCTGGCAGTCAATAGCACCCGCCATGCGCAATGAATAATGAGACGGCCTTATGGCCTTCATGAGTCGTTACGCTGCGCTACACTTAAAAGTGCAGGAGTTGCAATAGTTTTTTGCTCGTTATTTGTTGTTCGTTGTTATTGATATATCACCTTTAATCGGTGGCGGGACCCGCGATCGCGGCTTTTTATCTACTGCAGCCCTGTTTACCCCCGGCCAAGCCGGGGGACTATGTGGGTTCCTCCACAGTTCCAACTGCTCATCAAACTTCTTTATTCCAACCGTTGTTCGTTGCTCGTTGCTCGTTGTTCGTTGTTCGTTGTTCGTTGCTCGTTGGTCGTTGGTCGTTGGTCGTTGGTCGTTGGTCGTTGGTCGTTGGTCGTTGGTCGTTGGTCGTTGGTCGTTGGTCGTTGGTCGTTGGTCGTTGGTCGTTGGTCGTTGGTCGTTGGTCGTTGGTCGTTGGTCGTTGGTCGTTGGTCGTTGGTCGTTGGT
>JAMDCX010000078.1 GCA_023489375.1 Planctomycetota bacterium
TTTTCCAGGTTTGTAGTAGGCGTCGTGTGCCTCGCCGCCTCCATGTTTTATCCCCATCAGGCCATGGCTGCCAATCGTCGTATAGGATCTCCCCCGGCGTCAGTATATTTTTCCTGGGGCCAAACGGTGCTGCGAAATACGCTGACGGTATTTCAAAGGCGTAACCGTTCACGGACAAAAGTGGCGAAATTATGAAAAAAACGCCACTTTTTATCTCGCGGTCACTGTTTTTCGTATTTTCTACGCCTCATAAACACGAACAATGCGTAAATGGGCGATTTTGTGGACATAGCGATGTTCGGAATGCGCCCTGTAATTGTGATTCCTCCGCTGTGAAAACCGGATTCTTTCCAGGATTTTCATTTAGTTCCGACTTCCGTTTAATGTGCGCCGGAATCATCATTGCGGGCGTTCTCGTTCGTCGTCGACCTCAAGGATGGCTCAATATGAAAATCACGGATTTTATCGCATTTTATTGGTGTGCAATCCGTGCCGCCTCAGTGGGAAATATATCTCGAATACCAGCATGGCAATGCGGTGTTCGGTACTCGATGAAGTATGAATTTCCGTCACGTGAATGGTTATGATTTGGCCGACGGCACTGTGCCCCGGCGCATCTCCGCTACGCGAAAGCGTGTTTCATACGTTGATACGAACCATCGCAATACTTTGCGGTATTGACATGGTGCACAACAAAATAGAAATGAAAGTGCACTCCGCGTTTCATCAGACCTTCATGGTGGTATATTCTAAAGTGTTTCCTATACTCAAAGAGGTGTTCTATGACGTGGCCATGGTTTTATGACTTGGCGGTTTATCCGTTGGAATTGTTGGGATTATCCCGGCAACGAAAGAGCCTGATGGTTCAGGTGACAGGCCGCGTTTTAGAAATTGGCGGCGGAACCGGCGTTAATTTGCCCTATTATGGCTGCAACTGCCGGCTGGTGCTTACCGATCCTCATGAAGCTCTACTGCGACGTGCCGCCAAGCGGCGTAACATTGGCCCACGTACAGTAACCTTGGCGGCGGCGGATGCACAGCGACTGCCTTTCCAGGCCGCAAGTTTTGATATTGTTGTCGCCACCCTGGCTTTCTGTACGATTCCGCAGCCGGCCATGGCCTTTCGTGAAGCCCATCGTGTTCTGCGCCCCACCGGTAAATTGCTGCTGCTGGAACATGTCCGCGCGCCTCAGCCGTGGATGGCCCGGTTGCAAAACATATTAACACCATCCTGGCGAATACTCGCCGATGGCTGTCATCTCAATCGCGATACTCTTGGCGTGGCTGCAGCCAGCGGATTTCAGATCGTTCGAAAACGATATGGGCTTGGTGGAGTCTTGCTGACGGCAACACTCATAGCGTGTCCATCAACCGCGTGATCATGTCAACGGGTACTGAAAACCAGTCAGTGAACGCTTCAAACCAGCCGCTTTGAGAAGGTCGGAATTGGCTTTTGGCCGGGACGCGTAGCTGGTAGACGCTGTATGGCACCGGCATGGCACCTGGATATTCCGGATGATCCTGTTCCATAGCCGCAAGGAATACCATTCACGGGCCAATTATCGCTAAAAATCAAAGAAATAATAAGAAATAAGGTCGTGCTGCCGCCAAAAAGTAAAAATTACCGCACCACCTGGCCCGCTTTGATTACTTGATCCGAGCCGCAATGGCCGCAACGCAAGGCACGGGTCGATACCATCTGGTGCGTACTGCAGATTACTTCGGTATCATTACAATTATTGCGAAGAGGGAAGACTGTGCCACGGTAGTGCTGATGACTCCAGTTATTTCTTTGGCAAGTTGAGCCAAGGTCTGGAAAACAGGTTGGAAATTTCGTGGGTTGGACATCGATGGAGTAACATTGCCTAAAGCTTCTAAATCAAGTTTGATCTATAATTATATCCGGCGCGGCATTGAAACCGGAAAATTTAGCGTCAATGAGCGTATTCCGACCGACCGGGAATTGGTTGCCCAGTTCGGCATTTCACGTCCTATTGTCAGCGGGGCCATTCATCGGTTGGCGGAAGAACATCTTATACACCGCAATCGAAAGGCGGGTTCCATTGTGATTGCGATCCCTCCGCGGAGTTCGCTTACATTCGGAGCCATTCTTCTAGGATTAGCCAGTCAACACCATGAACAGACCATTTGTGACATGATCGGACGGGAACTTTCCCGTCAGGCGGCTATGGACAGGGCTTTCATATTGCTTCAAGATCCATCTTGGAGTGAAGATCCGGGCGAAGCGGGAGTTTTTCACCGCGCACGCATGATTGCCGGAGATTTTATTACCCGTAAAATTTCAGGCGCTTTTATAATGCCCCAGGAAATTCTTGCGAATCAGCTTATTTCTCCAACCATAGGCATTGTGGAAGATTTTCAAAATGCTGGAATCCCGGTGGTTTTAATCGATCGGGATATTGTCCGCCACCCTATGCGGAGTCGTATGGATTGGGTAGGAATTGATAACTTTGGCGCCGGGTATACTCTGGCTAAACATTTTATTGATCTTGGTTGTCGGAAAATCGACTTTTTTGCGCATACCACGCAGGTACCCACACAAGAAGCCCGCATTGATGGTTATCTTCGCGCCTTGGAATTGCGCAGGATTCATACGCAGCAAGCTGGTGTTTTTCGCATAAATCTTTTTGACAGTGGCGCGGTTGTGGAGACCTTGCGTCGCCGCCGGCCCGAAGCGGTTTTGGTCGTCAGCGACTCACGTGCGATCCATATCATGCAATTTGCAGTAGAAGCCGGAATCAAAATTCCAGAGGACCTCCGGATTGGCAGCTTTGATGATCTGCCTATGTCCGCACATTTATCGGTACCACTGACAACAATCCGCCAACCCGCCGCCAGCGTGGCTGCGGTCGCGCTACGCACGATGTTTCAGCGCATGGACAACCCCCATTGGGCACCGGTGCATTCGGAACTACAATGCGAATTGGTGGTACGACAATCTTCCGGAAGCCCAGTGGCCACCGCACGCAGTGGCATAACCCATCCGATAATTAATGCTTCAACGAACGTTTAATATAATGTGGTAGACATCGCTACCGTCCAGTTATACTACACGCGGCTACCAGCGACACAAACACTTTGTGTAACCGTTCACGGGCGAATATTTATTCAGGATCGGGCCGTAGACCACCGCATGGCCGGGCGTGCTCTCCTCCCGTATTGTCATGCTGGAGTTCTATCATAACATTTACGTCTACAGGGCGAACACGCCCTTGCAGCACCGCAACGCCTTGCGGTGGTTCGTAGTCGCATGGGAAATGCTGCCCGTTCGCGTAACGGAAATGTATCCATATTATTTCTTTAATTTTTCGCAGTTTTTACCTCGTGAACGGTTACCCAGTTGTCATGGAGGTTGAAACACAACCAGCGAAAATGGCCCGGAATTGCAGGAATTTGCGTTTTCAGCCGCACCAATAAAAATTACGTCGTGGAGTTTCTGGCGGTATGATCGTTGATGTCTTTGAGGGCCGAAAAGTTTCAATACCCGTACTGAACCAGTCCGGGATTTAAAATAAATTGCCATTTATGGCCAAGCGGATAAAAATTTCCATGGCGGGATGAGAAACTGGATTACGAATTTCATCTGGATGGTTGATACTTATGAATTATACTTTATTTACGGAGATAATATGACATATAAATCGCTGAAGAACAGATCCAATTATCGTTGGGATTTAAGTTTGAGCATCCACCTGGATTCCTATTTTATGGCTAAATGATATTAACATTTTATGAAAGCCCCTTGCTTTTCAACTTGATCGACATAAACTTTATATAGACTGAGATTTGGTTGGTTCGGTATCTTCGGTTAAGAGGAAGCCGATCCGAAAGCCTTAATTAGCAACAAGGCGATCGGATAGTGCAAGGTTTCTCGTCCCGATCCGATACAGAACGTCGAAAAATGAGGTGTGAATTGACTTGCATTGATGACATGGAGACCGTAGCAATGGATGTCGCGGCCAGACAAGCCCTGACGCGACTTTGGCGATGGCGAGTTCCCGGCAATTGGTCACGCCCGCAATGGCGGGATGAAATATCGTCAGAAGTGGCGTTGGCTGTGATGGAACTCTTGCGGGGGACTGCATTGGAACCACCGACGGATACCCACCACCTCTGGAGTAAGATTCAGAACAAGGTGCGCAGGCATTACCGTCAAGAATGGGCGTTCAGCAAACACTTCGGCTGCCAGATGGTTGCTGAACCGACGGATTCCAACCACCTGGAGCGGGAACTTGAGTATTTAGCAATCCACGAGGCTCTGGCTTTACTTTCCGAATCGGATCGGCGGTTAATTCAGCAGCTTTACTGGGGAAAGCGTACCGAGACTCAAATAGCTGCAGAAGCAGGGGTCAGCGTGCCGGCGATTTGTAAACGTAAGAATCGGATTCTCCGCCATTTACAGAACGTGCTAAAAAATTTTGGGGATGGAAGGTTAATAAAATGGGATCAGATGGAATTATAATAATGTCAACTTGGCGGGCCGAAAGGTCGTAAACGGTTATCAGCTTTACAGGAGCCAGAACATGGGAAAAATATTGATTCGCCATCAACCTTCAACCCCCCGAAGAACACTCCAAGCCTTTACCCTCATCGAACTACTGGTGGTTATCAGCATCATTGCTATTCTTATAGCACTGTTGCTCCCGGCGCTGGCCATGGCCAAGCAGGATGCCAATGGCATCGCATGCGCCGCCAATTTGCGTTCCTTGGGCCAGCTGACCAGCGAATACACCAATACCTACCGTGGATTTTATCCCATCAATTATTGGCCCAGTTCACGCGGTAATGTGAATTCATGGGAATCAGATCTTATTGGCTTTGAATTCAGCGAATCCTATGCTCCGGGTGCCGCAAGCGTGAATAATAACAGCTGGTGGGACAACTACACCCCGGAGGGGCTGGTGATGTGGAACCGGGCGGAACCCCTGTTTCAGTGTCCTTCCGCAGTTGATGTGCCACCGAAGGAATTCTGTTCCGATTATGCCCCAAATCCAAATGTCGTCGCATGGGTAACGGGGCTGCAAGGTGTTTATTATGAAGCCAAGCGCACCGCATCCATTCAACGTCCCGCCCAGATTGTTCTTTACGGAGATGCCAATCAGGATTGGGGACCATGGGGGGCATGGTACTCCTTTTATTGGGAGCGTCTCGATACCACGCCTTATATCGATCATATGACCAACGTTATTTCCGGCATCTTCGTCAGCAGTTCGAATTATTATGGAGCTGCCTACACGATCTACGGCAATACGGATTATCCCGGTGTGCCCATTGGAAGCGGATGTGGCGTGCGTTATCGGCACATGGTCACCAGCGCCGGTGGCGGCGAAGCCAACTTGGTATTCTGTGATGGCCATGTGGAAACCATCCCCCAGGGAGGACTCCATGAATACAATGTGGAAACGGCAAATTAATGGTTGGGGTGGCAGGAGCATTGTTGATAAGATTCACCGCGCTGAAGCAGAAGTTCAGCGCGGTGACGTAAAGTAAAATTCTTGATCGTGATGGGGGTGAGGATGTGTAATAATTTCGTTTGCGGTTTGTTGCCGTAAAGCACATTCTTACTCAACCGCACGCATAGAAGAGAGGTGTTTTATGATTTCCAGACAATCCGGTCGGTTAATGATGGTGCCTGAAACGAGGCGTGTGCCGGACACACGTTTTGGCATCATGCTTGGCTCCGCAGCTATCGCCGCGACAGTCATCGCTTCCGGTGTTGGACTATGTTTACCGGCGGCGACAGTCAGAGCCGCTGCCGTGGCGATCCCCACCATCGCGGCCAATCCTATTTCGCTGACCGGATTCAATCAGGATTCGGTTGTGGAAAATACGTATACCGTATCCACCGCTAATGGCGGATATATCCCGAATACCGTGGCAGTGCCGTTTGATTCCGGGACCAATTATTCGGGTAATGTGCTTTACGAGAAAGGGTTACTGCAGGATACCAGCCCTGCAAAACCCTACGCCCAGGGACTGCCGACTTCCGGCCAATTTACCGGTGGTGCCTTCAGTTCGGAATTCAACGTATCATTCCAATTCCAAAACTACACCAATACCGATAACGTGCTGAATTTATCAGGTACCCCCAATGAAATCACCGGTACCCCCAACGGCAATACCGGCACGTTGACGCTGACAACCCCGGCGAGCTACGACGGCCTGGCCATTCTGGCCATGGGAGCCCGTGGTGGCGGCCCGGGGGCGGTGACGCTCAACTTTTCCAACGGCACCAGTGTTACCACCGATTATGCGGCCCAGGATTGGTTCTCCGGCACCACCAACACCTATACACCGGATGGCAACCCTTACGGCTACGCGATCAGCAACTTTGGCCGAATTTCGACGGTCAATTCCAGTGGCGGGCAAGGTGCCCACATGGATGAGACAATTTTGAATTTGGCGGATCTCTCCAACGGCACCACGGTGGGCAACTACTCCGGACTGCAGTTGACAAGTTTAACGTTCCAGCAGGCACCGGGATCAAATCCCGTGCCCAACTCAACGAATCCCAATGGCGGTTCGTCGAATATTTTCGCGGTCAGCGGATTTACGCAGGCCATCCCTGCGGCTCCTGCGGCGATGACCCCGGTAGCCGTTACCGGATTCAATCAGGACTCGGTGGTTCCAAACACGTACACGGTGGTTAAGAATGGCGCTATTCCCACCAGCGTGGCGGTACAGCTTGCTCCTGGCGATACAAACACCTTGTATGAATACGGATTGGCGGGATCTCCCACTGGCGGCGGGCTGCCTCCCAGCGGGCAATTCGTCAGCAGTTTCGCGGGTTCCGTAAGCGTCGTCGGACAAACCACGTTTCAACTCCAAAGCTATACCGCGAATACCAACAATGTCCTGGAATTAAGTGCGGCGAACAATTTCACCCACGGTGCGCCCACTGGCACACTGACATTGTCAACTGCGAAAAGATTCAGCCAACTTGCTATTCTGGCTTTCAGTGACGACGCTACGAATAATAGTTATGGACAGGTGACATTGAACTTCGCGGATGGAACGTCGGTAACCACTGATTACGGTGCCCCCGATTGGTATTCCAATGGTTCCGGAGTCACACCGGATGGCAACCAATATGGAGTTGCCGCCGCGAATTTTGGCCGCATTAATACGAGCAACTCCGATTTTAGCAGTGGTGCCGAGGCCTACCAGACCATTTTGAACCTCGCGAACTTGTCCAATGGGACGACGTTTGGCAATTACACCAATGAACTGCTTTCGTCACTGACATTCTCCCAGGCAATTGAACCTGGTAATAAAAATGCTTCGGTCGGGGCCACCGTGATTTTAGGTATCAGCGGTACGGAAGTGGTACCCGAACCGGCAACGCTTGCTTTGTTGGCTGTGGCCGCCGCTTCGTCGCTGCTGCTGTTACGACGCCGCAAGGCTTGATCACAAGGTTGGTAAGCTGATTTCTCAGGGAACGCTGGGGCACTTTTCCTTGGCGTACTGGAAGATTGTAACTTTCAATCGGTGCTTATGGGCCGGCTGCCAGGACGTCGGAATTGAGGTAACCGTTCACGGGCAAAAGTGGCGAAACCAGCGTGGAAACGCCACTTTTATATCGCGGAGCTTGTTTTTCGTGGTTTTTTATGCTTCATAAACGCCAGATTCCATGCTATTTCTTTGCTTTTTGGGGCGAATATTGGCCCGTGACCGGTTACGAATTGAGTCCGATGGGAAGGAGGATATCATGTTGTAAAGTTCGCGGTGTAGACGTGATCGTTCGCAGGCCGGTGACAGGCGGTTTGACGCAACGCAACCGGCTCCATAGGGTGCATGACATATTACGCGGGTTGGGTTTTCCTGCGGGAAAGCGGGCGGCATCAATGCCGGCGCCAGGACAATGTGCATCCGCCACCATAGCTTTGGCCATGGAAAAGACCGGGTGATCCGCGTCATGCGTCACGCAACTGGCTCCATGCCACAAGGAGTTTGTTTCAATAGTGGCCCCGCGTGCGGTATACTCGGAAAACCTCTTATATCTCGACTCCATATTCGCCAACCATGCGGTTGGCGTGGAGGCGGGGAAAAGGCGATTCCGGGCGAAGAAGGTGTGCTATGTGTAATAGTGACACACGTATCGTTACACCCGCCGGGGATTGTTGTGGCCAACCGCAGCCCATTGAGTCAGTGGGCCATTCCATCGTCCCCATGGGGAGCGGAAAGGCTCTAATTATATCCAAGCGTGTACACGGTTTTACCCTCATCGAATTACTGGTGGTCATCAGCATTATTGCATTGTTGATCGCCTTGCTGCTGCCGGCGCTGGCTATGGCGAAACAGGAAGCTAACAGCATTGTCTGTGCGGCGAAATTGAGATCTCTCGGAGAGCTGACCCAGGAGTACACAAACACGTTTGAAGGGTTCTATCCCTTCAACTACGCCCCCCTCCATTTCACCACCCCGGATTCGTGGCAGTCCGACTTGATAGGATTGGAGTTCGCCTCCGCGCAAGACACGGGGCTGGTTAATACTCCCGGCTGGTGGTGGGATGACACCCCCAAGGGCATTGCCATCTGGAACCGGGCGAAGACATTGTTTCATTGTCCTTCCGCCCTTATCGTGCCACAGCTCATATTTTCTTCGGACTATGCCGCCAATCCCAATGTTGAGGTTTGGTGTTACGGTTTACCGGCACAATTCGTCTACAACGATCCAAAAAGAACCGCCGTTATTCAGCACCCCACTCAAGTTGTACTTTACGGTGATGCCAATCAAAATTGGGGATATCGGGGAGAAGGGGGAGCTTGGTATACCTACACTTGGGAGCGTCTCGACACCGCGCCTTATATCAATAATCTTACAACGGTTATCCCCGGCACCTTCGTCAGCAGTTCAAATTATTTTGGCGGTGCCTACCCGGTCTACGGTAACGCCGACTATCCGGCGGCACCGGCGGATGGACCATGTGGTGTGCGTTATCGGCACATGGTCACCAGCGCCGGTGGTGGCGAAGCCAACTTGGTATTCTGTGACGGCCATGTGGAAACCATCCCCCAGGGAGGACTCCATGAATACAATGTGGAAACGGCAAATTGATGGTTGGGCTGGAATTGTTGGCAAACCGCGTTGTGCCGCCGTTGGACGATGCGGCGCAAAATAAAATTGAGGATCGGTGATGGCACTAATGATGAAAAACGATCTTTGAGTTCGCTGATTTTCCGCGACTAATTTACGCGACGATTGGGAACTTGAGCTGTGGTGTTAAGGAGTTAACGTGCGAATATTTTCCCGGCGCGGACTGGTTCTTGGAAGCATTTTGGTACTTGCGGTTTGTGGCCACGCCACCATCAGCCTGGCCGTGAGTGTCAGGGGTTTTGCCACGTTTGGCCATGTTAATACCACCGGCAGAATGACCGGCTTTAATACGGATAAAACCGCGCTTATACTGACCGACGGACACACCTGTCAGGCCACCAGTACTTTCACCCGAACACCACTAAAGGTGCGGGCTTTCCACGCGACCTTCACATATCAAGCGAAAAGGGAGCGGCAAACCATGCCGGGGGACGGTGTGGCATTGGTATTTCAGAATGATTCACGGGGCCTTCGGGCCTTGGGTAATCATGGGCAACAAGGCTCGGACCTCGGACTGGGCGGCAACACCCATGCCCTTGTCCCGAGCGCGGCGTTTGAGATTAATTTATACAACGGTGTCAACAGCGTGCATCAGGCCGCCGCGCTGGTCAAAGGCCTATTGCGGGGAATTACCACCCACACGCTGCCGCCGGGCGATCATCAGGGAATCAATGTTCGTACTGCCGGTGCCACAGGCCGATATGACAGTACCGGTCCGGTTGATTTCCGCTCCGGCCACCCGATTCGCATTCATTTGAATTATAACGGTATAACATTAACCGCCAGGTTAAAAGATGAAATCACCGGGCGGAGTTTTACGTGGAGCAAACAAATCGCAATTCCACAGGCGGTTAATGGTAATCGTGCGTATGTCGGTTTCACTGGGGCCAGTGGAGCCGCCACCGCCGTGCAGACGGTCAGTGATTTTTCATTCCAGCCTGAAAAGCCAGCTGTATTGAAAAAACAACCGCTGGCGGATCTGGTCAATCCATTTATCGGCACCGGTACCGGTCCGGGCGGCAGCATTAATTTATTTCCGGGCCCCTCCATGCCCTTTGGTATGGTGCAGTTAAGTCCCGACACCGAATCGCGTGGTTTTGGCTATCA
>JAMDCX010000127.1 GCA_023489375.1 Planctomycetota bacterium
CCTGCCATTCGACCCTCACCGCCGATCAGCAGAAGCTCTTCGACGCGTTGGACCTGCAGCGGTACATGCCCCCGGCATCGGGCCGGTGAATTGCGCCTTTGGGTCATACAACTTCCCGCCCTGAAAATACCTTCAAAAACATTGGAAAATACGCATCTCACGCTATGCAATTATCGCTTTTTTGCAAAATAACTTGTAAAGTCACGCTAGGCCAGTCGCAACCGCTGCGACCTTATATCCTGATTGTCAATGCTTTTGAGTTTTTGAGCAACTCTGATCCTGTCAGTTGTTCAGGACAGTCGCGGAAGTTGTCGCGGTATCATAAAATGCGGCGATGAAAATCTGGAAAAACAGTCTGAATATGGCTTGTTTTATTTTCCTGCTGGTGCTGCTGGCGGTTAGTGGGGGGGGGCAACGCGTCTGTGCGAATCAAAACAATATAGTCATCAGCGCGGTATCAAAACGCGGTACCATACCAGCTGGTGTCTTACATCGATTGATCGCGTTGCCACGATTGTTGGCGGCTGGTACGCGCGCCCATGTATGGATGATCATTCCGGTCAAACCGCTGAAACCGGGGGCCGGACCGCAATTCTTATTGTTATCTCACACCATCAACGCACGCCATGGAAATGCTGGCTTGTGGAAGCCGGTATCGGCTGGCACATTTACCGGTTATCCCGTTTGTGCTCTCGCCGCGAATAATCCCCTCGTTGGTGCGATGAAACAGGGTGTTTACCTGTTCTTTCAGAATGGCGATGGCGTTTGCTTTGGCCGGAAAGAATTATTGCGTCTTCCAGCGGCGGGTGGGACTTTTTCACCAGTAGCGGCGGCGGGAGACAACGGTAGTGTCTATCTGCTGGTTTATGGTGTGGCAAGAACCACGCCACTCCAAAAAACCTCCCCGGCGCAGCGTATATTACGCCGCTTGAAGGTTCTGGAATCTAAAATGATGGGAACTACTCTGCCGACGCCAATTGTGCCGGGTCCGCCGGCGGCGGCTCAAGCTCCAAGTTCCGCTAAAGCCATACCATCAGGCCAACCCAAACCGGCGATAACAAAAAATGCGGCCGCATCCCGGAATCTAACGAATTTTACCAAAGCCAAAATTGCAACGGCCAGAATTGCCGTCGTCAAAGTGTCCGCCATACCACAGGTTCAAATGCCCTTGCCAAGTTGGCATTTGCTCCAACTGCACGATAATCATTGGTCCGCATTGCCGCCGCCGATACTTCCGAATAAAGCCGTTAATTCGTTGGTGGTGGGGCGGATAGTCATGCTGTTCATGGACCGGCATCTGGTGGTATTGCGTCTCGCTGCCGGGCATGTTCTGGTTGGTCAGTCTATGGATTTGAGAAATAGTCATCCGCAGTGGTCTCCGCTAACGAACGTTTCATTGCCGGGTCCCGCCATGGCTTTGCTGGGTACGTCATTTAACCGGCATGGCGTGCTGACATGGATTGCATCGGAGCCAACGCATCGCATTGCTATTTCCGGCTTGCGCATCGGAATCAACGGAAAAGACCACTTATGTTATACCCGCTGGTCAAAGTCTTTGTTATCGACAATTGTGGGAAGCGGTTTTAGTGATGTGGCGATGAGCCGGGATGGCGACTGTTTTACAATTTTGTTGCGGCAGCCTGGACGCAAACTCACGCAATACACATTTAATCAAAGTGGTCGGTTGCTGCAAGGCCCGGAAAACGTTCTTCCTTTGACCCCGAACAACGCGGTTTCCGGTGGTTATGAACGCCTTATTTTAGCGGCGTTGATCGTGCTGCTGGCCTTTTCTGTCTGGCGACGCAAGGAGCCTTTTGCGATTTTACAAGTCGCGCCAAAACTACGGGTAGCGCGGCTCTATCGCCGCTTCTTTGCCGCCGGTATTGATCTGACCATTGCAGCTCTGGTTATTATGCTGGTATTCCACCTTTATTCCCGCCAGGACTGGGTCAAGATGGCGGCGGCTTCGTTGGATTTAGTATTTAATCCGCAGAATCTGCTGAAAGCTCCACAGTTTTTGTGGTTGTTGGGGCTTTATGAATTGCATGTCACGCTGGCTGAATTAATTTTTTCCCGATCCATTGGCAAATGGATTCTGGGACTGGTGGTGGTAGATATGACCGGTCAAAGGCCGCGGTTTGTCGCCTTGTTAACGCGTAATTTATTCCGCATTCCGGAAATGATTGCCATTGTGGTTCTGGTGTTCATGTTCGTTTCTCCGGACCGCCAGCGCATTGGCGATATTCTGGGCCACACTGTCGTAGTTCAGGGTTTCCGATAAGGAAAGGTTCAAAATGTCACAGGATATAACCATTGCGCAATTTCAAGAACACATTCGGGAAAAATATGCGGCACGCGATATTCAACGCGGATCGGCACCGACTTTTATGTGGTTGATCGAAGAAATTGGTGAACTGGCTACTGCGTTGCAGGGGCAGGATCGGGCTAATCAGGAGGAAGAATTTGCC
Organism: Planctomycetota bacterium; assembly: GCA_023489375.1. Taxonomy (GTDB): domain Bacteria; phylum Planctomycetota; class Phycisphaerae; order WQYP01; family WQYP01; genus JAMDCX01. The sequence goes on from JAMDCX010000127.1 coordinate 2,469, forward strand.
GACGTAATAGCCTGGTTGTGCACACTGGCCAATATCCATGACATTAATCTGACCTCCGCTATTGAGAAAAAATATCTCCAGTCCGGCGGGCCCAAAGGTTTCAAGTAGCCCTTACTGCCATACCAAATTAAAATGTCTGGTTTGACCAAAGTTAATATGTCCGGGTTTCTGACGGAACTGGCAGCCGAGGTGGCTGATCGGGACGTAGAACACTGGCGGTTAACACCACGGAAATATGGCGTAGGTATCGGGGTTGTTGCGGGTCATGGCACATCCCGTTCGCCTCTGCCGCCGGCGGGGCGTTATACTGATTCGTAACCGTTCACAGTCATGTCGACGGGCCAGAATTACTGCAGTTTTGACATAGCCCAAAGGGTGGGAATCCCTTGTGGTGCAGGTTTCCAGCCTGCTTAGTCGCCCCTTCGTGAACGGTTACTAAAAGTGTAACGGCGACTTATCGCCCGATACTCATAGAGGTGGTTATCGTTAAAGAACTTAACGCATAATAAATTCCCAATAATCATTGCGTCGGTTAGTGCGCGGATTCCAGAGTATCATCCATCATATAGCCACCGGCTTGGCCGGTGGTGGAGTATTCAATGGTAATGCCAATCTGGAAGTTATTACGGTCCCATTCCTAAGTTGAGCAGGGTATTGCCGGTATAACTTCCTGCACTTTCCAGAAACTCCGGGTAGAATATCCTCCGGAATTTGGCAGTAATTATGGGTAGCTCATGCTGCGTGAATTGCATATTTCCAATTTGGCCGTGATAGCCGATGCGACGGTTGAATTTGATGCCGGGCTGAACTGCTTTACAGGTCAGACCGGCGCCGGCAAGTCGTTGGTATTGGGGGCGCTGGAGTTGTTGCTGGCGCTGCGATCCGGGCAGAGCATGCTGCGGGTCGGAGCGACCGAAGCCCGCATCACGGGTGTATTTATGATCCAGAACCTCGTCTTGCGCCGCCGGTTGGCGGAAATCACCGACCTGCCATTGGCAGATGAACCGGAAATGATTCTGGTGCGGCGAATTCATCAATCTGGTCGAACCACAGCCTCTCTCAACGGTCATCCACTGACGGGTTCGATGCTGAAAAATATCGCCGAAACGCTGGTGGATATTCATGGTCAACATGAGACGCAATATCTGCTGGAGCGGGAAAATCAATTGACTTTGCTGGATGATGCGGGCCAATTAGGTGCCATCGCCGGTGAATTTCGCGATTTATATAAGCAGCGGAGGGAATGCCTCCGTCAATTCAGGGAAATGAACGCGTCGCAGACCCTGCGGCGGCAGCAAATCGAACTGTATGAATTTCAATTCAGGGAAATTGAGGATGCCAATCCGCAATCGGGCGAATTAGAACAGCTCGAAGTACGGCATCGACTGTTAAGCAATATCGAAAAAATAAAAAGGCAGGTAGGCGGCGCTTATGCGGCTCTATATGAAGATGATGGCGCTATTATAGGGCGGTTAAAATCCGTTGCCGCAGTGCTGCTGGAAGCCGCGGAATTAAATCAGGAATTTAGTTCCGCCGCCGAACAGGTGAAAGATTCCACGATTGCTCTGGATGATGCCGCCTTCACTCTGCGCCGAACACTGGATCGTCTGGAGCTGGACCCGGAGGAACTCGCCACGGTAACGGATCGGCTCAATATGCTCCATCGCCTGATCAGCAAATACTGCGATCCGGGCGGAAATGTGGAGCAACTGCGGGCCTATAAGGAACACCTCCGTGAACAACTTACAGAATTAAAATCCGCCGATCAAAACACCACCGCCCTTGAAGCACGTATTGTGGCTCTGGAACAACAATTGTCGCAGCGCGGAGCTGAACTTTCACAGGGACGGAAAAAAGCCGCAGAGCGGGTAATCCCCGGCGTGCATCAGCAGCTGGCGGAGTTGGGAATGAAAGACGCCCGGTTTCATATCGAGTTTTCGCCGGTGCAGGCCGTATCGGGTGCGGATGGGAACACGGATGATCCTTTTGGTTCACCCAGCGGCCTGGATACGGTGGAATTTATGCTGGCGCCCAATCCGGGGCAACCGGCGCGACCCTTGCGTAAAATTGCCAGCGGCGGAGAATTGTCGCGGGTGATGCTGGCGGTGAAGTCCATTCTGGCCGCCTCGGATCGGGTCAGTGTTCTGGTATTTGATGAAATTGACGCCAATGTCGGGGGGCGGATGGGTACGATCCTGGGCGAAAAACTGCGGGCTATCGCCAGGCGACATCAGGTGCTGTGCATTACCCATTTGCCGCAGATCGCGGCGTATGCGGATCGGCATATCAGTATAAAGAAAATAGTACGCGATGGTGAAAGTTATACCACGGTAAGCACCCTTTCCGGCCAGTCGCGGCTGGCTGAACTTGCGGAAATGATGGCCGGTAAAAATATTACGCCCACCTCTCTGGCGCAAGCGGAAGAACTTTTAGCTCTGGCGACGCGACGAACAAGTGTGGAAAATACAGACGCTTCAGGGCGCAAAATGCCACGCGGGCGGGCAAGTACCACTGCCCCCTTGCCAAAGAAGCGTGCGGTGTAAGCTCGTGAAAGCGACCACTGATTATCCGGAATGGGAAGAATCCGATGCGGCCAGCATGGCCCCGCAGGAACTTGAACCTCTGCTGACGGCCAAGGCGCACCGCCGGTTGGATTTTGTGGGCCAAAAGCCTACGGCTGGACTGGTGTTGAAACTTGCCAGCCCGGCCATTATGGAACAGGTGCTCAATGCGGTTATTGGATTAACGGACACCGTCATTGCCGGCCATTTGCCGGGTAGTGCCAATACCATATCCGCGGCCGCTGCGGCGGTAGGCATTATGACCTATCTGCAATGGTTTGCCGGATTGATGACCGCGGCTCTGGCGGTGGGGGCCACCGCTATTGTGGCCCGGGCCTTTGGTTCGCGCCGCATACGCATGGCTCGCCGGGTAGCCGGTACTTCCGTCAGCGCGGCGTTTATCATCAGTACACTGCTGTCGGTAGTGCTTTATGTGTTTGCCCGGCCCATAGCTTATGGCTGCGGGTTAAGCGGACTATCCGCGCTATTTGCGCAACAATATCTTCAAATCATGGTCATTACCATCAGTCTGCAAACCACAGCGCAGATTGGTATGGCCTGTCTCCGCGGAGCCGGTGACACTGTGCGCCCCATGGTCATTATGTTCATGGTCATGCTGGTGAATCTGGTGGCATCCGGAGCGTTTACCTTCGGCTGGTGCGGTCTGCCGGCGTGGGGAATCCGCGGCGATGCGTTTGGCACGCTGCTGGCGTACCTGGCCGGCGGCCTGTCCGCGGCGGTGGTGTTATTCACCGGATTAAGCCCGATTCATCTGCGTTGGCGACATTTGAAAATTGTGCCGCATATTCTCATGCGGGTGCTGAAAATCGGTATTCCCAGTTGGGTAGAAGGGGTGCTTTTATGGGGTGGGCAGTTTCTCATTGTGATATTCGTCATCAATTCCCGCAACGATCCCAATGGTTACCTGATGGCCGCACATAGTGCTGTTTTGCGTATTGAATCCATCTCGTTTCTTCCCGGTTTCGGGTTTGGCATTGCCGCGTCCACATTGGTGGGGCAGTATCTGGGCGCAGACAAACCGGCTGCGGCACGGCAAGCCGGGCGCATTGCCAACATGCTGGGACTGGGCATTATGACCGCACTGGCGTTGCCGATGATTTTCTTTCCGCGTTTTATGCTTTCTCTGATTGTCGACTCCCCGCCGGTAGTTAAAGTGGGCTTGTGGCCACTGGTTCTGGCGGGATTGTCACAACCAGCTTTCGCTCTGGCTATTGTGCTGTCCGGAGCCTTGAAGGGGGCCGGGGAAACGGTATTGCCGATGCTCTGTACGGTATCGGGAATTCTCGTGGTGCGTTGGGCAGTTTTGGCTATAGTTTTGTATTGGCTTTTCCAGCATGGCATCCACAATGAAAATCTCCTGGCGGTGTGGGTGGCCATCTGGGTGGACCTCAACTATCGCGGGATATTTAACGCCATTGTTTTCACTCGTGGCCGCTGGCAGAAAAAAAAGGTATGACTTGGGTTATTACCGTCATATCATTGCCCCACTAATAAAAAAGCCGCCTATCTTAGGCGGCTTTTTATTAGCAGAGCAGGTGGGGCAGGCGCAGTTGAGCGGGGGAACGGTAACCGCTCACGAGTTGGAAAAAGGAAAAATCAGTAAGGGAGTGGGAGGGCATCTATTAACCGCAGATGACGCGGATTAGCGCAGATATTCCGGCGTTATCTGCGGGCATCCGCGTTATCTGCGGTTCTACCAATACAGTCCTTGAACGTGGCGTGGCAGAAGTTGTCAGGGCATTCAATGAGCACGCGCCTCATCAATCTCGGCCGGTCCAAGTCCGTTCCAAACGTCTGTTGGTTTGAGCCAGGAAAGCAGTGGTTTGTAAATGATTCCCCGCGCCGCGATCAATTGGTGATCGGTGCTGCGCACAAACTCAGCGCAGGCTGAACTCGATGCGTTTGCCAAGCAGATGAGCCGCTCTGGCTATCGTGTTGAGTGTGATGGATGTATTCGCTGGATCCAGTAACCGGTCGACACCCGTGCGGCTGGTATTTAATCGCCGGGCAATTTCCGCCTTGCTGATATGGCGTGCGCGCATGGCGTTCTCCAGTTCGTGGGCAATTGTAAACTTAATGGCCGAGGCCCGGCACTCTTCCAGAATGCCATCCTTGGCCAGAAATTCCTCGAAACTCGAACCTTTGTGTTTTCTCATATCGCTGCCACCTAATTCAACTGATCGCGTCGTTTCGCCGCAAGGTCAATGTCATGGCGTGCCGTTTTCTGTGTTTTCTTGATAAAACCGTGCAACAGCACCATGGCACGGCCGTCGAGGCAAAAAATCACCCTTGCAATCCGTTCTCCAAGCCGGCTCCTGACCTCCCAAAGCCCGTGGCCCAGGCTGCCAACAAGCGGTTTGTCGATGGGCCGGCAATATTGCACTTTAAGAATATCAGCACCAATGAGCTTCCGTACCGCTTTGGACAGCGTCTGCAGCCATTCACGCACCGGCTCGTTGCCGGCATCGGTCCTGAAGAACACGGCATCGAGTGTTCGTTCTATGTCACTCATGACTGTACCATTTTTTGTATACCCTGTCCAGCCGCACTTGGGCGAGGTCTTACCGCAGCCACGGCATCTCGGCGGTTTTCCTGTGCAGCACGGAAGTTTGCCTGGTAACTTGCCTCTGGACTGTGAATCAGCATGCGCGGCTGCAGCCTCGGTCGATTCTCCTTGCCGATCCGCCCGCCGTGCGGGCACGTCCATGTGAGTTCCAGTATTTGTTTTCCATTGGCCATGGCTGGTATTTTAGAGGAAAAGCCGTCCGCAGTCAGCTTTAACCGCAGATAGTGCAGATTTGCGCAGATGTTCCGGCGTAATCTGCGGGCATCTGCGTTATCTGCGGTTTCTGCCAAACTCTGTACCTGGCGTGACAGTAATTATCAGGGCCGTCAATCAGCACCCGCGGCTCCAGCTTCGGTCGGTTCTCTTTGCCGATCCAGGTACATTTGAGGCGTGTGCTATTTTTGGCCATGTTCATGCGAACCGTGTGGATGAATGATATTGTTAATGCCTTGGATAAACACTTCAAAACTTTTTGATCGCTTATTGGCTGGATCAAGGTATGGCCCAATGGCGCGTGAACCGCCGACAGTTTGATAACGGTGATTCGTAAGTTTTTCCAATTCCTGGCAGGTGTTGGCCAACAAATCCGGCTTGCGAAATTTCGCCTTATCCTGTTTTTGGGCAAGCCCGGCAATCATCAGGCCCTTTTCTACGGCCGCGAGGTCCGCAAGGTACCAGCTTTCCAGTTCGTGACAGGCAATGCGGACCAAGGCATCGGCACGCCCAGCCGCGCGGCATTTTTCAACCAGTTGTTCCTTGATTTTTTTACAGTCACCGGCATCCTGATCGCGTAAAATCACGAAGTGGGCATCCGCAGATTGGTAGTGCTGCAGGCGGAGAACCAATTGTTCTTCAAGGTCGCTTTTGCCTTCAAAAACAATGTAACGCACCGGTATTCCGGGGAGTGCCAATCGCGGCAGGAGCCCTTTGAGCATTTCGGCGGCGGATTGTTCTTCGAGCAGGAATACCAGTTCGCTCATTGCGGGGCCGCCCCCTCAAAAAAGCCCTGTTTCCAGAGGTAGCCTAATTTATCGCCATTCTCCATATATTTAACGATTTGTGCATCATCGGAGGCCCGCTTAACGACGGTGTATCCATCTTCCTTTACAAGCCAAAACACTTCCTCGAGTTTGCAGGCGTTAAGGAAGTCCGGGGAATGGGTTGAAATGAACACTTGTCCACCGCGATCAGCATAAGCGCGGAACTCTTCAGCCAGCTCGGTTAGCAGCGATGGGTAGAGCTGATTTTCAGGTTCTTCCACGCACAGCAACGGGTGGGGCCGGGGATCGTAAAGAAGGATGAGGTACGCCAGCATTTTGATGGTGCCGTCCGAGACATGTCGGGCAAGGAATGGATCGGTAAACGCACCATCCTGAAACCGCAGCAATACTCGCCCCTCTTCGGTGGTTTTGGCGTCAACATGGGTAATGCCGGGGACGCGATGTTTGAGACGGTCAATAATCTTATCAAAAACGTCCCTGTGGCACTTGTATAAAAATTCCGTCACGAGGGCCAGATTCTCCCCTTCTTTAGAGAGGTGTTCCGCGTGGCCGGCCTCTTGTTCCGGACGGGCGCGCTGGATATGAAAATCGGAAATATGCCAACTAGATATCAATTCACCAAGGGCCATGGCTGCCGGGAACTTTTTGAATTGAGCCAAACCTTTTATCGCGAGCGTATCAGGAGATTTAAGCGCCTGATCCTCGCGGTTTAATTCATTTTCTGATTGTACCTTCTCAGGCTCATTGGTAACGGCAGTGCCACGACCTTTCTCAAAATCCAAAAAGTGCCAAGGCTGGCCCCGACTTCCACGGCGGTATTTGAGCACTTCGCGGGCGACTACCGGTCGGCCGTCATCCTCATCAATAGCCAGAGTGTATGTAATAAGGGGCGAAGCATCCTGCTGGCGGAATTTAATCTCAATTTCAATTGGGCCATCGGCATTACGACTGCGTACTTCCTGAAAACCACGACTTCCGCCAAGCCGCGTCAGGGCGATGGGTACGTCATCGGTGAGCGCATCTTTAAGAAAACCGAAAACGCTAAGCAGGGTGGACTTACCTGTGCCATTAGCCCCAACAAGCACGCACAGGCGAGGAATTTGTTTTAGCTCGGCACACTTAAATGCTTTGAAGTTCTTGAGTGCAAGAGATTCAAGTTTCATGGGCCGCGTTCCTTTCGAACCATCATAATAATCGAAGATTAACAGGAATGGGAGTTTCAGGATGTTTTATTTTGCAAGTTCCACCCTCGCGGCCCCAGTTTCGGCCAACTTTCCTTGCGAATCCAGGTGAGTTCCAGTATTTGTTTTCCATTGGCCATGGCTGGTATTTTAGAGGAAAAGCCATCCGCAGTCAGCTTTAACCGCAGATAGTGCAGATTTGCGCAGATGTTCCGGCGTAATCTGCGGGCATCTGCGTTATCTGCGGTTTCTGCCAAACTCTGTACCTGGCGTGACAGTAATTATCAGGGCC
>JAMDCX010000019.1 GCA_023489375.1 Planctomycetota bacterium
GGTATTTATGCAACGGCAAGGCTCTGTGTGCTTACTGAAAACCAACGGTGGCGGAAAAAAACCAATCCGGCTTGAAATTTCAGGGCGAAAATGTGCCCGGATATTTCTTATAGCGGCCGCAATTATGGCGGTCAGCTATTCATATAATCATAACGTGGCGGCGGATACGGCGACGAACTGGACCGGCGGCAGCACCACGGACAGCTTTTGGAATGATGCGGCCAATTGGTCCGCTGGAGTTCCGAATAATGGCACACCATCCGGCTCTGTTTATGAGGCCACTATGGGTACAACAACCAGACTTCCGGCGGATCTGGATGGAGGAACTTTCTCCGTGGGGCAGTTGACCATCACGTCCAGCGGAACCGTTATTACCAATTCCAGTGCCACCGCTTCCAGCCTGACGGTTGATCCGTCCACCATGGCCACGGCGGTCGGTTCAACGATTGCCGGAAATATTGACGGCGGTACAGCCGGTGGCATAACGCTTACGTTCGGCAGCGGCACTACGGCCGCTGTTACCAGCACAATTTCCGGCAATCTCCTGAATAACTTAACCCTGGTTCTTAATGAACCATCCGGAACATTAACGCTTTCAGGGACGAACACCTACACCGGTGGAACAACGATTACCGCGGGAACTTTGAGCATAGCGGCGGATGCCAATCTTGGCGCGGCCACGGGCGGAATAACGCTGGCCGGCGGAACGCTGCAAACTACCACCGGGATTACAGACAGTCGGGCGATTGCAGTGGGTGCTAACGGAGGTACGGTGGATGCGGATGGATCCAGTGACACTTTTTCAGGCGTCATCAGCGGCACCGGCACGACGGGACCGTTGACACTGACTTCTTCCTCCACTTCAGCTGTGGGTACAATCATACTTAATGGTGCGGACACGTATTCAAACAATACAGATATAACCACAACGGGGACGGAATCGGGGGTTACGGTAGTGGCCGGAAATTCCGGAGCTTTTGGCAGCGGCGCGGTGGCTTTAACTAATACCAGCTCGCTGACCACTGCGGCCACCACGCTGGAATCATCCACATATCATGATGCCTTCACCACCGGCATTACCGCGGCGGTACCGGAAGCAATTAATATAGGCGGCTATAGTCAGGATGCCAATTCCACCTTAAATGTCGTGGCGTTTTCTTCGACATCATCAGCTATAACGGTGGATTCGTTAGTCGTGGCGGGAACAGCAACCGCCAGTCTGAACGGCACGGCCAATATTTTAGTGGTGAACTCCGCCCATTTAACGAATTTCGGCCAATTCCATGATTTTGATACATTGACGCTTGTTTCCACCGGCGCCGCCCCCACCGGTGTTACCGCATCCGGAGGTTTATCTCCCACTGCTGCCGGCGCAACCCCGCTGGAAACCGGTGGCGTAACTTATGGAACTGGATTCAGCAAAATTACCGCCAGTGAATTACCTTCCGCTTCTCCTGTTGATTTTTATGAAAAAGCCACATCCACCGGGGAAGTGGTTACAGTGCAGACACTGTTTGCCGCGGATGCCACCAATGCCAACGCGAAGGCGGTCGGACAATATCTGGATAATAATTTCACACCGGACAGTAACGTTGCGGCCGGCACACAAAGCCTGCTGACAGCGATGAGTTCGCTTTCCGCCGCACAAATTGCGCAGGTATTAAATGAAATGACACCGGCGGTCTACAGCGGACTGGCCAACGCCGCAATTCAAAACAGTACCTTCACGAGCCAGCAGGTCTATTCTGAAATTTCCAACAGCTTCGCTAATCCTGGATTTAATCTGGGTGGACTATCGCTTTTGCAGACCAGCCAGCAGGACCCCTTTGCGCAGTCGCTGGAATCAACCATGAATTTTACCGGCCGGCTGGCCGGCAGTTCCGTCAGCTACATGGATGCGATAAATGACCCAACGGCTGCGAATCCAGGCGCAACAACGGGGAAATGGTCGGGGTTCGCCGCGGGAGAACTGGTTCTGGATCGATTGCCTCAAACCAACGATGCGCAAGCGGCGCAACACCTGGAGAGCGGCGGCGTACTGACCGGCCTGGATTACAAACTTACGCCACAGCTGCTGGTTGGGGCCATGTTTAACTGGATGTACACCGGTATGACGCTGGATTCCGCCGGATCTCGCCAAACCACCGAGAGTTACTCGCCGGGACTTTTTGCGGGTTACCAGCAAAAACATATTTTTGTAGATGCGATGGTTTCCTATACGTATAACGATTACAAGATTGATCGGAATATTGATATTCCCGGCACAGCGGCTACCGCGACTGGTGAGCCTACAGGAAATCAATATGATGCGTCGATGTTGGGCGGGTATCTGTTTCCAGTTACTTCCCATCTGAAAATCGGGCCGGCGGCCGGGGTGGGCTACACCCATGCGGGTATTTCCGGCTTTACTGAAACCGGAAGTCCTCTGGATATGACCGTATCCAAACAAGCGGTCGACTCTCTGCGCTCTCTGGTGGGGTTACAGGGACAGTATACGGTGCTTGCAACCCGCTATTTCCGCAACAATACCACCATGACACATCCCGTGTTAAGCGTGAGCCTGAATGCTTATTGGCAGCATGAATATTTGAATTCAGGACGGGCCATTACTTCAAGCATTAACGGACTGAGTGGCGGATCATTTGTATTCAATACCGGTTCTCCATCGCGTGATTCCGCTTTAATGGGGCTGAGCGCTAATGGCAGCCTGGGACATGGAATTACACTATTTGCCAATTATGAGTCGCAAATCGGGGATAAAAAACAATTTGCGCAAACCGTAATGGCGGGTGTAGCCGTCAGTTTTTAATTCAGCACTCTGAGGTTTCCTATGGGTGATCAGGTATCGGCCTCTCCACCATCCTCCAATGCCAGTGAAGTTCCGCACCCTCCTCCGGCAGCAACGTCCGGAATGACGGCGATGCGCGGGTTGCTGGTAGTCGTGGCATGGTTGATTCTAGGTGCGGCGATTATCACGGCCATGGTGCTGTTTGCCATGGCCCGGCGCGCTGTGGTTCCGACACCGTTGCCGCACGCCATATTGCTGCCGCTGATCATAGCCGGAGCGGCACTGATCCTGGCGCTGGTTTATTTTGCGCTGGCGGTACTTATCCGTGGGCAACTTCTGCAGATGAAATTAACACGCTTTATGGTCCGAAATCTGGATCATCATGTATTGCTTGTTGGCAACCTGGAGCGGCAACTGCAAGAAATGCGCCAGGTTATTGAATCGACCAATTCTACCGCTGTAAGCACAGTGCGACCGCCCGATGCTGAAGCGCCAGAATCGGTTCTCGTAACTCCCGCTCCAGTGGCCCCGGCCTTATCCGCCGAGGCGCTGGCGCCAATTCAGGATCTGCTCATACAGTTACGCGATGCCGCACTGCTGTCCGAACCGCAGCGTCGCCAATGGGCTGCCGGGTTGCTGGAAAAACGGAAAGCCGCCATGGCGAAAGATGTGTACCAGGCCATGAATGCCGAGCAATGGAAAACCGCGGCGGGCCTGATTGCGAAGTTTCGAGAATCGGTGCCGGGAGACCCGCTGGCCGATACGCTGATGGTGGAGTTGACCAACAAACAGAATGAAAAAATTCAACAGGAACTGAACCTGGCCAACGGGCGATTACAACAACTCATGGCCATCAATGCCTGGGATCAGGTGGAACAGATAGTTGAGACTCTGGAATCACGGTATGTAGATAATACATCCGTGCAGGAATTGGTCAATCGGGTACAGCGCGAACGTGAGGCGTGGCAGCGCGAGAGTCTGCAATCCTTGATGGACGATTACAAAGATGCGCTGGATCATCGGCAATGGGTCCGGGCCTGCAACCTGGCCCAGCAGATACTGGAGCGCTATCCGGAAGATAAACTGGCGGACAAAGTCCGTGGAAATCTCTCAACCTTGCGACAGAATGCGGAAATTCAGACTCGCCATGAACTTGAAACGCAATACGCCGATTTAATCAAGCGGCGGCGGCATGAAGAAGCCCTGGCGATCGCCGAACGGGTGATGGAGAGCTACCCTGATTCTCCGACGGCTAAAACCATGCGGCAGCATCTTCCAAAATTGTTGGAAATAATCAAGCAGGAAAAAACGCGTCGAGAAAGCACCATGCCCAAAACCTGATTGTATCCGTTCACGGCCATATCGAAGGGCAGAGTTATTGCAGTTCTGGCATACCTTAAAGCGGGGGCACCCTTTGTGTGCAGGCTTTCAGCCTACGCGGTTGCCCCTTCGTGAGCGGTTACACCTGATTGATGTTTAACGCGACGTAACGCCCGATCTGAAGGCGCAGCTATCAGCATGGAGCGGCGACGGAGAGTGTGGATTCCGAAGCTATTCCTCTACCGGCGGCTTGTACTGAGCGGCGATCTTGGCCTGGATCATGGGCGGTACGGTTTCATAGTGTGAAAACTCCATGGCAAAACTGCCTTGACCGCTCGTAGCACTGCGTAATTGATTATCATATTGTCCCAATTCCGCCAACGGGGCCGTGGCACGTATGGCCGCCATACCCCCTGGTAAAAGGTCGGTGGAATTCACTCGCCCACGGCGCCCATTAAGGTCTCCGGTGGCGCTGCCAAGATGCGTTTCCGGAACGACCACTTCCAGGGTCACCATGGGTTCCAACAGCATGGGGTGGGCTTTTTGCATGGCGGCAAGAAAAGCATATCGGCCGGCGATGCGAAAAGCGATGTCCTTGGAATCCACCGGGTGGGTTTTACCATCATAAACAATTACCCGCACATCCTGCACCGGATATCCGCCGATGGGACCGCGTTCCAGAGCATCACGAATTCCTTTTTCAGTGGAGGCGATAAAGGGTCCGGGAATGGCTCCGCCAAAGACCTCATTGACAAACTCAAAGCCTTTTCCACGCTCCAGCGGTTCAATGCGGAGGTATACTTCGCCAAATTGTCCCGCGCCGCCGGACTGCTTTTTATGTCGATAATGTCCCTCCGCATGTGCGGTAATGGTTTCCCGATAGGCGATACGCGGCGGAGCGGCAGTAACCTCAAGATTGAAGCGGTTCCGCATTTTTTCCAGCATTACCCGCAGATGCAGATCCCCTAATCCGTGGATAATCAGTTCATGGGTCTGCGGATCATGGGAAGTACGAAAGGTCGGGTCTTCTTCCGTAAGTTTGGCCAGCGCGGATGAAATTTTGGCGTCATCACCGCGAGTTTTCGGCGCTACCGCCATGGAAAACATGGGTGTAGGATAATGCGGTAAAATAGCCCGCAGATTATTAAGCGCTGCCGGCGCATGGGCAATCTGGTTGACATGCAGATCATCGAGTTTAGCGACAGCGACAATATCCCCGGCATACGCCACCGGCGATTCTGGATGATCGCGCCCTTCCAGTTTTAAGACATGGCCGGCACGATGTGTTTTTTTATCTTCACCATAAACAAAGGCGGTATTAGCGTCCAATTTTCCCTGCAAAATCCGCATCATGCACAGCTTTCCGACATACGGATCCGTTGTAACTTTAAATACATGCGCTAAAAAGGGAGCTGCGGGATCAGGTTTTATTTCCAGAGTTTCAGTACTTTCCGGATGCTCCGGCCCGGGACGCAGCAGCTTCTTGAAGCGACCGGATACGGGCGACGGTGCTTCCGTCGCCAGAATATGCAGAAGATCATCAATGCCGACTTCTGTCTTGGCGGAAGTAAAAAGTATCGGCACAACATGCCCCGCATTCATCGCCTTGATAAAGCAGGCTCGCAGTTCAGCCGGCTCAATCGTCTGACCTCCGAGATACTGTTCCAGCCGGGCGTCGTCCATTTCGATAACGGCTTCCACCATTTCACGATGGATGGTTTTGACATCGCCGAAATCCGCATTCCCGGCATCCCGATCAAAGCAGTCCACCACATCGTGCCCGCCGTTGCACGGAAGGTTGATACAATGTAATTGGGTTCCGAACGTCGCGGTGAGTTGGGCCAGCACACCTGGCAGGTCCGAGGCAATATCCATTTTATTCACCACCAGCATCCGCGCCAGTCCCATTTCCCCTGCGGCATGAAATAAGCGTCGGGTATTGTATTCCACGCCCTGCTGTGCATTGATGACAATAACCGCCGTTTCCACCGCCGGCATAGCGGCCAGCGCCTGACCAATGAAATCCGGATATCCCGGCGTATCGATAAGATTAATTTCACGATTTTCATAGTTGGCGAACATGACGGTGGAATTGGTGGAATGTTTATGCTGGCGGGCTTCGGGTTCAAAGTCGGAAAGGGTATTGGTTTCTTCCACAGAACCCATGCGGGATATGACACCGCAGCGATGCGCCACGGCCTCTGCGAGAGTGGTTTTTCCAGCTCCGGAATGACCAATCAAAACGATATTGCGAATATCCTCCGGCCGATATTCGTGTAATCCCGCGGCGCCATTATTCATGCTGTGTTCCTCGCATAAGATTCTAAATTATGGAATATCCCGGGGCGGCAGCAAGTCCAGGGGTATATCCGTATGTAATAACAGGGATTCGTAGAGCCGTTCCAGTTTTTCGGCGCTCGCTTCCCAGGTAAAATCTGATTGTACCAGCTTTTGCGCATTCTGGCGCATGGAATTCCATATTTCCCGGTTGCTTACAAGCTCCGATACCGCCCGTACAAAGGCGTCCATATCACCGTGTTCAATGATTACGCCGGCATGATGTTCTTCCACTTCATCAAAGTGGCATTCACGGGTCAGTACCACCGGCAGTCCGGCGGCCATAGCCTCGATGATGGCTGACGACGTATCCGCCTGATGGGCGGGAAGAATAAAAACGTCGGAATCCACAAGGGTTCGCCATTTTACCAATCCGGTCAATTCGCCGGTCCAGATAATATGCCCACCCAAACTATATTCCGCAATGATGGCATTCAACGCATCAATATGTGGTTTTTCCCCGCTACCGACCAGTACCAGCAAAATATCCGGATGCTCCCGGAGCAACGCGGGCCAATGCGGCAACAGGCGTTCCAATCCCTGGTGCGGCTCAATGCGGCCAGAAAATATTGCCAGCGGGCGATCCGGGTTGCCAAGTGTGGATTTAATTTCTGATCGCCAGGAGCCGCGGACGGGCAGATTCTCACACAAGGCCGATGAAATGCCGTTGCCGATAACAATCTGTTTTAAATTCGCCGGAGCAAATGAATTTTTAGCTTCCGAAACAGTCAGATAGTGAAGGGCGGAGGCATGGCGCACGACGGAGGAATCATGAAGAAACCAGTTCACGGTTTTAAGCAGCCGTCCGCCAGTGGTGGAAATGCCCGGCTCTAATTGGCCGTGGGGGGTGAGGATGTATGGAATTTTGGCCTGACGTGTCACGGCGGCGGCGTAACGTCCGGGATGGTGACCCAAACCATGAATATGGACGATATCAAAATACTTCACGTTTTGCTGCAGGTACGTGCGCAAGTCCAGGCTGACGTCCGGGATGGTGACCCAAACCATGAATATGGACGATATCAAAATACTTCACGTTTTGCTGCAGGTACGTGCGCAAGTCCAGGCTGGACAGAAGCCCGGAAGGTCGATCCGGAGTAAAAGCCCGAACCAAAACGTCCTGCGGGTGCAGATCAGCTAGACCATGCTTGAGGCAGGCTATAGACACTTCATGTTCCCGTGCCGCCATCGCTTCCGCCATGCCGCATGCGGAGGCTACACCAGGGCTACTGGCTATTAGATTATCCGGGAGCACATGGAGAATTTTCATGTCATATCGTTCCCGTTGCGATGGTACCGCCATGGAGTGGAACGCAACGGAACCATTCCACCAATCCATCTGAATTGCGACCACAGCGTTACCAATAAAATTATTTTACCAGACTGAGCCTATCGAGGCCAGTATATAACGAATCAATTAACGGGTGTGGTGAGGTCCTAACAAGTCGCCATGCACGACGGGTACGGCCAGAAATTGTGGCCTGCAAATCAGGGTCTGCCTCCAGAGCATTCATTGGCAATACTGTATCAACGGTTCCTTGAGATTGGGACCGTAATAACTTCCCGATTGGTATTATCATTGAATACTCCACCACCGGCAAAGCCGGTGGCCATATCACGGATGGCGTTCCGGAATCCGCGTACCAACTGGCGTAACGACTATTTGGAAGTTATTATGCGTCAGTACCTTGGAGAGTCCTCATATAGTCGGTAGATGGCACAAATTTGCATCTTCTGGCGATTCCGGTTATAGTATATGGTTTGTGTTTGGTGAAGTATACGAAGGTAAATTATGCCCACAATCAACCAATTGCTCCGTCATCCGCGCCGCGGCTTGAAGCGTATCAATAAGGTCAAAGACCTTGAAGCCTCACCGCAGCGTCGCGGGGTATGTCTGCTGGTCAAGACCATGACCCCCAAAAAACCCAACTCGGCGTTGCGTAAAGTGGCCCGTGTGCGCCTTTCCAACGGCAAGGAAGTTACCGCTTATATTCCGGGCATTGACCATAACCTTCAGGAACACTCGATTGTTCTGGTGCGCGGTGGCCGGGTACGCGATCTGCCCGGTGTGCGCTATCATATTGTTCGCGGTGTGCTCGATGCCGGCGGCGTGGAAGCCCGCCGCCGCAGCCGTTCCAAGTACGGAGCGAAAAAGCCAAAATAATTAACGGAATTCCGGTGTGCATTGAGCCGTTGGCTCTACCATCGGCAACTATAATTTTGTTCAGGCCCCTGAAGTATCCCGAATCCTGTGATTCGATACGGAGAAAAGAAAGGAAAATTCATTATGGGCACCAAAACGTTTACCGTCAGCAGCACGCAGATTAAACCTGATGCGGTTTATAATTCCCTGCTGGTTTCCAAATTTATTAACTGCCTGATGTATGATGGCAAAAAAGCCACGGCCAAACGCGTGTTTTACACAGCTATGGACCTGATCGGAAAAAAAGTAAAAGATGCCAAACCCAATGAGGTTTTTGAACTGGCCATCAATAATATCAAACCCAATATCGAAACCCGCTCACGCCGGGTAGGTGGACAGAACTATCAAGTGCCCATTTCCGTGAACCGCAAGCGCCAACAGAGTCTGGCGATTCGCTGGCTGCTGGAGGCGGTTCGTGCCAAATCGGGGCGGCCGATGCCCGAACGTCTGGCTGATGAAATTCTCGCGGCCAGCCGACGAGAAGGCGCAGCGATGCAAACCCGTGAAAATGTGCACAAAATGGCTGAAGCTAACCGTGCCTTCGCCCATTTTGCATGGTAGCCACAACCAGTCTGCCGTAAAGCCAAGGCGGATATGCGCGATATTTTATGCGGCACAGATGTTCACAGAGCCTCGTGGGCAGTGGATTCAATATTCTCCACAGTTTCCCACGTCCGGTTTTCCGGACACCCTGGATCATGAAAATAGTTCGTAAAGGCGCGATGTTATAGAAGTCTCTCCGTCTCCGGATGTGTTATTATGCGTCAGCAACCTGAAAATATGGATGTGATAGAATGTTACGTCTCCGTGTGTTGCAGGCCACAAATATGTAACCTTTCACGAGGAGGCGACCAGGCAGGCTGGAAGCCTGCACCACAAAGGGTACCCCCACTTTGGATACGCTTATAACGCCGTAACTCTGGCCTATAGGCATAGCCGTAAACAGTTACAAAAATACACTTGCCATTGGATCAAGCCAACACGCCAAGCTGCATAGCGGCTATCATCGCATGTACTTTATGTCTGTACCGTGTAGAGCCGCGCAGTGAAACCAGCTTTCGCTCGTCCGGATGCAGCCATATTTTTTTGGCAATTGTGAATCAAGCTCCAGAACGCTACTTCACAGTTACAATCGACTGGAATCGATAATTTCCAGATTCCAGCAGGTAGATCGCCCGGCCATTTACCAACGCCACGAATTTAATCCATGGTTTGTTGGTTATCCGGTGGCCGTTGAGCTTAACTGCATTGGCCCGCTTGGCGGGTATTTCCACGGTCGCAAAACTGTTAGCCGGGATTTTCACGTGCCACTTGAACACGCCATCAGGCTTGATTTTCCAGTTACTGACAATTTTGCCATAAGGCGAGCGATGCCATGCTTTAACCCAGGTCAG
>JAMDCX010000110.1 GCA_023489375.1 Planctomycetota bacterium
TAAAACGGCGTAACTGTTCACGGAGCCATAACTGTGAACAATGAGTAATGAGTAATATTTAGTATTTAGGAGAAAAGACGGGGAAAATGCGAGCCGGCGGGTTTAATCCGCCGCGATGTTACGCCGCGACCGCGGGTCGCGCCCTCGAATGATGGTGAATTATGAATAACAACGAACAACGGATGTTACAGGTTATTAAGGCAGTTACCTCTACGTTTCTCCGCGTCCTCTGTTGTAAAAAACAATGATCAGAAAACCCTTGCGACTCCTGTACTTTTAAGTGTAGCGCCGCGAAACGTCTCATTAAGGCCGCCAGGCTGTCTCATTATTCATTACTCATTGCGGCGCAGCCGCAGGGCGGGCGATGCTGATGATCCTGCCGTGAATGGTTACGGTTGGACAAGGCGAGACTATTCGTTTGGAGTAATATCCGCGGGGTATTAGAATACACACCGGTTTTGAAATCCCCGGCTTGGTGCTGGTAATGTGCAGTAAGCTCTCTGCGTAATGGTTGGGCGATTTTTCAGGTTGGTTCATAGCGGCTGCAGGTGACGGCAGGGTGGTAATTGGACTGATTCTCGAATTAAAACGTTCCTGTGCGATAATGTAATTCGGTGTCTCGACTCTTGTGAGGTATCTCCCATGGCGCGTGTTGTCATTCTTGGTGCTGGAATTGCCGGGCACACCGCCGCGTTATTTGTGCGTCGCCGGTTACCACGCGAACATGAAGTGGTCGTGGTTTCTCCCAAGGAGCTTTATAACTGGATTCCATCGAACATCTGGGTGGGTGTCGGGGCCATGCCCGCAAGCGAAGTGGTCGTACCGCTGCCGCCGGTCTACGCCCGGATGGGCATCACCTTTATTCAGTCCAGAGCTGTGGCCATTTATCCGGAAGGTACCAGCGGAGAATCCGGTCCATGCGTGGCGGTGGAACATACCGCCGGCGTGGAGAAAGGCCGACGACAAATGCTGCCGTACGATTATCTTATCAATGCCACGGGGCCTAAATTGAATTTTGCCGCCACGCCGGGCCTGGGACCGGAGGCGTATACGCAATCGGTCTGCACGCACGAACATGCGGACCGCGCGGCGGCGGCCTTCCTTGCGTGCGTCGCAGAGATGAAGAAAGGTGTAAAAAAAACACTGGTGATCGGTATGGGGCACGGGGTGTGCACCTGCGAGGGAGCGGCTTTTGAATATGTGCTGAATGTGGAATTTGAACTCCGGCGGCATGGCGTGCGCGAGCAGGCCACGATTTTATTTATTACCAATGAAGTGGAACTCGGTGATTTCGGCGTGGGGGGTATGTATTTCAAGCGGGGCGGCTATGTGGTCCATAGCCGAACGTTTGCGGAATCACTGTTTGTAGAGCGCGGCATCGGGTGGATGACCGGGGCGCATGTCCAAAAAGTGGAAGCGGATAAAATGTATTGCGAAACGCTTGATGGTCAGGTACATGAAACAAAATATGATTTTGCAATGCTGCTGCCGCCCTTTACCGGTACCGGTTTGCAGGCCTTTAACCGCGCCGGAGCGGATATTACCTCCGAGCTTTTTATGCCCAATGGCTTTATGAAAGTGGACGCCGATTACACCAAAAAGGACTTTGCGCAGTGGAAGGCGGCGGATTGGCCCAGAACGTATCAGAATCCGAAGTATGGCAACCTCTTTGCCGTAGGCATTGCCTTCGCCCCGCCACATGCCATTTCCATGCCACGCACCAGTGTCCGGGGCACCCCGATTTCTCCGGCGCCTCCGCGTACCGGTATGCCCTCGGCTATTATGGGGCGCGTGGTTGCCAATAGCATAGTCGATCTGATTTTAAGTTCTGGTAAACATACCATGAAAACCGCCTCCATGGCGGAATTGGGCGCGGCATGCGTTGCCTCCGCCGGGGCCAACTGGTGGTCGGGAACGGCCGCATCCATGACCATGTTTCCCATTGTGCCGGATTTTGAGAAATTTCCGGAATATGGACGGGATTTGCGCTTTACGTTTGGCGACATCGGCTCCGCCGGTCACTGGATTAAAAAGATATTACATTATATGTTTATTTATAAGGCGCAGGGGAAGCCCTTCTGGTGGATAATTCCGGAGTGATGCCATGAACAGTAATGAAACCATTCCTTTCGCTCCGCATCCCACACGCGCGACGCGTTTTTTTCGCACCTTTGTGCCGTGGCAGATTATTAAATTTGCCACCATTAATCTGAAAATGATTCGGATGATAAGGAAATCCCATTGATGGGCGTAAAAGGATTCGCTATTTCATACGGGCGAACACTCTGGAGACACCGACAAACAATTATCGCCGTTCTGGCGGTGGCCGGAATTTTCACGAATTTGTTCCTGCGGTTTATTCTTTCCCGGCCACCGGCTTTTTACAATGCGCCGCTGCTGGTGACCCTGGCTGTCGGCGGTACGCCGCTGGTGGGCGAACTGCTGGTAAAATTGCTGCATCGGCAATTTGGATCCGATTTGCTCGCGGGCATCTCCATTGTCACTGCCGCGCTGCTGGATCAATATCTGGCCGGGGCTCTGGTGGTGCTGATGCTATCCGGCGGCGAGGCTTTGGAGCGCTATGCGGTGGGCAGCGCCTCTTCCGTGTTGCGCGCCCTGGCGGGGCGGATGCCCCAGATGGCGCACAAAAAGCAGGGAAATAAAATTGTGGATGTGGCCCTCCAGGAAGTTGCCGTCGGAGATATTCTGCAGGTTTTTCCGCACGAATTGTGTCCCGTCGATGGCGTGGTGGTTGAAGGTCATGGGGTCATGGACGAGGCCTATCTTACCGGGGAGCCATTCAAAATATCCAAAACGCCCGGTTCCAGCGTGTTGTCCGGAGCTATCAACGGCGAAAGCGTGCTGGATATAAAAGCCACTAAACTGGCGGTGGAATCACGTTACGCCAAGATCATGCGGGTCATGCAGGCCAGCGAACAGGACCGGCCGCACCTGCGCCGTCTGGGGGATCAGTTGGGGGCATTTTATACACCGCTGGCGGTAGCGATAGCGATCCTGGCGTGGCTGGTCAGCGGCCAGGCGGTGCGCTTTCTGGCGGTGCTGGTCATTGCCACTCCCTGTCCGCTGTTGATTGCCATACCCGTGGCCATTATCGGAGCGATTTCTCTTTCCGCCCGCCGGGGCATTATTATAAAAAAACCGGTGGTTCTGGAGCAGGTTGAGGAATGTCGAACTATTATTTTTGATAAGACTGGTACGTTGACTTACGGCGAACCAAGTCTGGCCGCCATACAAACGCGGCCGGGTATGGATTCCAATGAAGTGCTGATGCTCTCGGCGAGTCTGGAACGCTATTCCAAACATCCTCTGGCCGGCGCCATTGTGAAGGCGGCGGCAGTGGCGGGGTTGTCACAACGCGAGGCTACCGCCATCAGCGAACCGCCCGGAGCGGGGCTGAATGGCACCATTGGCGGGCATCAGGTGGAAATAACCAGCCGCCGGAAACTTCTGCGGCAGAATCCTTCCGTTGCCGATATGCTGCCCGCGCCCACCGGTGGGCTGGAATGCGTGGTTCTCATGGATGGCGTGTATGCCGCAACCTTTCAGTTCCGTGATGAACCGCGCGCCGATGGCGTTTCGTTTGTCAAACACTTGGGGCCGCGGCATCGATTTGATCGTTTGATGCTCGTTTCGGGAGACCGGGAATCAGAGGTGCGGTATCTGGCGGATCGCGTGGGCATTCCCGAAGTATATGCCGGCAAGACCCCGGAGGAAAAACTGGAGATCGTAAAAGCGGAAACGCATAAGGCCCGTACACTCTATATCGGTGACGGAATCAATGATGCGCCGGCCCTGCTGGCGGCAACAGTGGGCGTGGCCCTGGGACAAAACAGTGAAATTACCACGGAAGCCGCCGGTGCGGTCATTATGGACAGTTCCCTGAAAAGGGTAGATGAATTCTTCCATATCAGCCGCCGCATGAGAACTGTAGCGTTGCAAAGCGCTCTGGGTGGAATGGCGTTAAGTCTTCTCGGCATGGTGTTGGCCTCCCTGGGGCATTTACCCCCGGTGGCGGGGGCCGTTTCCCAGGAATTCATTGATCTGCTGGCGGTGCTCAACGCGCTACGCGCCGCCATGCCGCCGGCGGACTTAACTGATTTTTAGGCGTGCCAGAACACTAATGTAGTGTCCCCAACGCTTGTTTACAGTTACATCGGCTCTCCGGCACGTGGCCTTGAAACGCTCCCTTACGGTCGCGGCTCAGATTGTTTCGCGCTCCGATATGTCAAACAACTTTGGGGACACTACACTAATGTCATATACTTCAGCCGTACGCCGGAGTGCGGTGGATACCGACAACCAACGCGACTTGCGTTAAAATTCGGTTATGACTACTTCCTCCACACTTTATGTCATTGATGGCCACGCGCAGATTTACCGTGCTTATTACGCGTTGCCCCCGTTAAATGCCCCCTCCGGTGAGCCTACTGGCGCCACTTTTGGCTTTGTAGCCGCCCTGCTGAAGCTGCTGCAGGCCAGAAAACCGTCGCAGTTGGTTCTGGCCATGGATGCCGGCTCCAGTGGCCGCGAACTGGTGGACAGCCAATACAAAGCCCATCGCAAACCCATGCCGGACGATATGCGCCCACAGATTGAGCGCATCATAAGCATCGCCTCGATCATGGCTCTGCCTACGCTGCGTATCGCCGGATTTGAAGCCGATGATGTTATCGCCACGCTGACACAACGCGTCCTGTCCCAAAGTGATCCGCCGGATATTTTTATCTGCTCGCGTGACAAAGACCTCGACCAGCTGGTGGGCGATAAGGTTCGCCTTTATGACATTCAAACCGGAGAAATCCTTGACGCAGCTGCCCTGGTACAAAGCAAAGGTTATTCTCCGCAGCAGGCCGGGGATGTGCTGGCCTTAACCGGTGATACAGCGGATAACATCCCCGGTATTCCCGGTGTTGGCCCTAAAACCGCCGCCAAATGGATTGCCCAGTTCGGCAATCTGGATAATCTCATCGCGCACGCCGGTGAGATTGCCGGGAAAATTGGTCAAGCCCTGCGGGATAATTTGCCGGTTCTGGCGCAATCCCGGCAACTGGTGCGTTTGCGGTACGACGTGCCGCTGGAGTTGCCAACAGCGGATTTTGATCCTGGTTCGCTGGCGAAATTGGAAAGTGTATTGCATGAGCTGCAATTTCAACGCCTTCTGCCGGTGTTACACCAAACACAGCAGGCCTTTGGAATTACACCCGTGCGCGCAACGGTCGCTTCCGTTCCGTCATCCGCACCAGATAATGTGGGTACCAGGAAGCAGCCCGGCCTGGATGCGCCCAGGGGCCTGTTTGATTTGTCGGAAGCCGCACCGTCTGAAGTGTCCCAGGTTGCCACATCACCACGATCACCCGCACCGCCTGCTGAACTCCGGGAAGTACAGGGTGATTATCGTCTGGTCAACAGCATGTCCGCACTGGATACCATGCTGCAGGAAATTCAGACCCTGCTGGAATCCGGCGGCAACCGCTGGCTGGCGGTCGATACGGAAACCGATTCGCTTTCCTCTCTGCAATCGCGCCTGTGCGGCATATCGCTGGCCGCCAGGGAGTCTCTGGCCTGGTATATCCCCGTTATCGCACCCGGATGTGAACTTTCGGTTTCCACGGTGGCCGCTCGGCTAGCACCTCTGCTGGCGGATAAAAGCGTCCGGAAAATCGGCCAGAATCTGAAATATGATATACATGTTCTGCGTCGCCACAATATGCCCCTGGATGGTATTTATTTTGATACCATGGTTGCCGGTTATCTGGTGGATGCAGCACGCCCGAGCCTGTCCATGGATTCACTGGCCGCGGATTATCTTAAGCTCCGCCCCATACCCATTTCCGATCTTATTGGCTCCGGGAGCCGGCAAGGCAGCTTTGCCGATGTGCCGCTGGAGCGTGCCACGCGTTATGCCGCAGAAGATGCAGATGTCACCTATCGGCTGGCGGTCGTGCTCCTGGAACTGATTAACTCCATGGGCATGGATAAGCTCTTCTTTGAACTGGAAATGCCCCTGGTGGAAATTCTGGCCGAAATGGAAGTCGCCGGCATAAAGGTTAATACGCAACATCTGGGTGATTTAAGTCTTCGCCTGGAAAAGAAAATTGCTTCTCTACGCCGGCAAATCCTGGAAGCCGCTCCAGTCGATTTCAATCCCGATTCCCCCAAACAACTCGCTGAAGTTCTCTTTGAGAAACTTCATTTGCCCAGCGGAAAAAAGACCAAAACCGGCTACAGCACCAATGTGGATGTTCTGGAAGCTCTGGCGGATCAGCATCCGGTGCCCGCTTTAGTTCTGGAATACCGGCAGCTTGGTAAATTAAAAAACACCTATGTGGATTCTTTAATTCAGGAAGCCGCACGCACGGGGCGCGTTCACGCGCAGTTTAATCAGACCGTTGCGGAAACCGGGCGGCTTTCCAGCAGCAATCCAAATTTGCAGAACATCCCCATTCGCACGGATGAAGGCCGGGAAATTCGCCGCGCCTTTGTCGCCGATGGCCCGGATAAGGTTTTGCTGACTGCGGATTATTCCCAGATTGAATTGCGGGTCATGGCCCATTATTGCCGGGAGCCGGCGCTTATGGACGCCTTCGCCCGCAATCAGGATATTCACCAGTTTGTGGCCACAGAAATTTATCATGTCCCTCCGGAGCAGGTTACCGCGGACATGCGACGTGTGGCCAAAACCGTCAACTTTGGCATTATTTATGGTCAGACCGCCTTTGGCCTCAAACAGGTGCTGAAAATTCCACAGAACCGGGCGGAAGCCTTTATCAACGAATATAAACAGCGCTTTCCCGGCATCGCCGCATTTTCGAGTTCCTGTATCGCCCAGGCCGAGCGGCTGGGATTTGTCACCACCATGATGGGGCGCCGCCGGCCCATCCCGGAAATACATTCCAGCCGGCCCTCCGTCCGCAACTTCGCCCAGAGAGCCGCGGTCAACAGCGTGATCCAGGGTTCGGCGGCTGATTTAATCAAGCAGGCTATGGTTCGTATTGCTCAAACTATTCGTGGGGATCCAAGAATAAAGCTCCTTCTACAAGTGCATGATGAACTGGTTTTTGAATGTTCCCGTTGCGCTGTGGAGGAATTCGCCGCCCTGGTCCGGCGGGAAATGGAACAAGCCATCATTCTGACGGTGCCTGTAAAAGTCGATGTGCACTGGGCCGACAACTGGCTGGAAGCCAAGTAGGGGATGGTGTTTTGTCACGCCTGCAGGTTGCCACAACGACACAACGGTATAAACAACGAACAAAATGCTATTACAACTCCATTATTTTTACGTGTAGCGCAGCGTAACGTTTCATTAAGGCCGCCAGGCCGTCTCATTACTCATTATTCATTGCGTCATGGTCGTTCCTCCGCGGCCTCGGTTGTAAATATCAATAAACAATGAGCAATGCCGCACCTATAACCTGTATACCATTTACAGACAGAAGAAGCGGAACCTGCGTCAACAATGTCCTATTTCATCGGGCGGGTTCTTTTTTGCGTGGTTTACAGTTCATGTATTTTAGAAACCACATTATTTCTTTTTTGCTCTTATTAGCCTATGAACGGTTAACAAAATAATAACCGTTCACGAAGGGTCTTACTGGGCAGGCTGGAAGCCTGCACCACAAGAGGTGCCCCCTTCTTTGAGGTACGCCGGAGCTGCCAAACTTAGGCTCATCGTAACCGTTCTCGGTTATGGCCCCGTGAACGGTTACGGCTCATCGGCATGGCCGTGAGCGGTTACAGAAAATAGTATCATATCATTGTATACTATTCGTTGGGAAATAAAATATGAGTGTATATGTGGCTGTGGGCTGTAAAAAATAAAGTTGACGGTGCAAATCGAACCAAGTAGAGTCATTGTATCGTGAAACGCCGGGTGAAGCGGCCACAAGCGGTCGGATAGCAGGGAATGTAATGATAAAGACCATAGAAATAGATCAATTTCGCGGCATTCAGCAGTTGAAGCTCGATGGCCTGCGGAAGTTGAATATTATCGTTGGACCAAGCGCCTCCGGGAAAACGGCGCTGTTGGAGGCCTTGCGACTGGCAATAGGCGCAACGCCGCAAACGGCCTTCAATTTGGTAAATCGCGGGATGCCCAACTTCCCTATACTACCCAATCCGTCCCGAGAGCAGTTCGAATCATTATGGAGTTCGTTGTTTTTTAATTTCAGGACTGATACAGAAATAAATTTGAAAGTCATCGATTCAACCGATCGTACTGCGCAACTCACAATATTCTTCGACCAATCAAAAGCATTGGTAGCTACACAATCAGCCCTTTCTCTTTCCGGTACCGCATCAAGTTCTTCAGCAGGGCAACCCTCCATCCCACCCGCCATTGCGCCACTCACGTTTAAGCGAAAGCCGTTCACCGGACCGGAGACTACGCTGCACGCAACGGTAAATCCCAATGGCCAACTTCAGTTTGAGCAGGGTGGCGAGCTGGGCTCAATAGTTGATTTTTTATCTCCAATATGGCAGACCAATCCCCAACAGATAGCGGCGCTATTTTCTCAATTGAGTATCGCCAATAAAACCGACGGTATCGTTGAGGCGTTAAAAGAGCAGTTTCCTCAAATAACGGGCCTTTCTGTGCAGTCGCCGACCTATTTGCCGGCCCTTTATGCCACCCTGAAACATGTGGCCAGGCAAATGCCGCTGGCCATGGTATCATCCGGGATCAACAAATTCGTTTCCCTTTTACTGGCGGTGGAAACCGCTGGCAGTGGAGTGTTATTGGTCGATGAAGTTGAAAACGGGATATACTACCAGACGATGCCGAAGCTATGGAACTTGCTTCGCAGTTCCGCTAACCAGGCTTCGGCGCAATTGTTCCTTACGACACACAGTTGGGAATGCCTGAAGAGTGTTGCTCCCATGATCGAAACGACTTCAGAAGATTTTAGCCTCATTCAAATGTACCAGGAAGATGGCAAAAGCGTGGCTAAAGTGGTTCCTGGAGAACACGCCGCTGCGGCAATTGAGGCAGGCATTGAGGTGCGGGCTTGAGATCAAATCCGATTCTGTTGGAACATCAATTCACTCTTCTCTGCGAAGGTGCGGCCGACCAGAATTTTTTTCTGAAACTACTCGAAATGCGGGGAGGCTATCCGCCCTTTAACTGCCTCGATCCCAAAGAGCATCATGGGGCCACCAATTTTAACAATATGCTTAAGGCGATACAGGGCGATCAAAAATCTTTTTCCCGCCAGAAGGGCGTCTTAATTCTTGCCGATAGTGCTTCCGATCCTCAAGCCACTTTCCAGAATATATGTGATCAGGTGCAACGTGCTGGGAATTTCCCAGTACCGACGAGTCTTTCCGCCACGGCATTCCCTGACCCGGCCAAAAATGCCGGCATGCCGGCTGTATGTATCATTCTTTTACCAACGGATACGCAACCAGGCTGCCTGGAGACATTATGTGTTAAAGTGCTCCTTGAGCAATACCCATGGGCGGCGCCATGTCTGAACAATTACCTCAGTTGCGACCAGATAACCGCCTTTAAATGGCCCGTGGAAAAACGCGACAAGGCCCGATACCATTGCCTGGTAGTACTACAACGCTATAAAAGCTCAAGTTAATGAGGGCAACTTACCGATGAAGTCTTTCAGGAGCCGTATTTCTGAAAGGAACCCCGGCATGGAAGCTGAAGCGATATTGAGAATTCGACCGGCGTTGACACATTATCTGCACCAGTACGACGATTGTTTCGGTCGCCGCACAGCGCGACGGCATATCAACACCTACGTGGAAGGTCAA
>JAMDCX010000116.1 GCA_023489375.1 Planctomycetota bacterium
AGCGGAAGAAGGTTGCCTTTCACTGCCGGGAATACGCGGCCCCATTACACGCTCCAGACGCATTACTCTTACCGGTTATGATCCACAAGGCGCACCACTTTCCATGCCTCTGGAAGGTTTGCCGGCGAGGATTGCCCAGCATGAAGGCGATCATCTGGATGGGGTGCTGATTATCACTCGTATGCCGACAACCGCGCGCATCGCGGTGGGCAAAAAACTCCGTGTTCTGGAAGAAAAAGCCGGGTAGTTTTTACTCTGGCTTTTTTGTAACCATTCACGGGTCAAAAATCGCGAAAAAATAAAATACAAGTGAATAATGACCATTAACAAAACTATTTCACCACAACGACACGACGTCACAATGGAGGTTGCAGGTTCCGGATTACAGGTTACAAGGGACGCGAGATATGTTAGCCGGCACATTTATGTGCCGCGGAGATAATCCACAGATTACCCAGATTTCACCGATTGCATGTTAAGCCGGCCAGCCTGCTGGCCGTGAGTTTTACGGTGTTGATAGGCGGAGTTTACCACAACGAAATGACGACACAATGAGCAAAAAATCATTGCGTCTCCTGCGTTTATAAGCAACGAGATCGCAATAACTTCCACCAAGTGGCTGTACCGGTTGGTGTGTGGATTCCGGAGCACTGTTCGTCATATAGCCACCGGCTTGGCCGGTGGTGGGGTATTCAACGGTAAGGCCAATCAGGAAGTTATTACGGTCCCATTCCTAACTACAGCAGCGCAACGTCTCATTAAGGCCATAAGACCGTTTCATTACTCATTATTCATTGTAACCGTTCACGGGCTTGAAGGAAGAAGTTAAGGCATGGCTGGGTGCAGCCATAAATTTTAGTAACAGCTCCCCCCACATCCGCCTAAAGATGTTTCCTGGGATCGCGGGCGTCTCGCCCGCCGTTGCTCCCCAAAGAGAGGTACCGAGAAAGTCGAATGCGGAAAATACGCCGGTTCAGTTCGAGGAGGGGGGCAACAGCAGTAATGGTGCTGCTGCGGTCTGTACACTATCCGGATAGCCTATACCTTCACAGCTGCCATTTAGATCCAAGCACAGTTACTGCCCGTGAACGGTTACAGAAATTCAATGACGATGCATTGCTGTTGCATGCACGTGGCGATGGCGATCCAGATTCGCTCACACCACCGTTGTTCCCAATCACACCTCGTATCTTGGGTGATGTTGGCGGTCCAGTACCACAAAGCGGATCGGCAGCGCCTGGCGGAGTTTGAAAAAACCGGGGAACTGTTATGTTCAGAATGCTTTGAAAAAGCGGATCGCTGCAGCATCTGCGGACAGCATGTGCCGCATGGACAATTACCCTCTCATCTGGCGAGGCGCCGCCATGCCGCAGCGCAGCAATTAAAAGTGCAGGCTGCCATTACACGCGGTTCTTGACGGTGTGATGACTCCCGATAGTCGCGCCGGTGGAGTAAAAAATGACACGACGACACAACGAACAACGCCAATCCTGTAACCTATCCTCAATAACCCATAACCTGAACTCTGTCACCATCCTGCGGCCCAAAGCCAACAATTCTGCAAAATTGGCGTTATAATTGCAGCGTTCCAGATGGGATTGCTTGCCCCATCTGACGGATGTTCGGTGCCGTAAAATGCCTGCCGCGCAAGGCGCGTTCCAGCTGCCGGCATCTGACCTTGGAATATACCGGGTTTTCCGGGAGCATTGAGTTATGGACAAACTCGAATTATCTATTATCGCGCCGGCGTTTAATGAGCTGGGCAATATCCAGCCCCTGGTGGAACGCATACGCGATATATGTGTACCGCTGAACTTGCCTTTCGAAGCAATTATTGTCGATGATGGCAGCACGGATGGTACACGAGAAAAACTGGTAGAGCTGGCTAAAGTGTACCCCTGGTTGCGTGTAGTGACCTTAGCCCGCAATAGCGGACAGACCGCGGCCATGGATGCGGGTTTCCGGGCAGCCCGGGGAAAAGTATGGGGTACGGTGGATGCGGATATGCAAAACGATCCGGGAGAAATTCCGCGTCTCATGGCCATGTTGGGGCCGGATGTGGATATGGTCAATGGGTGGCGAAAAAAACGCAGTGATAATGCTCTGCGGCGCATACAAACCAGAATCGCCAACGGCATCCGTAACTGGATCAGTGAAGAAAGTATTCAGGACTCGGCCTGTTCGTTAAAAGTATATAAGCGGCAATGCCTGGAAGGGTTGACCTTATATAAGGGCATGCACCGCTTTTTTCCCACACTGGTGAAAATGCGGGGGTTTAAGGTTATTGAAGTGCCGGTGAGCCATAACCCGCGGTTGCACGGTGTAACCAAGTATAAATTCGGCAGTCGGGTGATACGAGCCTTTGTGGATTTACTGGCGGTACGCTGGATGAAAAAGCGGCAATTACACTACCGTGCGACGGAAATTACTCCGCTGGCATCCTCCGGCCCGCCAGAGCGGCAACCGCCAGCAACATCAGACAGGTCCTATCTTAGTCATACAGGTGCATAATACGATGAGTTCCTTGATTCACCCCACCGCCGTTATTGATCCGCTGGCTCATATTGATGCCACAGTAAAAATCGGAGCCTACAGTGTTATCGAAGGCCCGGTGACCATCGGTCCGGATTGCGTCATTGCCTCGCAGGCCAAGCTCATCGGTCCGTTGGAAATGGGCCGGGGCAACAGGGTGCACAGTTTCGCGGTACTTGGTGATGCGCCGCAGGATTTGAAATACCATGATCAGCCCAGTCGCCTGGTTATTGGTGAAAATAATATTTTTCGGGAACATGCCACAGCACATCGCGGCACGGGCGGTGATACGGTTATTGGTTCCAATGGCTTTTTTATGGTGGGTTCTCATGTGGGTCATAATTGCCGCGTGGGCAATGGCGTGACCCTGGTTAATAGTGCGGTATTGGGCGGCCATGTGCAGGTCTTTGACCGGGCGATTATCGGCGGTCTGTGTGCGGTGCATCAATTTTGTCGCGTGGGCCGCCTGGTCATGATCAGCAACAACTCGGCGCACAATGTGGACATTCCACCATTCTGCATTGCCATGGACATCAACATGGTCACACAGCTTAACGCAGTGGGGCTGCGCCGTTCGGGCATGAGCCGGGAAAGTGTCAATGCGCTGCGGCAGATGTTCAAAATACTCTTCCGGGACCACCGTAGCCTGTCTTTGAACAAGAACATCACCTTGTTGCCGCCGGAATTACAGGCGGTTCCGGAAGTTCGCGAATTCACTGATTTTGTAACCAGTTCCAAACGCGGTATCGCGCGGTTTAAACCCTGGTCGGAAAGGCAGTCACGGCAGGTGGAACCTGCTCCTGCCGACGAGTAAGTGTGTTGATGGTTTTCAGTTCCTATAGTGCAGTCAGCCAGGTGCGTATGTGATGGATAAAAGTGCCATGCGAATGCTGGATGCCAATTTCAACCGCGCCCGCGAGGCCTTGCGCACACTGGAAGATTATGGCCGCTTTGTGCTTAATGACAGCCGCCTTTCCGGCGCCTGTAAAACCCTTCGTCATGAACTTTGTGCCCGCATGACTGCTCTGGGCGCAGAGGCTGCGATGCTGTACCGCGATACGCCGGGTGATGTGGGTGTCACCATCAAGGCCGAAGATGAGCGGCACCGTGACACGCTGGAAAATATTGTGACAGCTGCGGCCAAACGGCTTACCGAAGCACTGCGCGTATTGGAAGAACTCTCGAAATTGCAATCAGACGTTGCGGCGGCGGAAATGGAAGCTCTGCGGTACCAATCTTATACCCTGGAACAGACCATATTGCGGCAGGCGCATCAGCGGAATAAAATGCCGCCTGTCGGCCTGCATGTTCTGCTGACAGAATCATTGTGTCGCCACCCATGGCACGAAACACTCCTGGCCATTCTGGAAGGCGGAGCGGATGTGGTGCAATTACGAGAGAAGAATTTAGGTGATGGGCAGTTATTAATGCGGGCGCAAACGGTAGCGGCCGAATGCCGGAAGTATGGCCGCTTGTCGATCATCAATGATCGTGTGGATATTGCCCTGGCGGCGGGAGCTTCGGGGGTCCACCTGGGACAGGAGGATTTGTCATGTCAACAGGCACGGAAATTAGCGGGATCGGAACTGATTATTGGTATATCGACTGAAAATTTCCAACAGGCACGGAACGCGGCATGTGATGGGGCCAGCTATATCGGCGCCGGGCCGATGTTTCCCACCACCACCAAGGAAAAACCCCGTCTGATGGGACCGGCGTATATTAAAGAATTAATACAGGCGGAATTTATTCTGCCTGCAGTCGCCATTGGGGGCATTACCACAGAAAATCTGCCGACACTTATGGCGGCGGGAGTTAAGGCCATAGCAGTAAGCTCGGCGGTGATTTCAGCGGATGATCCAACCACGGTCTGCAAGCACTTACGCACTATGCTCCTGGGGGCGGACACACCGTCGGCCGCCGGCATGATAACAACGCCCAGACATGGGGCGCCTTATGACTGAATCCAATTCTGATTCCCGGATGGAGCCGCAATGTAAGGCCACGGCAATATCTCCGGCGACTACGCCCCAAACGGCCCTGACCCGGCACGCCAATGTGTTTTCCAGTCTGACATTGTTATCACGCATCTTCGGCTTGCTGCGGGATAAGGCTTGCAGTTATTTTCTGGGGGTCGGCACGACCTGGTCGGCCTTCTGGATGGGATTTCAGTTTCCCAATTTGTTTCGGCGAATTTTTGGCGAAGGTGCTTTAACGGCAGTTTTTCTTCCGGTGTATACACGGATTCGCCAGGAAAACGGACAAGACACGGCGGATCAGTTGGCGCGGTCGGTCATTCGTTTGCTGTTCATCACGCTGACCAGCATTACCATGATCGGTGAAGTCATTGTGATTCCCATGGCGCTGTCGCATACCGTCTTACCGGCCAATCGCCTGGCCGCTGCCATGATCGCAATTATGCTGCCATTTTCCATAGCGATATGTCTGGTGGCACTGCTGGCGGCGATAGCCACCGCCAGCGACCGGTTTGCGGCACAGGCGGTGGCCCCGATTATCACCAATGTGGCCATGACGTTGGGCGCGGCGATACCGGTATGGATATGGACGCGGCATTTCGCTTTAACCGCGCGGATTTACTGGGTAGCCGGTGCGGTGCTGATTTCTGGTGTGTTGCAGGTGCTGTTACTGGCCATTGCGGTGCGACGGACGGGCTTGAGTTTTCGAGGGGCCTGGCAGTGGCGTGGGCCGGGTGTGCGGGAAATTGTCGCCAAAATGGCTCCGATGATTCTGGGGCTTTCCGCGGTACAAATGAACACGTTTCTGGATTCTCAAATTGCCTGGTGGTTTTCACCCGATGGACATGGAGGTCGAACGACTTTTTCCATCGCGGGCCTGCTGGTGCATGTTCCGATGTTGGCCGGGGCGTTGGGAAAATTGTCGGTGGCGCAGAGGATTTATCTGCTGCCGGTGGGCGTATTCGGTGTGGCCACCGCAACGGTTATTTTTCCCCGGCTCTCGGAAGCCGGGGCCAATCAGGATGTCTCACGCACCGGAGAATTATTGTGGCTTGGACTGCGACGCAGCTTATTTATCAGCTTGCCGGCAACCCTGGGAATGATATTGATTTCCCAGCCGTTGATCACGGCCATTTATCTCGGTGGAAAAGTCAACACGGCGGATGTACTGCAGGCGGTGTGGACTGCTCGCTGGTTCTGCATGGGAATCTGGGCGTTTGAAATGCAGATGATCCTGGTGCGTGTGTTTTACGCCTGGCGCGATGCCTTGACGCCCATGAAAGTGGCTCTGGGAATGGTGCTGTTGAATATCATGCTGAATTTAACGCTCATCTGGTTTTTGCAGGAAGGTGGAATTGCTGCCAGCACCAGTATTTCCGCCATGGTGCAATGCGTCATTCTTCTATTTATTCTTCAACGGCGGATGAAACTGGGAAAGCTTGGTGAAGTGCTCCGCATGGCGGGCAAATCTCTGCTGGGTGCGGCGGTCATGTTCACCTGGGGATGGATATGTTTACTGCTCATGCAGCACAGCTCCTTATTAAACGCACTTCCACGTTGGCTGGCATCTGTGGTGGAACTGCTGATATTGGTGCCGCTGGCGGCCTTGATCTACGGCCTGCTGATGCGCTGGTGGCAGGCCCCCGAACTGGCGGATGTACCAATTTTGAGACGTCTGGCGAAGCGGTAGAGGCTTATCGAGGCAGTGGATGGCTGTATTGGTAATCGTTCACGGTGCATATTGCAAAAGATCACAATGCCAGTGAGTAATGAGTAATGAATAGAATACAGGAGTTAGAAGTTAGGAGTTAGGACGGGTACGAAGGTGCATGCCGGCGTGTTTATCCCACCGGAAAAAGTTGGCCGGCACATTTATGTGCCGCTGTGGGATAAAGAGCAACGAACAACGAACAAAATAACTGTTGTGATTCCGGCGTTTTTAAGTGTAGCGCAGCGCAACGTCTCATTAAGACCGCAAGGCCGTCCCCTTACTCATTATTCATTACGCATTACGGTGCAACCGCAGGATGGGCGATGTTGATGGCCGGGTTGTGAACGGTTACGCGTTCTTGTATCTGAGAATTGAAATTTGAGAATGGATTGGCCACCGACAGGTGTTTCGCTTGACGCCCCCGCGCGCTGGGCCGAAGATATGGCCAGAGGTGTTGTTGCGTGCAGGATATCGACAAGCTATTGATGGATATGGAGTCGTTCCACGTCGAACGCACCGAATCTTTGAGCGACACGGATAAATTCTGTAAAGCCATTTGCGCCTTTTCCAACGATATGCCCGGATCAGGCCTGCCCGGCTACTTATTTGTCGGGGTTGATAAAAAGGGCGTTCCAACCGGAGCAAATATCAATGAGCGCCTGCTGGAAAGCCTCGCCGGTCACAGAAACAATGGCCAGATACTACCCGTTCCATCTATGCACGTTTTCAAAGCAAACTGCCGGGGAAAAGATATAGCCGTGGTCGAGGTTTTGCCATCGGATATGCCGCCGGTTCGCTATAAGCAAGTTGTGTATATACGGACCGGCCCTTCAACCGGCATTGCAACCGCTGAACAGGAGCGGCGGTTGGAGGAAAGGCGTGTTGATCGCGCCCGAACCTGGGACACCCGCGCGTGCGTTGATGCGTCATTGAATGACCTGGCGTTGGACATATTCAAGTCAACCTATCTCCCCAGCGGGGTGTCGCGCGCGGTTCTGGAAGAAAATGGGCGTTCGGTCGAGGAACAACTCGGATCTCTGCGTTTTTACCATAAAAAACTCAACGCTCCAACGAACGCGGCGGTGCTGCTGTTTGGCAAAGACCCTTTGTATTTCTTCCCCGGTGCGTACGTTCAATACGTCAAATATGATGGCCCATCCCAGTCCGACCCACCCGTGAAGGAAATGCGGATTTCCGGGGATTTCGTAAACGTCATGCGCGATCTCGACCGTCTGGCGAAAGATGTTGCAAACTACCGGCCGATTCGCCGCAGTGATTTATCCGAGGAAATGGTCGCCGATTACCCGGACATTGCCCTGCACGAGTTGTTTATTAATGCGGTCATTCATCGAAATTATGATGGCTCGACAACGCCGGTGTCCATCAACCATTTTTCAGACCGCATAGAAATACAGAATCCCGGTTCGCTCTACGGCGACCTCACCCGGGATCAATTCCCCGGTGGAACCGCATATCGGAACCCGGTACTCGCGGAAGCGGCAAAAATACTCGGCTTCGCGAATCAGTTCGGGCGTGGAATTGCGCTTGCGGAGGACCGCCTGCTCAAAAATGGCAGTCCCAAGCTGGGGTATGCTCTTGGCGACAATCATCTGGTCATGATCGTGAGGCAAAGATCATGAAAACCATAGCTTTTTTCAACAACAAGGGCGGCGTGGGTAAAACCTCAATGGTATACCATCTGGCGTGGATGCTTCACGACATGGGGCATCGGGTGCTGGCTGTTGATCTTGATCCCCAATGCAATCTTACCAGCATGTTTCTGGAAGAATCCGCACTCGAAGAACTTTGGCCGGAGGGTCAACACCCCGATACAATCCTCGGCTCGGTTGCCCCATTGATTGAAAGTCTCGGAGATATGCAGGCTCCCCATCCCATCAACGTAGAAAATGGTCCTTCGATTGTTGCCGGTGATCTGGGACTTAGTGCATTTGAGGATCGCTTATCCGAGGCATGGGGCAGGTGTCTGGACGATAAACCCGCGATTGCGGGCGACGGCTTTCGGGTTGTGACCGCATTTTATCGGGTGATGAAATCGGCAACGGAGCAGTGTGGAAGTGAACTTGCCCTCATTGATGTTGGCCCAAATATCGGTGCTATGAATCGTGCGGCCTTGATTGCCGCCGATTTCATTGTCATTCCGATCGGAGCCGATCTATTTTCGCTGCAAGGCCTGCGCAACTTGGGGCCTACACTGCGGGATTGGAGGCAAGGCTGGGAAACGCGACGGCGCGGACGGGTTCCAATGGGTTTGCCAATGCCGTCTGGCCAAATGCGGCCGCTGGGGTATGTTCTATTGAACCCGTCGGTGCGCGAAAATAGGCCGGTAAAATCCTATTTGAAATGGGCGAACCGCATCCCCGCCACCTATTGCAAGGAGATACTTGGTCAGAATCTTTACCCTGCGACCGCAGCGGACGATTCCAATCAGCTTGCCATGCTCAAGCATTTCAAAAGCCTGATGCCCATGGCGCAGGATGCCAGAAAGCCCATGTTTCATCTTACTGCCGCCGACGGAGCCATTGGCGGCCATGCGGGTGCCGTGCAGGACTGCCGCCTGCAATTTGAAACGCTGGCGAAACGCATCTTGGAACGGGCCGAGGTATCTCAGACCAATGAGAGGTGCATGACGGATTCGGCGCAACGTTCTTGATGGGCCGTCAGCTCCGCCACTCCCTGTGATAGGGGCGGAAAAGTCCGCTTTTATTGCCGACTCTATCCCCCTCCGAACCGGATGTGCGGATTTACTGCATCCGGCTCTTCGATTTAATCCTGCTACGCTACTGGGATGTAGCCCATGGCTGCTCGCCCTTCGGATGAAACGGAAACAGCCCACCTGCTTCATTAACGTGCCTTGAGGTATCGGGCGGATACGGTTCTCGGCCCGAAGCCTCGCTTTCGCGACGTTTCCGTTCCATCACTGAGCCATCTTGGGGCCTGCGAAAAACAATTCCGCCGGGGTGATACATCTGTGCGGTTGAAACACTCGGCTGGTTGGCTGGGATGGCAAAGGAAAACACGAAGTTAATCATGCACTGGGCCTTAGTGGTGCGTGACGGTTTCTGGTATCGCGCCATCTGCACATGTCGCCGCCGGGATGGCCGCACGCGGTCGGCCGGCCCGGTAACCGTATAATCCATAGAAGGCAATGTACACGTAAGACATCATCGGAACAATAAACGAATGTTGAATCCCAATGTGATCGGCCATGAACCCCTGCAAAGGCGGCAACAAGGCCCCGCCGAGAATGGCCATAATCAGCAGACTGGAGGCCTGACTTTTCAAAGCCCCCAGCCCTTCAATCGCCAGTGAAAAGATAT
>JAMDCX010000041.1 GCA_023489375.1 Planctomycetota bacterium
TGGATAGGCTGCCACCGCAGCGCTGCGTACCCCCAGATAGGCGGTATTTCCATAGGTCAGCAATATACTGTTTCCCAGGGCGGGGGTCATTGCGGCGGGAGCGTGCAGCGTAAAGAACTTCCGATTCCGCAGGGTGGAGACCAGAAAAGTTTTAAAGTCTGTCGGGGCCAAATCCAGATGCAGAATTCCATTGGCTACCGTGCAGTTTTTTAGAAAGGCCACAGGATTATTAAAAAGTATCCGCCCCTCCCGGTGCGCTTCGTCCAGCAACCGCTGCCATTGTGTATCAATATGTGCGTTTATCTCCGGATCAAGGGCTTCAAGGGCACAATAGCGTACAGTAATCTGCGTTGCCGCAAATGGTCCACGCACCAGGATGTCCACTTCCATGCTCATGGTGAAATTGTAACGCACCTTTCAACTTTGGGGCGGTTTGCAGCGCCATCGCCTGGACGACGCAAAGAGACCGAAGAGCGGGAAAGAGTAAGGCCATACGGAGCAAACTTTCTTAACGGCCCGTGGCGCTGCGGCGCTCCAGTAAACGTGGCGAGAGATACATAAACTTGCCTCCAGTTTCAGCAGCGATAAGTCGCAAGTTTTTCTGGTGTCGCAGGTTATCACCCATAAAGGTAAATGTGTATACACGAATCGGGTGGTGTACGTACAACCGCCGAATGTCGGCGATTAATCGCGGATCAACATAACCATCCGTGAGAAAAAAAATCACCTGCGGACGCATGGCCCAGGCCACTTTGAAGGGCCGGAGAAACGGCAGAAGTTGGCCGTAGTCACGATTTTCCGCGATCATTTTGTGCACCTCGGGCAGCACCATAGCGCGATTGGCCGGCGAGGCGCGCAGCAGTTTATCCGGCCCTAAAATCTTATATTTGGCTGATATTTCAATGACCGCAAACCTCTGAAATGGCAGCAAATGCCGAATGGATCTTTGTACTTCCCGCTTCAGCAGATAAAGATGTCCGACCATGCGCCCGGCGTGGTCCACAAGGAACACCACACGTTTAGCTCTGGCCCGAACCCCAAAGAAGGAAATCGACGGCATGCCGCCGATGGTTTTTCCCGGAATACCCATGGCTCCGAGAGACCCGCCGCTGGAGGAGGACAAGGTGCCACCCTGTCCCAGGCTGATGGCAAAAAGATGCGAATCCGGGGTGGTGCCGTTGAGCATGCTGCTAAGCGCTGTTGTCGATGTCATATTATCCAGCTTCCGGTTGCCAAGAAAATGCCGGATAGTCATGGGACGAATGGAAGACGTCGGAGCTTTATCGAGCGCGGTGAGCTGATGTCCGGAAAGAAAAGATTGCGGCATGATAAAGGGCAGCGGCGGCGCGGCGGGAACTTTGGTCAGCAGTCGGATGGCCAGGACAAAAATAAACAGCGCTACTACATGCACCAGCAGGGACATGACCCAGCCCAGGAGGCGATCCGTCCTGCCGCCGGAACGCGCCGGAGAACCAATGCCCGGACCAAAACCTGCCACGCGGGCTTTGTTACCGGGAAGTTTCAAACGCGGACGCGGGCGAAAAAACCATACGCGTCGGCGTTTAAAAGTGCGGCCCAATTTTGGCGTGCGTGCCATGGCACCGAATCCCTTCTGCGCGGTTATGCCAATGGTATATCGCGGTTTGCGGACCAGCGATGACATTCGGCGGCCGGTGCCAAGGCGGGTACCATGTGTGGAAAAAGTTGGTCCCGTGCCCATGGATATTCCAAGTACTTTCATTATGATCAAAAACCTTAAGAAATAGACATTTCTTTCAGGCTTTTGACCAATCTCGCACTTTGATTATCGACCAATACCATCCTAACGCTTGACTGACACCTTGGAAATTCATACAATAAAATAAGTGGTTTGTAAAGTCGCCACGAAAAAATGATTTTTTCGTTGTGGCAACAGAATTACCAACCGCAGGTAAGGGGGGAAATTGAGAGAAGAATGTGGGAGTATGGCAGCAACGCGATCAGCGCCTCCATAATTCCATGTTCGATGTAACACTGAATGTTGGGCTTACTGAAATAAGCCGCTTTTACAGGAGTATCTATCATGGCCTTACGCAAAAAATTTGTTCCAGTTTCCGCTCCCGCTAAATCCAGCACCCCTGCGACCCCCGCACCGGCTGTAACCACCGCCCCAGTCGCCCGCTCCGAGACCAAAGGCAGTGGTACCATAGCCGCGGTTCGGCCTGTGGTCGCAGCGGTAAAACAGCCGACCCATGAGCAGATTGCAGAACGTGCGCATCAGCTTTATCTGAAGCGCGGTTTCGGACCAGGTGATGCAACTTCGGATTGGCTGGAAGCGGAACGACAACTCAAAGCCGGGCGCTAAAGCCCAGCGGTGTGAGTTTATCGCTTTGCAATGCAAATCCTGATACGTTCAATAGGAAAGCCTTAAGCTTTTCCGGTGGAAATTATTGTCTTGCCGGGTGGTATCGGGAACAAACGTATTGTCTTGTCCATTCCGTGCGCCATCCGTAGTCGCGGCTTTAGGCCCCGGTGGTATAAAACATAACTGTTCACGGCCATGCTGAAGGGCCATAGTTAGGGTGGTTTTGGCGTACCCCAAAGTGAGGGCACCCCTTATGGTACGGGCTTCCAGCCTGCCCAGTCGTCTCATTGTGAATGGTTACCTTTTTTGTAACTACTTCCGCTTTAACTGGATAAACTTGGTTTTCCGGTTTGTTCTACAGATAGTCTTTGTAATCTCTCCGCCATCATTTTCAACAAGGATTCCGCCCGGGTGCGGGGAAATTATCCATGGCGGTAAATGGTTACTGGCTCAATTTGCCGCGCCTGGGTGTATTGGCCACCAAGCAACAATTTCGGAATAACGCGCTGACGAAAGTTGAAAATTTCCATCAGTTGCCGGCGAATCAGCAAATGATGCGTAATATTTCCCAGCAGCCCCAGGGGAAGGCGATAGAGGACTTCATCGAAAAT
Source organism: Planctomycetota bacterium (assembly GCA_023489375.1). Taxonomy (GTDB): domain Bacteria; phylum Planctomycetota; class Phycisphaerae; order WQYP01; family WQYP01; genus JAMDCX01. The sequence continues at coordinate 2,956 of JAMDCX010000041.1, forward strand.
GACGGTGCCCTGATCTTCCGGCCAGAAGCGGTGGGTATGCACCCATTTCATATAGGGACCATGAATTTGTTGATCACGAAATTGTCGGGATGGATTATACAGAGAAACACGAGTTTGCCAGCGGATAGGCATACGCATCCACTGAAGAGTATATTCAAGCTGCGTGCCATCCCGCATGATAATATCTCCGGACGTACGCATGGTAAAATTCAGCCACGCTGGTGTGATGCGCGAAAGATTCCGGGCATCCGCGAAAAATGCAAACACCTGTTCCAGCGGCAAAGGTAGCCACAACTGACAGGTTAAACGGTATTCGCACGACATAGTCTTTCCTGGTGGGCCATTCCAATAATATTTACGTGTATCCTTTTGGCAGTATTACTTGATTCCGGTGAATTTCTATTGATCTTACCGTAATTTGTAATGGAATGGAGCACTGGCGGCAGCAATTGGAAATCACCGGGAGCACATTAGTTTCCGTAGCCGTTCCTTGAAAGAACTTACGGTAAAGGCTTGCGGCCGCAGGCCCAGTACCTTCAATATGCCGGCTTACATTCCCCAATTTTCAGCTTCCGACTCCCAACTCCTTGGTGCTCTTATAAGGATTTTCAAGCTCCTTTTTTTTCACCACAGCCTCTTTCATGTGCAACAGCATGGGCGAAGCGATAGCCAGGGTACTGTATGCACCGGTAATCACACCTACAAGCATGGCATAGGCAAACCCATGGATGCCCTGACCTCCCCAGATATACAAAATCAATACGACGGAAAATACCGTAAACGTGGTCCAGATCGTCCGGCCAAAACATTGATTGATGGAATCATTGACCAGTCTGGTGGTTAACGGCTGATGCGAACGCCCCCGGTTTTCGCGCACCCGGTCAAAAATAACGATGGTATCATTGACACTGTACCCAATAATAGTCAGATAGGCGGCGATCATCGTCATGTTAATTTTGAAGTTATCCACCAGCAGGAAGTGCCCGATTCCCGTACGGTGGATGTACACCGCTAAAACCGTTGCTGCAACCGCCACAATAGCATCGTGTACCAGAGAGAATATCACGCCGAATCCATAACGGATGCCCCCAAACCGGATCCACACATACGCCACAATCAGAAATAGCGAAACCAACACGGACATTACAGCGTTCAACCGGGCCTCGCTGGCTACCTGCGGCGCAAAGCTGGTAACACCGGCCAATCCACCGGAAGTGGTCAAGGCGGTACGGACGATCCGCCATTCTGGTGCGGCAACCTGGGATTTCCATTGTGAAACCAGTCCCGTATTATCCGCCTTATACAACAGGCTGGGATCGGTGGCGACCACCACAGCATCGGTGGCAGCGGGCTTTTGCCCCGGAGCCGCCGGCGCATATTGCAGGCCTATTACGCGGAAAGGCCGGTATTGCAGGGAAGCAAAATCCGGCTCCTGACTCATGGCGCGAATACGCGAGGCGATTTCCGCGGGACTTTGCGCCGGGCTGATATGCCGGAGAAAAATCGCCACACCGCCGCGGAAATCACCAATATCCACATTCGGCAAACCTGGCCCCATGTTGGTCAAATTGGAATGCGTGATCGGCATGACCACGCCATCATCCAGCAAACCTTGAATATGCCGGGATTTAACATTCACATGCAAAAAGGTAAGCCGTCGGGTCACTTTGATTACATCTGAAAATTTTGCTTCCAGAGCGTGTGTGAGCTGTTGCACCGGGGCGATGGCCGGGGCCGACGCCGTAGCATGGATGGTCTTGGCAGGTGGTGGATTGACGATGCTGGTGATAATCACAAACTGATTATGATGCGTACCGATGGAATAGACGGTAGCGTGGCGCAGAGCCTTTAAATTATGGTACTGCCGTCCAAGCTGATCAATGCGCCGGCGCACAGTACCGACGGATAATTCCTTGCCGGGGCGCAACTGCAGAGTCACCTGCGTACCGCCATTGAATTCCGTGTCATATTTCTTATTTCCCCGGGCCACAAAGGTAAGGATACCGGCGATCATAATAGCGCCCGAAATCACCCAGAAAATATGCCGTTTGCCGATCCAGTCAAAATTGGCGACGGTAAAAACGCGCATGAACGGCCAACGGCCCTTGAGCCAGGTGAAAGTGAAGAGGTCCCGGAAATACTCCTGAATGGACAAGTCCTCAATTTTCCGCATAATCCCGGCGCGAATCGCCGCGATCATCAGTGTCCGGGTAACAAACAGTGCGGTAAACATGTGTACCGCCAGGCCGATTAACAAAGTGATGCCGAATCCTTTGACATCTTCCGAGCCCATGAATATCAGCACGATGCTGGTCATGGAAGTCGTTAAATTGGCGTCAAAAATAGTCCAAAATACTTTATCGTAGCCCTGCTTGACCGCCAGCCACAGAGACGCTCCTTTATGGAGTTCTTCCCGAATGCGCTCATTGATCAGGATGTTGGCGTCCACCGCCATGCCGAGGGTCAGGACCACACCGGCAATGCCGGGCAGCGTGAAGGTGGCATGCAGCAAAGCCATCACCCCCAGCGTCAGGAGCAAGTTGAGCATCAGTGCGACATCGGCGAACAAACCGGTGATGGTGTAATAGACGAACATGAAGCCCAGCACGACGATGACCGCAATGACGGCACTGCGCAGGCCGGCGCGGAGATTATCCGCCCCCAGTGTGGCCCCGATGGTCTGGACGGAAATAGGTTGCGATTGCAACGTGGCGGGCAACGATCCGGCGTTAAGCGTCTGCACCAGCAGTTGCCCTTCTTTTTCGATATCTTTGGCTGGATTACGCGCTGATGGCATACCCAGCGTGATTTGTCCGGATCCGGCAATGGTGCTTTGAATCGTCGGCGCGGTGATGGCTTTATTATCCAGCAAAATGGCCATATCACGGTGAATGTTATGGCTGGTAAGCTGCCGCATATAATCCGCGCCAATGGCATCGAGATTAAAGCCTACCGCCAATCCGCCGGTTTGCGGATCGGTTTGCAGCCGGGCATTATTAACTTGCCAGTGCGCCCGGCTGGTGCCATGCGTCAATGATCGAGCGGTATTGGTGTACAAGAGTATATAATGCTGCCCTTCATACTGGCCAACAACGTACAACTCCCGGGACCGCAAAATATCCGTTCCATCGCGAGGATCCACTTCAAACCAGGCGGTACCGGGCGGCGTGTAACCATTGTGCGGCCCTTTGGTAGCCAACTGCGCCAAAGCGCGTTGCGCCTCGGGATTTTGCGGGTTGACGGTGATTCGAAAATCCAAAACACCGGCCCCGCGCAACATGCGTTCCAATTCCGCCGGACTATCCAGTCCGGCGCTGTGTTGCCTTACTTGCGCATAGGCGGCTTGAATGTGTTGAATTAAGGCGGCCCGATCAGAATGGCGTTTCAGCAGATTCAACAACGCCGCCTGCGCCTGGGGATTTTTCCGGCCATAAGTGGCCGAGAGCAGATTGGCCAGATGTTGCACATTGACATTAAACGCCAGAATCTTTTGCAACGTACTTTGATAAGCGGCCGTGGTACGATTTAATAAGGCAATGTCATGCGCCGGCATATTTTGGGGATCATTGAGGTATTGGGCGGCGATTTTTCTGGCGGCGGCCAAAGCGTCGTAGCGTTGCGCCAGTTTATTCAACAATACCAAACGTGCCGGATTTCCCTGGGCCAGGACTTTAATCTGCACCGGTCGCTGCCTGGCCGGTAGCGCCATGGCGGCGCCAATTTGCGACGGCATGACATTGTCCGCCAGGAGTTGATCCACCAGCTTCTGATAATGGCTTTGGGCCTGACGCGAAGCGCTGCTGGCCAGCGGCATCTGGATTTCAATGCGTTCTCCAGCCAGAACACGCCATACTAAATTATGCACATTTCCCGGATCGACGCGGCGGCGTAAAACGGAAATCACCTGCTGGGCCAGGACATTCGGATCACCTTTGTATCCCGGCGGCACATCCAGCTGATAAACCAGGTCGGTGCCGCCGGATAAATCAATACCACCCTTAATACCATTGGAAAAAATACAAAACACGGCCAAAACAATGGCGCCGAAAATCAGAATAAAACGGGAAAGCAGATTGGATTTCATGATGTTTCCAGAATTCTCCGCCCGCCATTCCGGGCCGCCATAAATAACGCCCGGTTTGGCCGGGACCTCGCCGGATTCCGATTACTTCTTGTCCGGTGCCGCTTCACTATCATCAAACACTTTGATGATGGCCGACTTCGTGTAACGCTCTTTGATATTATTGGCCTCGTCGACTTTCAACACCACTTCGTCGTCCCGCACTTCAACCACCGAGGCGATCAGTCCGCCCGCCGTAACCACGCGCGAGCCGCGCTTTAAGGCGCTGTACATCTGATCGCGTTTTTTCTGTTCCCTTTTGCGGCCGGAGCTCATAAAAAAGAAAATGACAATCAGCATCAGCGCCAGCGGCCACATTCCGAAAATAGCCTGGGCCATCGACTCAGGGGGCGCCGCCGACCGGTGGGCTGCAGCCGCGGATGTGGTGTGGCCTGTTGCGGGAACGATCTTGGTGGATGCGGTTGGGGCGGCGGTGGGAGCCGGCATGGCCGCCGGAGTGGACACGGTACCCGCCGCGGGTTTGGCTGTGGCAATAGCCGGTTGGTTTACGGCCATTACCGACGGCGCATAAGTCAGCAGTGCCATAACCAAACACACTGAGCCGAAGAAACTTACAACAACCCTTGACTTCATGAAAAAAACTCCTAAGTTCCGCACTAGCACTTGGCCGCACCTGGCGCCACAAGCATAGAACAATTATTGTCGCGTATTGCCTGTTGAATGTCCAGCATCCACCGCTGGAAGAATCGCAGATTGTGTAAGGAAATAAGCGTTGGCCCCAACATTTCTCCAACCGTGAATAAATGCCGAAGATAGCCACGAGAGAACTGGCGGCAACAGACACAATCACATGAAGCATCCAGGGGGCCAGGATCACGGATGTACTGGCTGTTACGCAGTCGGATCGGCCCCGCGGAGGTAAAAGCCACAGCATTGCGGCCATTCCGCGTTGGCAATACGCAATCAAACATGTCCACCCCACGTTTAACCGCTTCCAAAATATCGACGGGGTATCCGACACCCATAAGATAACGTGGGCGCTTCTCCGGCAACAGCGGCGCGACCTGGTCAATAGTGGTGATCATCCGTTCATGCCCTTCTCCCACCGCCAGACCGCCCAGGGCGTAACCATCAAAATCCATGGCCAGTAAGGCCTCTGCGCATCTCCGGCGCTCGTTAAAATTAGTTCCTCCCTGCACAATGCCGAACAATGACTGTAATTTTTCTGAATCACGCTTTTCATGTTCTTCCCGGCATATCGCCGCCCAGCGAATGGTCCGATCCATCGCCTGAGCCAGGCGCTCCGGCGGGCAATCCGCAGGTGGACAATCATCGAAAGCCATGGCAATGTCAGCACCCAACTCATGCTGTATGTGCATGGATTCCACCGGCCCCAGGCGAACGGTGGCCCCGTCAATATGTGATTTGAACACCACATGATCGCGATCAAATTGCCGCAGATCGGCCAGAGAGAAAACCTGAAATCCTCCGGAGTCGGTAAGCATGGGTCCATTAAATCCGGAAAATTTCTGCAACCCGCCCAGGTCGCGTACCACATCGGAACCGGGGCGCAGCATAAGATGATAGGTATTACCCAGAATAATCCGGCAACCGACCTGCCGCAGCATATCCGGAGTGAGGCCTTTGACGGTACCACGGGTTCCGACCGCCATAAAAGCCGGAGTGTCAAAGCTGCCATGTGGTGTATGCACGCGGCCGAGTCGGGCTTGCGAGGTGGAGTCTCTGGCCAGAATTTCAAAACGCAATGTCATGGGACAAAAGTATAACGGAATCGGCGATTCCGTGGTGCAGGAATCATTAACAGGAATGCAATAAGATAGTCTATGAAAGAAAGGTAACTATTCACAGCCTGGCCACCAACATCGCCCGTCCTGCGGTTGCACCGTAATGCGTAATGAATAATGAGTAATGAAACGGCATAACCGTTCACGGCTATGTCGACAGGCCAGATTTATAGTAGCTCCAGCGTACCTCAAAGCTGCGGGCACTCCTTGTGGTGCTGGCTTCCAGCCTGCCCAGTCGCCCCTTCGTGAACGGTTACAAAACGGCATTGCGGCCTTAATGAGACGTTGCGCTACGCTACACTTAAAAGCTCCGAAATCTCAACAGTTATTTTGTTCGTTGTTCGTTGCTCGTTATCCCACAGCGGCACATATAAATGTGCCGGCTAACTTTTTCCGGTGAGATAAACCCACAGGCTCGCACCTTCGTCCCCCGTCCTAACTCCTAACTCCTAATACTACAACGCTATAAAAGCTCAAGTTAATGTGGGCAACTTACCGATGAAGTCTTTCAGGAGCCGTATTTCTGAAAGGAACCCCGGCATGGAAGCTGAAGCGATATTGAGAATTCGACCGGCGTTGACACATTATCTGCACCAGTACGACGATTGTTTCGGTCGCCGCACAGCGCGACGGCATATCAACACCTACGTGGAAGGTCAA
>JAMDCX010000090.1 GCA_023489375.1 Planctomycetota bacterium
TGCTGTAAAAGAGTGTTAACCAAGTAGACGTAAACTATTCTGTCGAACACCTGCATTGTAATGTAGTGGTCAGAGTCTGATCAGGTATGATCCTTAGCCATTATGAACGGTTACGTTGGTCAGATATAGACGGTAAACTTCGGCTTCAACTGTCCGGCGTCGGGCACAGACGCTATAATAATAATTGTGTTATGAGGTGGACGACAGTTAAAAATGCCGCATACCGTACCAACTTCCGCTCCCGCGCCTGCCTGGGATCAAGGTAGCCTTAAAAATCCGCATCAGACGGCGGATAAGGCCCGGCGAGTGCAACGTATGTTTTCCGCTATTGCCCCCTCTTATGATCTTAATAACCATTTGCATTCGCTGTGGTTGGATCATTACTGGCGGCGACAGGCGGTGCGTCTGGCCGATATTAAATCGACGGATATAGTGGCGGATATTGCCTGCGGCACCGGAGATTTGTCCATGGCTTTTTATCGCGTCCATCCCAAATATGTTATTGGGGTTGATTTTTGCCACGCCATGTTGCAGGGCGCGTGTAAAAAAACGACAGCAGTGGTGGAGCGCGGCATATCTTTTTATGAGGGGGACGCTTTACAACTGCCACTGCGTGATCAAAGTGTGGATGTGGTCTCTATTGCCTTTGGCATTCGTAATGTTTCCGATTGGGGCCAGGCGGTGGATGAATTTCATCGGATTTTACGCCCGGGGGGGCGGCTGATTATTCTGGAATTTTCCCTGCCCCACAATCCGCTGTTGCGTGCGGGTTATAATTTTTATTTTCGCCGGATTTTACCGCGCACCGCCACGCTGATCAGCGGCGATAAAACCGGAGCTTATCAATACCTGCCTGAAAGCGTCAACACGTTTATTTCTCCAGTTCAACTGACCCAACGCATGCAGAAGGCCGGCTTTTCCGGGGTGCGGGCCAAATCACTGACTGCCGGCATCTGTTATTGTTACCGGGGAATTCGTTATGCGTAAAATAACGGAGCCGCAAAAACTTATGCGCCGCACGGTGCGCTGCGATTGGTGGTGTCGCCATTGTCACAAGCAATTCGGATCGGAAAATGTATCCTTGTATTGCACCAAACTTCCGGATGTCATTAAACCGAACTGGTTTTTCGCGGCCATGGCACTGTTGGATCATCTGCGTGATTGTCTTCATGAGGAATATACCGACCGCCTGGTGCAACGCTATGGCTTTGATTTTTTATCTAATACCGAAATTTATAACTGGTTTAACGACCATGCGGTAGTTCACAAAACCCTCATCCATGAGGAAGAACTGGAGGCCCCATAGACGGCCGTTGGTCGGCGGTCCATTATGATAATATCAGGCTTCGGCCTGGCTGTTAAAGACCCTTGGATTCGGAGATATGTTTATGTCAAAAACTTTTATTCTCGCTATCACTGGTGCTTCCGGAACCATTTATGCCCGGCGGATTCTGCAAGGACTTTCCAGTGCCGGTCATCGCGTCTACCTGATTATTTCGCCGGCGGGGCGGCGAATTCTGCATGATGAACTCGGAGTGGAGCGTCCCACTCCGGAAGATATTCTCGCCGCTCCGATGGCCCATGACATTATTCCGCTGTCGTATAACGACATCGGGGCCTGTATAGCTTCAGGTTCCTATAAAACTGACGGCATGGTACTGGCTCCTTGTTCCAATAACAAACTGGCGGAAATTTCCCACGGGATTGGCGACAATCTTGTGGGACGTGCCGCGCAGGTTACTCTCAAGGAACGTCGCCGGTTAGTTTTACTGCATCGGGAAATGCCTCTGGGCTTAATTGAACTCCGAAATATGACGCAGCTTACCGAGGCCGGCGCTATTATCTGCCCGGCCAGCCCCGGCTTTTATAAAAATCCGCAGACGATAGACGATTTGGTTACCATGGTTGCCGGCCGCGTTTTAGATTTATTGGGCGTTGAGCACGCATGGAATACCCGCTGGAACGGTGTCGGCGCCCGGTCTGATGAAGTATCTCCGGCATGACAGTACTGTGACTTAACGCCACGATATATACTGTATGCGGCTATTCATGAGACACCTGATATACATTATATCTCTAAAATCAGCATTTTCCCGCATATTTCACTTCTCCCCATGTATCATTAGAAGCCGCGTTGAGCATACATTAGGAATATGACGAACAGCTCCGAATAATAGTCGCCCTTCAGAGGGGTGCGGCCATATTTTTATGGCAATTTATTATACCCCATCATTTTCGTTACCCTGTACCGCCAAATCCTGTTTTAGCCGCGTGGCCTTGGCCCGCGTGTTATCTCTGGAAATCTTATTCCCATCAAAAAATATGGTTGCTCCTGCAGTATGTAACCTTAGTTTTCACGCCGTGACGAATAAGTCGCAATAGGGTATTATCTGAATGTTGTCGTACCCGCCGTCGTTGCGGCGTAAACGATGCGCTCCGTAGCGAAGGATTTATCTATGTCTCTTCTGGTTACTGGTTCGATTGGTATTGACTGTGTTACTACCCCACACGGGACGCGGAAAAATATCATTGGCGGGTCTGCTGTATATTTCAGCTGGGCGGCTGCACATTTTACCAAAGTTCGCCTCGTGGCCGTGGTGGGGGAGGATTGTCCCAGGTCTTTTGACAAGGCGTTCCAGCATCCCAATATTGATATTACCGGCCTGGAACGCCGCGCCGGAAGTAAAACCTTCCGTTGGAGTGGCAGCTATGACCCCACTATGAATGAGGCTACCACTACCGCAGTAGACCTCAATGTACTGGCCGAAAAAACACCCCGGGTGCCGGCAAAATTTGCGGATTCTAGAATCGTTTTCCTGGCCGCCACCCATCCCTCTCTGCAAATGGAACTGCTGAATCAGGTACGCAATCCCAGGCTGGTGGTGGCCGATACCCGCGACCTCTGGATCAACCAATACCGTCGTGAATTAATCGCCAGTCTCAAAAAAGTCGATGGCCTGGTGCTCAATGATTTGGAAGCCCGGCTGCTCACTGGACAAGTAAATCTGGTGGCGGCCATCAAGAAAATTCGCCCGTTACTCAAGCCCTCCGGCCCCCGCATGGTGGTGCTGAAAAAAGGGGAACATGGATGTTTAACCGCGTATGCCGAAACGCTATTTGCCATGCCGGCCTACCCGACGGATAAAGTCATCGATCCGACCGGAGCGGGCGATAGTTTTGCCGGGGGAATGCTGGGATATTTAGCAGCCCTGCCGCGCTGGTCGCCGGTGCATGTCAAGCAGGCGGTGGCGGCGGGAACCGTGCTGGCCAGCTTTACCATTCAGAATTTTTCACTCGATGGCCTGAAAAAAGCGGATCCGACGGCGGTAAAAATGCGAATGCTGGAATTCAAGAAAATGTTGACCGCCGGACTGGTCTGATCAAACTACTCGGACAGCGGCGCGGCTACGGGATGGGCAATAAAAAATAAGATTTTTCAGAGTGTTTAAACACATGTAAGGAACTATGGAATGGACGCTGAAATAACCCAACTTTTTAAAGAGTCTGGTAATACGCCGGGTGAAAATGAAATCAGGGCCAGGATCACCACTATTGATGAATCGAAAGGTGAAATTGAAATTACCATCAAAGGCGTAGCGCACCGATGTGTACTTAAAGCCTTAAAAGATTTATATGGACCGGGAATCAATGCGCCCAGTGTTGATTCGACAGATTCGCGCTACCTGCCACTGCTGATGGAAATCGAACGCGGCATCGTTGAATTTGATCGGTACCATGCACACCTGACGGATGGTTCGGTGGCTTCTACGCTAAATCGCATGGGCATCAACCCCGAAATGAATTCAGTTTCTGATGAATTGGGACGGCATTTACAATGGAATTTGCGTCTCTTACTGAGTGTGAACAATTATTCACGTCAGGATGTGATTCAGGCTCTCCGAAAGATCAATAAATCTGTGGCGCGACACACCCGCGCGGATGGCCCCCGCGGGTATCTGGATTTCATACGTCAATATGTACCGCAATAAGTGTTACGCAACGAGATATGCCATCCCCTGGCTGACGGCCTTCAGCGGATTTGAGCGCCAGGTACGTTTGATGATACAGTACCTGAGAGCTGAAGCCAGGCGCCGCCCTGGTATCTTTGGAGTCGTCGATGCGTTAGGAAAAATAAACAGAGCCTTTACAACCAAATGGGATAAAGCGGGCGATAACGTGAAGCGGCAGCCGGGGCGTGCCATAACCAGCGGCCTGATGTTTGAAGGATGACAATAACATGGATGATCGAACCGCGTATCTGCTTAATGGATTGGTAGAGCGGCATTATGATATAGGACGCGTGCTGCGCTTTCGCAAAATTACACGGGGGCGACAGGCAGAATGCTTTGAAATTCTCACTGTCGGCCAGCGGGAGTTTCTGCTTTTGCTATTTCCCGCAACCTTTAATACCGCCGTGTTGCAGTCTTCCGGCGCCTTAACTGCACGGCTGGGCGAGGTGGGATTTCCTGTGGCCAAGGCGATTCATGCCAGCAGTCCGGAAGCTCAATGGGTGGTCGCCGGCCCACAGGGATCGCATCTGATGATCAGTACTCAACCACCCGGTCAAGTTCTGGCCGGAACAGACTGGAGCCTTCAGGATTTCAGCCATCTGGGATTGCGCCTGGCATGGCTGCATCGGCTGTTCAGCCAGGAGCGGCCCGCCAAGATGGTTACGGCACACGAGCTGGTCCAGCGGTTGCAGGCCTGCCTGACACACCCCGCACCGGGTTATGAAGTGGTGAAACGAGCACTCAAAGCGGAACAAATTAAAAAATTAATGCAACAATTGAGCGATATATCCCTGGAATGTACCGACTACCGACATGGGGCATTAACACCCGATGCGGTATTGATGGATACGGAGCATCAAATTGTATCCGTTCTGGATTGGGGCTGTTGCCAGGTCGGCCTGGCTAATGAAGATGTGGTCGACGTATTCCTGAACTGGTGTGTGGATAACGACGGACAGATTCGCTCCCCGGAGGCACAGGCTTTTCTGCAGGCCTATTTTTCCCTGCACGACACCGGCGACCCCGGTTGGCATGAAACCGTACTGATTTGGACCGGACATCGGCTTATTGCGGCACTTTCCGGTTGTGCCCAGCTGCCGCGAGGTTTTGCCACTATTCTGGAAAATCCGCATTTTCTTTCCGCGGCCATCACGATTTGCCAAAGCAAGTTATAATTAAACGCGTAGCGGGCCAGGAGTGCCCCGTATTATAAGGCGCGCCAAAACGCATGGATATACGCAACTTTTCGATTGTGGCTCATATTGATCATGGAAAATCAACATTGGCGGATCGTATTCTGGAACGCACCGGCGCCATTACCGAACGTGACATGCAGGCTCAGTTTCTAGATGATCTGGACCTGGAGCGTGAACGCGGCATCACCATTAAAGCCAGTGCCGTCACCGTACCGTATACCATGGATGGCCGCTCGTACATGTTCAATCTGATTGATACGCCGGGCCATGTTGATTTTCATTATGAAGTAGCCAAAGCCCTGCAGGCCTGTGAAGGAGCGCTGTTGCTTGTAGACGCCACCCAGGGAGTACAGGCCCAAACTGTGGCCAATGCGTATGCCGCCATTGAAGCGGGTCTGGAAATTGTCCCGGTGATTAACAAAATTGATCTCCCCAGCGCCCGGCCCGATGAAGTCGCGGAGGAAATGGAGCAGGTGCTGGGAATAGACGCCTTATCCGCGGTCCGCATCAGCGCCAAAACCGGTTTGGGTGTGGAAGAATTGCTGCATGCCATTTGCCTGCGGCTACCGGCCCCGAAGGGACAGGCCGACCTGCCGTTGCAAGCCTTGATCTTTGACAGCAAATATGATGATTATCGCGGCGTTATTGTTTACATTCGAGTCATGAACGGGAAAATTATCATCGGACAGAAAATTCGCTTAATGGGTGAGCAGCGTATTTATCAGATTACCGATCTGGGCAAATTTGCCCCACGCCCTGTGCATGTTGATTCTTTGGAAGCCGGAGAAGTCGGATTTCTGGTCGCCAACATTAAAACCCTCAGCGATGTGACCATCGGCGACACCGTTACCGATGCCAACTCCCCGGCGGCGGAGGCACTTCCGGGTTATCGCCCGCCCAAACAGATGGTGTATTGCGATTTTTATCCCGGCCCGGATACAGAATACACGCAACTGCGCGAGGCTCTGGAAAAACTCCGTCTCAATGATTCCTCGTTTACGTTTGAACCGGAAACCTCCGATGCCCTGGGCTTTGGATTTCGTTGCGGTTTTTTAGGTCTCCTGCACATGGAAATTGTGCAGGAGCGTCTGGAACGCGAGCAGCATGTACAGGTTGTACAAACGGCCCCCACGGTTCCCTATGAAATTTTACTCCATGACGGCAGCGTCAAAATGATTGACAGCGCCTCGATGCTGCCGGATTTAAGTAAGGTCCGGGAAATCCGGGAACCGATGATTCGCGCCGGTATTATTGTGCCAGCGGAAAATATCGGTGATATTTCCAAATTATGCCAGGATCGCCGGGGTATATATAAAAAGACGGAATATCTAGGCCCCAGCCGCGTCATTATTGAATATGATATGCCGTTGGCTGAAGTGATTTTTGATTTCTTTGACCGGCTGAAAACGGCGACCCGCGGTTACGGAACATTGGATTATGACCTCATCGGTTTTCGCGCTGATGAACTCGTGAAGATGGACATTCTGGTCAATGGCCAGGCTATTGACGCGTTGAGTCTTATTGTCCATCGCTCCAAGGCCGAATCGCGGGGCCGGGCCATTATCCGCAAACTCAAACAGGAAATAGGCAAACATCTATTTGAGGTACCCTTGCAGGCGGCGGTGGGGTCGCGCGTTATTGCGCGGGAAACCATCAGCGCTATGCGTAAAAATGTAACCGCCAAATGCTACGGCGGCGATGTGAGTCGAAAACGCAAATTGCTGGAAAAACAAAAAGCCGGTAAAAAACGCATGAAACAGGTAGGCCAGGTGGAAATTCCCCAGGAGGCCTTTATGGCGGTGCTGGAACCGGGAGATTAGTGCCCGGCATCCCGCCGATCACCAGAGAAATTGTACCGTGGACAAGCCACCAATAATTAGCGGAGTATAAGGTCTATGAAAAAATCCAGGGTTAAAAATCAGCCGCCGATTTCATCTAAAGTCGAACCGTTTAGTACCGCCGCACCGGTTAAATCGTGGCAGGCGCGTATTGGTAAGGCGGCGGATCCATTGGCGGAAAAATTTGTGGAATCACTTTCCTTTGATTACCGCCTGGCGGAGCAGGATATTCGCGGCTCCCTGGCGCATGCGGAGATGTTACGTGCGGTTGGCTTGATTTATATATCGGATCTGGCCGCCATTCGCGAGGGTCTTAACGGCATTCTCAATGATATACAGGCGGGACGCTTTCGCTTTGATAAACGACAGGAAGATATTCACATGGCGCTGGAGGCGGAGTTGATTCAACGGGTAGGCGATCCGGGACGTAAATTACATACCGCGCGTTCCCGCAACGACCAGGTGGCTCTGGATATCCGACTCTGGTGTGTGGCGGCCATAGATACCATGGAGCAGCGGCTGTTTGACTTGCAGAACGCATTGATCGCGCTGGCGCGACAAGATGGAGAAGTGGTTATGCCCGCGTACACCCACTTGCAACGTGCGCAACCGATTCTTTTCGGCCATGAACTGCTGGCGTATGTGGAAATGTTACAGCGGGACCGGGAGCGTCTGGCGGATTGTCGAAAACGCACGAATATCAGCCCCTTGGGATCCGGAGCGGTGGCCGGAAGCACTCTGGCCATTGACCGGTTGCAGGTTGCACGACAACTGGGCATGAAGGGAATAACTGCGAATTCTATAGATGCCGTCAGTGATCGGGATTTTGTCGTGGAATTTGTTTTTGCTCTTTCCATGATGGCCATGCACCTGTCGCGTTGGGCGGAGCAGTGGATTTTATACAGTTCCATCGAATTTGATTTTTTGCGCATAGCGGATCAGTTCACCACTGGCAGCAGTATGATGCCGCAGAAGCGTAACCCGGACATGCTGGAACTCATTCGCGGGCGCACCGGTGGAGTCTATGGGCATCTGGTAGCGTTATTGACCATGCTCAAAGGGCAACCGCTGGCGTACAACCGCGACATGCAGGAGGACAAACGCTCTCTGTTTGCAGCCTTTGATGCGGTAGATTTGTCCTTGCAGATTGCCGTACCGATAGTACAAACTGCCGTGATCAATAAGATTTCCATAGCCCGACGGCTGGACGAAGGATTTTTGGATGCTACGGCGTTGGCGGAGTATCTGGTACGCAAAGGCGTACCTTTCCGTACGGCTCATCAGATTGTTGGGGCCATGGTGGCGCAATGTGAAAAACTGGGGCTTAAAAAACTCACGGACTTGCCGCTGAATGAAATGCGGAAACTGGCTCCGGAAATCAGTGCAGAGGTGCTGGATGTTCTGGGGGCAGATCATGTGGTGGCGGCATATCAATCCTCTGGTGCCGGGGGCAGAAAGCAGCTCTCGGCGCAACTCCGTCGTTGGTCTGACCGCCATTCCTAGCTTAACTTCCCTTTGGCCGTAACAAAAAGCCTTGATTTTCGGCCTTTCCGCCGTCATATACTTGCTACATTTAGCCCGATGCCCAGGCCGCCAAAGCTCTGGGCTTCGGATAACTCCAGAGTCTCCAAGTCCACCAATTCCTTGCCCTGTAAGGCTTGGGCAATAAGTTCGCGTATAGGAGGCGGCAGGTGAGTGACATTACAAATGGTGCGTGATCGCGGCCCCTGTGGGGTGCGGAAGGATTGTCGCACGAGAAAAGAGCCGTAGGTAGCCTTGCCGTGTCTACAGATGGTCTTCTGCATAAACATACGAGCTACATAGTACACCATATTTCATGTTAAATCAAGAATACCAATAAAATATTAACTCCAAATAGTACTTGCTACATTTTCCATCAAAACCGCGCTTTTTCGGGCTTTTTTGCAAAACCAACGGGAAGTTAAGCTAGCGCTCTGCATCGCCTATAAATTAGCTTTGATTGGCTGGAAACGGGCCAGAAGCAAGGGAAGAGCAGAGAAAATCGCGGCTATAAGACCCATTGGGCCGGTACAACGCCGCAGATGGCGCGTTTCCGGCCAACCAGCTGGCGGGGGCCAAGAGTTCTGTAGGCTTGGCCGCTCGTCGTCAGTGTATTCATCAATACCTCTTCCTCCTCACTTCGCGCTCAAGTCCCCTTGGCCTTCCGTCAAAGCTTTGCGGTTTGATAAATTTCCGCAACTTTGGTCCAGTTTACAACTTCCCACCAATTGGCTATGTATTCAGGGCGTCGATTTTGATACTTGAGGTAATA
>JAMDCX010000046.1 GCA_023489375.1 Planctomycetota bacterium
GCTAATATCAATGATTCATAACGGTATAAACAATAGAGGTAATGGAGATCATCGGAAAATTCCTGACCACAGTGCTAAACCTCTACGTTCCTCCGCTTCCTCCGTGGTAAATATTAATGAACAATATTCTTTGCGTTCTTGGCTTTTTTGCGGTTCAATAGTGGTTCACAATTTGGCTAACTGCGGGCGATGTTGGTGGCCAGGCTGTGAACGGTTACGGGTATTCCAATGGGCGCAATAAACGCCCATGCAAAATGGGAGTCACAAAGGTGATGAATCTTTCTACCGGCTGGTCCCTTCAGGATTCCATGGATATCTACGGTATCAACAACTGGGGTAAGGGATATTTTTCCATCAACCCGGAGGGCCATGTGGCGGTGCATCCGGAAAAAAATCCGCAGCGCTCCATTGATCTGAAAAAACTGGTGGACCAATTGATTATGCGGGACATCCAATTGCCCACGCTGATCCGTTTCAATGGCATACTCCGGCACCGCCTGGCGGAAATACACGAGGCCTTTCAAAACGCCATTCAGGAAAATAATTACCAGGGCCAATATCTGTGCGTGTATCCCATTAAAGTCAATCAACAGCGGCATGTCGTCGAGGAAATTCTGGAAGTCGGCGCTCCTTACGGCTGGGGGCTGGAAGCCGGCAGTAAACCCGAATTACTGGTGGTGCTGGCTCTGACCAACGGCAAAGACACCCCGATTATCTGCAATGGCTTTAAGGATGATGAATTTATTGAAACCGTGGTGCTGGCGCAAAAACTGGGCAAAAAAATTATTCCGGTTATTGAAAAATTCACCGAATTGGAACTTCTGCTTAAATACGGTGAAAAACATGGCGTACGCCCGCAAATGGGCATGCGCGTCAAACTGGCCACCCGCGGCAGCGGCCGTTGGGAATCCTCCGGCGGCGCCCGCAGCAAATTCGGTCTTTTTGTGGCGGAAATATTACGCGCTCTGGATTATCTCAAGTCGCGTAACATGCAGGACTGCCTCAAGCTGCTGCACTTTCATCTCGGCAGTCAGATAACCAACATCCGTACCGTCAAGAACGCCTTGAATGAAGCCGCCCGGGTTTATTGTGAACTCGCCCGCGCCGGCGCCGGCATGGAATATCTGGATGTCGGCGGCGGACTGGGCGTGGATTATGACGGCAGTCAGACCAATTTTGAATCCTCCACCAACTATACCCTGCGCGAATACGCCGGAGACGTGGTCTTCCGCATCCAATCCGTGTGTGATGAGTGCGGCGTGAAACATCCGACCATCCTCAGTGAAAGCGGGCGGGCGATGGTGGCCTACCACAGCCTGCTGATATTTAATGTGCTGGGTGTCAGTGGTTTTGATTATTTTGATGTGCCGCATGAACTGCCGGCAGGCGAAGATATTCCCCAGCCGGTCCAGGACCTGTTCGATTCGTGGCGGGATGTGAACAAAAAAAACTTTCTGGAAGTATATCACGACGCGTCGCAACAGCGCGACGAGGCGTTGAATTTATTCAACCTGGGCTATTTGAGTCTGGAATTGCGCAGCCTTACGGAAAAACTGTACTGGAGTGTGTGCGGAAAAATCTTAAAAGTCCTCAAGGAAATTGAGTATGTCGGGGATGACTTTGAGACCCTGGAATCGCAGCTCTCCGACACCTATTTTTGCAACTTCTCGCTGTTCCAGTCCATGCCCGATTCATGGGCCATCAACCAGCTTTTCCCCATTATGCCCATTCACCGCCTGGCCGAAGAGCCGACGCGCCGCGGGGTGCTGGCGGATATCACGTGTGACAGCGATGGAAAAATCGACTGTTTTATCGACCTGCGGGATGTGAAAAAGACGCTGGAACTGCACGAATACAATGGTTCCGATTATTTCATCGGGGCTTTTCTCGTGGGAGCGTACCAGGAAATCCTCGGCGATCTGCACAATCTGCTGGGCGATACCAACGCGGTGCATGTCGAACTTGATGCGGCGGGGGAAATTCACGTCGATGAGATCGTGCGCGGTGATTCCGTGCGCGAAGTATTGCAATACGTGCAGTATAATACCGATGAACTCATGGGTCGGATGCACCGGGATGTGGAACGCGCGGTACGCGAAAAAACCATTTCTATTGAAGAATCCGCTCTGCTGCTGCGGTTCTATGATTCCGGACTGCGGGGATATACCTATCTTGAGGAACCGCATGAACGTTGAAAAATGGCATCTGGCGCGCTACCGCAACCGGCGCGCGGTCTTACCGGGTTTGGACAACGGCTATGCGTAAGCAGCGGGTTTGGTTTCCACTTTCCCTTTTGGCCTGGCGCTATTGGCTGCCCATGCTGACCACCGGTGCCTTGATGATGGGTATTCTTGTTTTTGTCACGCCGGTACTGGCGGTCCTGGTGGCCGTTATGACACTGGCGTGCATGTTATTTTTCCGGGACCCGCCGCGGGCCATTCCCGAACAACCGGGACTGATGGTTTCACCGGCTGACGGAACAATTGTGGAAATTACCCGATTGGAACGATACGACGGTCTAAGCGGGCCGGCTTTGCGCCTCGGGATATTTTTAAGCGTATTGGATGTGCATATTAACAGAAGTCCCTGTGCGGGTGTGGTGGCATCAACGCACTTTACGCCGGGCGAATTTCTGGATGCCCGGAATCCGCAGGCCGGCATGCGCAATCAATCCAACACCCTGGTATTAAAGGTTTCGTCCATGGCGGATCATCCACCTGTAGCCATTGTCCGGCAGATTGTCGGGGCCATCGCCCGCCGGATCATCTGCAACGCCACCGCGGGGACACCCTTGCAGCGGGGAGAACGGTTTGGCATCATTGTGTTTGGCAGCCGCACGGAATTAATTGTTCCTGATCCTGAGGCGTGGGAATGTCTTGTCCATATTGGGCAACATGTCCAAGGCGGAACTACAGCGTTGTTGCGCCGCCGTTAATGATTGATATTCGGGATGAACATCCGAAACAGTGGATCCTGCATGGCGGTTTCAAACGCCACCGTGCCGGAGACGCCGCCACCCATGGCGTTGGGCGCATTGTGATATTCAACCTGCGACATCCATTCAACGTGACCATCCCAGAAGCCGAGATGCCCGCCGCCGTCGTGGCGGGAACTTAAATAATCGCCGGGGTTGTAACCGATCGGATCCATAACCTCATCGTTGAAATCGGATAATTGCGCGGATTCTTCAATAAATACCAGAAACCGGGGATTGGTAATTGTGGCATCGCGAATTGGATAGCTCCACGGCGTACTGTAGGTTCCGGTTCCACCGCCGGCCGCATTGCCAAATATGGTCGGTAAAACTTTGGCCTGTGAATTCAACAGCGAATTGACTGAATAACTCCAGAAACCACCCGACCCCGGCCCGATCGGCAGCACGGTGCGGCCATCCGCGGCCATGCGCACGGCATTCGGACTGGTACGATATCCGTTATCCACCGGACACATAAATACCCGCGCAAATTTATTATGCAAGGGGTTAAGATCAAGCGTTGCGGCAATGCTGTTGGGCGCTGCGGCGCCCGCCAGGAGATCCGGTACCATGGGTGCCTGTGGAATTCCGGCCATAAACGGATATAACGCTCCATAATATAAATTGTAATCCGCCTGCGTATCCCACACGCTTTGTTCCACAGACGATGGATTGGTGGCACTGTTCTCCACATGCGGAAACAAAATCCCATTGAGAGGAAAATAACCGTTGTTGGTCTGCACATATTCGCGCAGCCCGGTGAGTAATTGCCGGATATTGCTTTCGCAAACCACCGCGTTGGCAGCGCCTCGCGCCTGGGCCAGCGCCGGCAGAAGGATGGAAATTAACAGCGCAATGATGGAAATGACCACCAATAGTTCGATGAGGGTAAAAGCCCGCGGTCTACAAATTGTTTTATTTCGCATCATACATCTCCATACTTACTTCCGGAGCGCCATACTGACGGTCCGATGATAAAAACGATGGCATGACATACATTCCACGAACATTCCACACCATGTCGTCCAGGCTTACGCCCTTAATAATGTATAACGCACAAACTTCGCCGTTGATGCAAAAGACCTTCTTTATAATCGTTAACGTGTCCATAATTGCGAATTATTAGTAAACAGGATGGAATCTGGAGTGCAAAATACGGTAAGGGGCCGCGCCGCAATAAGTAATGAGTAATAAGTAAAAAGTAATGAGTAATGAATAATGAGTAAAACGCAGGAGTTATATGATAAGCCGGCCAGCCTGCTGGCCGCTGGATAAAAGGGGGCACGCGAGCCGGTGGGTTTATCCCACCGGAAAATGTTAACCGTCAGGTTTATCCCACCGGGATGTTAAATATTACTTCCGCCGCCATTATTTCGTCGCGAGTGGTAAGTTGCGTGGCCGCCCGGAAGCACCTGCGGAAGCGGACGCGGCGACTGAATCTGGAATAATTGTTATCATATCGGCGGTTTTTATGGTTTGGATGGTTTTTTATGCTGGACATGCGGTTTATCCGGGAAAATCCCGACCTGGTGCGGGACGGAGCACAGGCGAAAAATATTTCCGTTGATCTTGACGGCTTATTGGAATTGGATGCGCGCTGGCGCGAATTGCAACAGCGGCTGCAGGAATTGGCCACCGAGCAGAACAAAATCAACCGGGAAATCGGCCCCTTGATGGGGCGGTTAAAAAGCGAAAAAGATACGGTTCAACGGACCGCATTAGAAGCCCAGGTGGCCGCGCTGCGCCAGCGCCCGACGCAAATCAAGCAGGAATCCGTAGACCTTCAGGAGCGCCTTAAAGCGTTGCAACCGGAAATTGACGCGCGATTGCTGACCATTCCCCAGCCTCCGGATGCCGACGTACCGCGTGGGAAATCATCGGAAGACAATGTGGAATTGCGGAAATGGGGAACGGTTGAACCTTTTGCGTTTCCAGTACGCAGCCACGTGGATCTCGGAGAGCAACTGGGCCTCTTTGATGTTCCGCGCGGGGTGCGGCTGGCCGGATCACGCAGTTATTTTCTCACCGGCGCCGGGGCTCTGCTGCATCAGGCGGTACTGCGGCTGGCCATGGACATGATGATATTTGAAAAAGGTTTTACACCCCTGATTGTCCCGGTGCTGGTGCGTGAGGCGGCCATGCGCGGCACCGGTTTTTTCCCCGCCGGACGGGAACAGGCGTATCGGGTGGGGGAACTTACTGAAATCGGAGAGGATGAGCGTTTTCTCACCGGAACGGGAGAAGTGGGCCTGACCGCCTTTCACATGGATGAAATTCTTGAAGAAGCCCAGTTGCCGCGGAAACTGGTTACTCAAAGCACCTGCTTCCGGCGGGAAGCTGGCACCTATGGTAAAGATACTTCCGGCCTGTATCGTATTCATCAATTTGATAAGGTAGAACAGGTGATTATTTGCCGTAATGACCGTGACGAGTCCATACACTGGCACCAGCAGATTCTGGCCAACAGTGAGCTTCTGCTGCAACGGCTGAAGCTGCCGTATCGGGTCATGCAATGCTGCACCGGCGATCTGGGGCCGAAGAATGCTTCCATGATTGATATCGAGACCTGGATGCCGTCGCGTCAGGCCTATGGGGAAACCCACAGCGCCAGCCGGCTGTATGAATTTCAGGCCCGGCGCTGTCAGATGCGCTACCGCGACGCCCAGGGACGGGTGCAATACTGCCATACACTTAATAACACCGTGGTGGCCAGTCCGCGCATCTTGATTCCAATTTTGGAATTATATCAGAATGCCGATGGCACCGTACGCGTACCCGAAGCGCTGCGGCCCTATATGAACGGCATGGAGATCATTGCTCACCCATAAGGCAAGGTGATGGAAATACAGGAATCATCCCGGTTATCTCGCCTGATACATCGCAGCGCTGTGGCGCTGGTGGCCCTCGGAGCGGCGGCGATATTGGCCTTCGGTGACCGGCCCAGTACCCATATTCTGCCTGATGGTCAGCCGGTTCATAAACGCGTTGTGGTCAGTTACTGGGAAGAATGGACCGGCTTTGAAGGCCGGGCCATGCGGCATATTGTCAATAAGTTCAATATGTCGCAACATCATATCTATATCAACATGGTGGAAGTCAGTAATGTCAATATTAAAACCCTCATTGCCACCGCCGGGGGTGATCCGCCCGACCTGGTCACGCTGTGGTCGGCCGTCATGGGGCAGTTTATTTCGTACCACGCGCTGACCTCCCTTAATACCCTGGTTCGGCATAAGGTCGTTACGCCGCATACCTTTGTGCCTTTTGCCTGGAAACTTTGCGCACCTGATGGCACACTTTACGGTCTGCCGGCCACCACCGACCCCAACGCGCTATACTGGAACAAAATTCTCTTCGCCCGGGCCGGACTTGATCCCGACAAACCGCCGACAACATTGCGACAATTGGATACGATGGCCAGACGCCTGACGATCATCAGTCCCGATGGCGCCATCCGGCAGGCGGGCTTTTTGCCGATGGAACCCAACTGGTATTCTCCCGACTGGGGGATTTATTTCGGCAATCATATTTATAATCGCCAAACCGGCTTTTTTAATATCGACACGCCGCAACAACGGCGGGCGTACCGCTGGTTTCAAAGTTTTTCCCAACGCCTGGGCTATCGGGAAGTGGACAGTTTTCAAAGCGGGTTCGGACCGTTTAATTCGCCGTTAAATCCCTTTATGGATGGGCGAGTCGCCATGGAGCTGCAGGGGCCTTTTCTGGCCAATTTTATTAACCGCAATAATCCTGAACTCATCGGGCATTACGGGGTGGCAGCTTTTCCAACGAGTTTCGGTCCTCCGGGGGCGGCGACTTTCGGTGATTGTGATATCTGGGTTATTCCACGCGGCGCGCATCATGTGTCGGCCGCGTTGGAAGTATTAAAGTATTTTATAGCGCGAAAAAATCTGGAGTATCTTAATGATCAACAGGCTAAACCTTCCCCGCTGCTGAAAGTCAGCCGGAAATTTATACGCCGGAACCCCAATGCGTACATTCAGGTCTTTGAAACCATTGCGCGCAGCCCGCACGTCCAGTCGCTGCCGCCCAGCGCTCTGTGGCCGCGTGTAAACCTGCAGTTGAAGGTCATGGCCAATCGGATTTGGATGGGTGCCTCCGTCGCGGGCCAGCTGCGGCATGCGCAAGCGCTTGCGGATCAGTGGGTCCGGCGGGAAAAGCATCTGGCCGCCTTGCGCCACCGACGGGAGTTGCGGCCATGAAACAGCAGTTCCGCCATCGTGAACAATGGGTGGGTATGGCCTTTGCGGCTCCCTATCTTTTGGGTATGGGAGCGTTTCTTATTTTTCCCCTGGCCATGAGTCTGTATTACAGCTTCTGCAATTACGGCATGTTGCAACCGCCGCTGTGGGTCGGTTGGACCAATTACCGCCATCTGCTGACCGATCAGACTTTTCATACTGCATTTTGGAACACGATTATTTACGCGGCTATTTCCGTGCCCTGTACGCTGAGCCTGAGCTTGCTGCTGGCCATTTTCCTCAATATGCCCATTCGCGGCCAGGCGTTCTATCGTACTATCGTATTTCTGCCGTCACTTGTGCCGCTCGTGGCCAGTGCGCTGATCTGGCAGTGGATGTTCAATGCGGACAAGGGGTTGATTAACGCGGCGCTGCGGCCTGTACTGCACCTGCTGGGGCGGGACATGCTGGCGCCGCTGGCGGCGGCGGCGGGCGCCGGGCATGCCACGCTGCAATCCCTGCGGCATATTTCCCCACCGGTTTGGCTGGGCAATCCGCATTGGGCCATGGCGGCGATTATTTTCATCAGTTTCTGGGGCGTCGGGCAAACGGTTATTATTTTTCTCGCCGGTCTGCAGGATGTTCCGCGGGAACTTCACGAAGCCGCTGCCATGGATGGAGCCGGTGCCATTCGCCGCTTTTTTAATATCACGCTGCCGATGCTTTCGCCCGTGATATTTTTTAACCTTATCATGGGGATTATCGGCAGCTGGCAGGTGTTTGACATTCCTTATGTGATGACCAATGGTGGTCCCGGACGCGCCACACTTTTTTACAGCATGTATATTTTTGAAGCCGCGTTTGATCAATTACGCATGGGGCCGGCTTGCGCCATGGCCTGGATTCAGTTGCTGATTATTCTGCTCTTGACGGCTTTGGCTTTCGCCTCGGCCAGAAAGTGGGTTTACTACGCATGAGCCGCACACAACGATTGCTTACGCACTTGCTTCTTCTGCTGGCCTCCGCAGTCTATCTGACGCCGCTGCTGTGGATGGTCGATACCAGTCTGAAACATGAAGTGCAGGCGGTGCGGGTACCGCCGGTGTTTATTCCTCATCCGGTGCGCTGGCAAAATTACACGCATGTGCTGCATGATCCACAATTTGATTTTTCTCTTTTCGCCCGCAACACGCTGGTGATCGCTACATTAAGTGCCATCGGCGCCATGCTTTCATCCTCGCTGGTGGCCTATAGCCTGGCTAAAATCCGCTGGCGGGGTCGCGGCCTGGTTTTTGGAATTGTGCTGGCTTCCATGATGCTGCCTTTTCCCGTGTTTATGGTACCTCTGTATCGTATTTTCCGGGAATTGGGATGGATCGGCACGAATCTGCCGCTATGGGTTCCCGCCTTTTGCGGCATTCCGTTCTTTATATTTCTGCTGCGGCAATTTTATCTGACCATTCCCAGAGAACTTTCCGAAGCCGCCGTCATGGATGGTTGTTCCCATTTTGGTATATGGTGGCGCATTATGATTCCGCTGACCCGGCCCGCGTTGCTGGTGGTGGGCTTGTTTTCCTTTATGGCCGCCTGGAACAATTTCCTCGGACCACTGGTATATTTAACCCATCAGAGCACATTTACACTCGCCGTGGCGCTGCAGGTGTATCAGAGCCGCTCCGGCGGTACCAGTTATAACCTGCTCATGGCCGCCTCTGTATTGATTATTACGCCCGTGCTGGTACTGTTTTTTCTGGCGCAAAAAGCCTTCATCCGCGGCATTGCCACCACCGGCCTGAAGTAACAGTGCCCGGAACCTGTGATACATTCCCATCAAAGTGTTCACGAAGGACTAAAGACGGGGTAACCGTTCACGGCTTGGCTACCAACATCGTCCGCGCTGTGGTCGCACCGCAATGAATAATGAATAATGAGACGGCCTGACGGCCTTAATGAGACGTTACGCTGCACTACACTTAAAAGCACAGG
>JAMDCX010000048.1 GCA_023489375.1 Planctomycetota bacterium
CCGCCGGCCTGAATTTCCGGCGGTAGCGGCGCATAATGAACCTTTTGGCAGTGCGGACAAAAATACCCATGGCGGCGATGTTCCACGACCTGAACCGGAAGTTCTGGTATTTCCACCTGCTGGACTTTACGTGGTGGCGAGTTCAGCGGACGTACCCGGCCGCCGCAGTTCGGGCAGCGGTTCAGGCGATAATCCACTACCCGGTTAATCTGATCCGGAGTAAAAGGCTCGCGTTCATGACGTGGATGGCCTTTCTGCCCGCCGACGGAACGTTTTTCGCCCGGAGGAACAGGCGGTAGCGGTGGTTTGACAATATCGCTGGACGGTGGCTTGGAAGAATTTGAGGAGTTCTTGGATAACCGGGCCACTTGGGCCAGAAGATCGGCCACCTGTTTGGAAAGCTCTGTGACCTGCTGTTGTAAGGCTGCAATGGTGGCATCACGCTGGGTAAGCTGTTCGTTCCGCTCGGCCAGTTGCCGCGTTAAATCGCTGACACACGCTTCCAAACTTGTGTTCTGCAATTCAAGTTTGACAATACGTTGCTGATAGGCTTGTTCAGTATGTGCATCCATGTCACTTTGGCCAATCCTTTGTGTCCAATTCATTTATCGGAGGATCGGAGGAAATGCTGCAATGTTATCCCGAAATATTATTCGTGGAAATTGATTTGCATTTCTTCTTGTGAGGGGAGTAAACTATATTTATGGTTAGGCTCGACGTGAGTCTGACTGGCCGAAATGCTGTGAACGGTTACGGAAATTCAAATGTCCACTCCACTGGTATGTAGTTGGCTGAACTGGGCTATGTATGATGATCCGGTATTCAGTTCGTAAAGGTGGTCGATACGGCATTGTTGGTGTCGGGCCACATACTTTAAAAATGCAAAATTGATACAAGGAGCTTCCAACATGAATCACCCCGACGCATCGAACTCTGCGATGCATGCCAGACTTTTCGGCCGGAGCAGTCGCAGGCAATTGTTGAGAAAAGTTGCAACTGCGACTGCGTTAATGGCGATAGAAGGTTGTGCCAGCCAATCCAATAATGATGCTACCGCTTTTCCATCTCCCGTCTTACCACGGGAGATGGCGTTGAAAGATCAATGGACAGCGCAGAAACTCCTCACGGCTTCCCATGTTCCGCCATTTTCATTTATTTACGACGGGAAGCACTCTGCAACTTCCTTGCGAGCATGGGGCCGCACGCAGACGCAACGGCGTCTTGATCAGCATCGTACCGAACACGTTATCACCTGGAATGTCACCAGTCTGAGAGTTAAGTGTGTGGCTGTGGAATATAACGATTATCCAGTGGTGGAATGGACGGTGTACTTCAAAAACACCGGTGTATCTCCCACACCGATTATCCAAAATATTCAGGCACTGGACACGCATTTTTCGCGCGGCGTCGGTTCGGAATTCGTTCTGAACACAATTAAGGGAGATTTCTGCACCCCCGACAGCTACCAACCATACCAACTTGAACTGACACCTGACCGTGTGGAAAAGTTCGCACCGGTTGGCGGTAAGTCCAGCAATGGTCCCCGGGGGTGGCCGTATTACAATCTGCAGACCCCCGGCGGTGGAATCATTCTGGCCATCGGATGGCCGGGGCAGTGGGCCAGTTCGTTCATCCGTGACAACGCTGACGGACTGCACATTCAAGCGGGTCAGGAACTGACGCACCTTTATCTCAAGCCCGGCGAGGAAATTCGTACACCGCTGATTCAGCTGCTGTTCTGGCGGGGATATCATGTGACCGATGCGCAGAATCTCTGGCGGAAATTTTATATCGCTCACATTATTCCCCGTGTCGATGGCAAAACACCTGGTGCGTTAAGTCAAATTCAGGTCAACGGCAACAATGTGGGCTACGTAAAAGAATTTTTGCGTGCCGGCATTAAACCGGATCTGTGTTGGCGCGATCAGGGAGGAAGGAATCCGTGGTATGTCTGCAGCGCTCATTCACAATTCCCGAATAATACCGGCACATGGGTGATTAATCGGAAGGAATTTCCAGACGGATTCAGGCCTTTTACCAGCTGGATTCATGCCCATGGCATGAAATTTGTTCTCTGGTGTGAACCGGAACGGGTCAGCGATCCGGGGTCGTGGCTGGCAACACATCATCCTCAATGGCTGATGCGCGGCAACGCCGCGACCGTTGGCGAGATTCTTAATGAAGGTGATCCTCAGGTGTTGTCCTGGCTGATCCACCATTTTGACGCACTGATTAAAGACAACGGCATTGATTGGTACCGGGAAGATATGAACGGGGCAGGACCGCTTGTAGCATGGCGCAATCATGACACGGCAGACCGGCAGGGGATCACGGAAAATTTCTATGTGCAGGGGCACCTGGCTTACTGGGACGCCTTGCTGACCAATAACCCCGGCTTGCGCATCGACTCCTGCGCTTCCGGGGGGAGGCGAAATGATCTGGAAACCATGCGCCGCGCGGTGCCGCTGTTGCGCAGTGATTTTCAGTGGCCGGGTATGCCCAATGTGGTAAACGGTAACCAATGTCAGACATACGGTCTTTCTTCATGGCTGCCGTTCCAGGGTACTGGTGTTTATTACTATGATCCATACGCTTATCGCAGTTTTTATTTGCCGTGTTTCGGAATGGGGAAACTGACGCCAGGTAATACAGCGGCGCAAAGAAAGGCTTACAGCGAATGTAAAAAGATCGGTCCGTTGATGCTTTTCGGGGATTACTATCCGCTTACACATTACAGTTTAGACGACAGACATTGGATGGCCTGGCAGTTCAACCGGCCGCAGCACGGCGACGGTTGTATACAGGCATTTCGTCGCGGGAAATGTGTCCGTCGGAAAATGATTTTTCGTCTGCACGGTTTGGATCCGTCATTGCGCTATACCGTGACCAACTTTGACATAAAAGGCTCGGAAATAATGTCCGGTTCCCATTTGATGCAACGCGGTCTGACGGTCAGTATTCCAGATCAGCCCGGTTCCGCCATTGTTTCCTATCGCCGTGTGTAGCCGGCATTGCGGCTGTGAGCCACACGAAGCTTATGGCATTGCGACAGTTGCAGATGATTTATCGCAAACTCCCATTCTTACTTAGCGACGGTGGGGCATCTGCAGTTGCAGCGCCCCATTTCCTGTTGGCAGTTCGTCCCAGTGTGAACGATAAATGGCCTCCACTGGTTATGTCGGCCACGTTGATCCAGTTTTTTTTCTGATCATGATCATTGAACCGGACTTTTTGTATAAAGGGAGTTAACGCCGGATGCGCAGTGGTTGTGATAATAAAATTCCGGCCCGTGAAGGGGGCTTTCAGGTGGACATCAATACGCGGAAACACCGGGCTGCAGAGTTCATATGATCGACTGGCCGGATCCACTGTATACAGCCCCATCATGGTCAGCACGGCCCAGGATGACATTTCACCACAGTCATCATTGCCTGGAAGTCCATTGACGGATAATCGGTAATATTGCTTCAGTATTTGCCGGACGATGGCCTGTGTTTTCCATGGCTTGCCCGAAAAGTTAAATTCAAACGGCGCTTCCAGGTCGTACTCGTCGCAGGGATTGTAATACTCGGGCAACAATACCGGTGATTTGTTGTTGAAAAAGTCTGCCAGTCGGTGGTTGAATCGTGCTATCCCCACCGCATGAACCAACCACGCTACGTCACAGGGGGCCAGCCACTGGTACTGTGCGGCGGAACCTTCGATAAATCCGTGGGATTGGCTCAACGTAAAGGGCTTTCGCCACTGCCCGTTGGATAACCGTGGACGCATGTCATGGTCCGTCCGGTCAATAACATTACGGTAATACAAAGCACGTTTGTAGAGAATGCCCGCTTGTCGCGATTTTCCCAAGGCTCTTGCCAGATCGTATAGCGACGCGTAGGCCACAGAGTCTTCCTGAATCTGGGACACCGAGCCGTAGCTTTCCAAATTATCGGGATCATAGTGCAACTTGTTGATCCAGCGAATATTGCTTTCCCCGGCATAAGGATGTCCGCCGGGCGGAGCCTCTGTGGCGTCCCGGAACATCGCCCGCCACGCTGTGTTAATGTCAAACCCATGCAGACCGTCCAGATACGCCGTACATAACACTGTCGTCAGTGGACTGCCGCACATGACATTGGTGTAATGATTGATTTGCGGCCATCGGCCGATCCAGCCTCCCTGCCGGTACATGAGCACGATCGATTGGCACATGTCATCCATACGTTGTGGAGCAATCAGTGCCAGGAGCGGCATTTCACTGCGGTAGATATCCCAACCCGAGAAATTACAGTAAACATGATGGGGTGGTGCAACATGGTGAATCTTGCCGTCAAATCCCAGGTATCGACCGTCGGCATCGCTAAAAATGCTGGGCATTAACATGCAGTGGTATAAGGCAGTATAGAAAATTTTCTGGTCGGTGGTGGTCCCGCCGGTAATCCGTATGACGCTTAAGTCCTGGTTCCATATCCTGAACGCCTTGCGACGGATGATCTGAAAAGTTTTGTGTCCTGTCTCCTGTTTTAAATTATTTTTCGCGCCAGCAAGATCAACATATGAAATGCCGATAGATACGGTAATTGTCCGTAATTGTGGCTCGGCTGGCCAACTGACGTAGCCGCCTACCCATTGATCGTGCTGAGTCTGCGTGACCGTGCGTGAACCGTGGTGGAGCGTCCCCTTCCCTTCCCGGCCATTCCATGTGCCCCAGGCAGCAACGGGTTTGCTGAACCGCATGACAAAATAGACTTTGTAGGGTTGTTCATTGCCGCAGAAACAATGGTTCACTACATATCCGGTGATTTCATGACGGTTGACGATCTGAAGACTTGATGCGGCCGTGTAATTTAATGTATGACTGATCGGGATGAGAATGTCAGCCTGCTTTCCGGCAGGAAAGGTAAATTGTGCCACACCGCAATGATCGGTAGCAGTAAGCTGTGCTTGAATGTGCCACCGTTTCAGCCACACCCCGTAATATCCGGGAGAGGCCGATTCCTTTGTATGCAGGTAGCGGGATTCGAAATTGTTTATTTGTGTATGAATGGTTCCCGTTGTGGCGGTGAAAAATACGTCGCCTTCATTCGGGCAGCCCGCTCCACTCATGTGCGTCATGCTGAAGCCTTGGATGAATTTCTGATAATAGTGATATCCGAGTCCCCTGACAGACCAGACCCCGATGCTTCGGCCGTTGAGGTGAATAAACCTTTCATAATACTGATATGGGCCAAGCCCCGGGTATTCAGTGTCGGGGCTTAATTGAACCATGCCGAAGGGCATAGATGCACCGGGAAATAAATTGATAGTTCCGCCCGGACTCACACCGGTGCCAACAAATGGATCGACCATCGCTGCCGGAGACTGCACTTCGCCTGCAGTGACGGCTGTGTGCATCCCGGTTGCGAGGGTACCGGCCGGTTGTGCTGCATTCGCCCGTTGTCCGGTTGCACATCCGAATATGGTCAGTCCAATGATTACCCAGAGGCACGCCAACACCTCTTGTACCAGCGATCGATCACATTTTCCTGGTCTGCCGGCAAAAGCGGATGTTGTCATAAACAATCGACTGCAGTCACGAGACGGAACCCGATATTTGCAGCGGCTGGTGCAATGTGGTGCCCGGCTGTGCGCCGATATGCAATCCCGCAGCCAAGCCCGTGCATCTGTCAACATGGATCGATTATTAAGCACCATAGACACGCAAAGAAATAATACCAATTGCCGGTCGCGGTCCCGCGACACCCAGCACCCGTACATAACGCGCCATCGCCGGTGCAATGGCGTGGAGTCGTAATGGTGTCACGGCTTCATTATCCACAACTTTGACAATTTTTCTCCAAGTTCTGTTATCCACAGACACCTCAATATCGTAGGCACTCGGGTAGTCCGGTGCAAAGCGTACCTCCACCAGATCGATGGTCCGTTTCGTTTCCAAATCCACCGCCAGCCAATGCGGGTAATTTCCTGTACCCGACAACCACATGCGGTAGCCGCGACCAGAGACCGCATACCGTGGCGGGTATTTAATGGCGCTTGAATCTGCGACAACCGGACGACCTTGCGCCAGGTTTGCGTAATGCGGAAGAGGTTGCTCTGATTGCGGCGATTGGGAGGGTGGGGGTCGGCGGCTTCCCCATTGACGATTTGGTTTTCGGCCAAGCTGCAGTTCCAGGGTGCCTCCTCTTGCCAATGTCATGTGCGGAAACCAGCAGTTTTCCAGTTCTTGACCGTTGAGTCGTGCTGACCGGATATAAATATCCGCGGAGCCGTGCCGCTTTGTCTGAACGGAGAAAGTGGCGCCGGGGTAAAACTTCCGGTCGAGATGAATTGTGACGCGGTCAAATATCGGCGTGGTAATTTCATATGTTGGCGGATTGCCCACAACGCCGCGTGCGCTGTAGATTCCCATCGCCATCAGTACGCTCAAGGATCCCATCTGTCCTTCGTCTTCATCATTCCAACAATACGCAGCAGGCGATGTGCCGATACTGCTGTACGCCTTAAAGTGCACCTGTTGAACCCATTTCTGTGTAAGCCATGGCCGGCCTGCGTAGTTGAACAGATGCGCCACCTGAAAGTCCGGTTCATTTGAATAGGACACCAGGCGTCTGCTTACGTATTGATCCTCGAAATTCACCAGTTCTCCCATGCGCATATGCCAGTTCAGTTTGTCGCAGTATCGGTCATTACCCCCCATCACATTACACATGCCCTGTACGTCGTGTGAGGGGAACCATGTATACTGCGCGCCATTGGCCTCGCAAAATGTTTTGTTGCCGCTGAGAAGATAATCATAAGGCGCGACCCAGGATCCATCCTCATTTTTGGGCCGGGCATAACCCAGCCGCCGGTCAAACACATTTTTCCAGTATTGCGACCGATGGAAGAAGGTCTTGCTTTCGGTGTTCCATCCCAGTTTTGCTGCGCTTTGAGCGATGCACCAGTCTGTATATGAATTTTCCAGTGTTTTACTGGTGCAGGCAAAACTATCCGCTTGATATGATATATAGCCCAGGCGCATATAGACCGGCCATTGATCCAGAATACCGGCCCAACCGCATTCCGGAAGCGGGTAGTCCGGCCATGGTCGAGTACATACGTCCACCATTGCCGCCAATGCCTGCTGATGATCAAAAGGCAAATCCAGGGCGATACCTGTTGCCAGCAGCGGGACTGCCTGCTCTCCGGTCATCGTCCAGTTGCGCCTGCCTGCGAGAATGCAACGCGGCAGACGGTGCCTCCAGTCATTTTCATACCAGAGCAAATCGGCCTTGATATAACTCAGCAGCACATCGGGCCAGAGAATTCCCCACAGAATATTCAGGTTCATCTGGGTCCACCAGAATGAATCTGTGTTGTAGACATGGAAATCAGGTTTGCTGTCTGTGGTGTAGGCACGTATTTCCGATATCCCGACCAAATTTCTTTCCCCTGCCGGTGCATGCAATTGAAGTTTTACCCATTTCACGTGCCGCGGAGTAAAAATGACTTCTTTTGTTGAGCCGTTGCAGTCCATATATCCTGCCTCTACCCGGCTGCCATCACTGAATAATAAAGTACACCCGGGGCCTCCTGAAATACCCGTGGCGAGATATTTCTCCAGCGATTGCATTGGTTTGTCTACCGGGCCGAACAGATCAATGCGATTGATATATTGCGGCTCAGACCATGTCAGTTGAATCCACGGTGACGGATCGGAGATCGCAGCCAACCACTGTCCCCGATTCAGGACCCCGGCGATGCCGTCGATGGCATGAGGGGCTGAGGAGATTTCAGACGAAGAGGTCACCACGGCTCTGGGGGCGACGTTATTCGCCGGCGGAAGATTGCGAACCACCAGCGAGAGCGTTGCATAATCCGGATACTGGCCGTTGACGTCATCAATCTTGCCCCGGCCAAGTAATGAATGGAACAGATCGGTATAAAATTTTTCCCGGGCCGCCGCGGTACCGCCCCTCACTTCAATCTTGCCCAGACGCTTGTTCCATGCATCGCGCGTTTCATGTCGGATTATATCGAAATCCCGGCCGCTGGTTTCATGTTCCATGTTTTCCCGGGCGTTGGCGAGACTGCAATACGAGACGGCAAGTTCCATCTGAACGGGTTTGCCCGCATTGACCGGCAGGGTCACAATGCCGCCGGCATCAGGGCCGGAAATTTCCTTTATTTCTCCATGCCGATGCTTGCCCGACCAGCCGCTGAATTGTTTGATCGGTGTGTCGAAACGCGCTACGAAAAATACTTTGCAATCAATGATCGGGCGAATATCCAGATTTTTAATGCGGTTAAGCACGCGGACTTCGCCTTCAATCTCATCATCGTGGACCTTTCGTATCCATCCACCCTCCAGAGATGCCTCATCGGGGCACATGGCGTCCTTCAATCCAAACAAAATATTGCAATCACCGGTCTGTTCCGCGGTGAATCGGAAAACGCTGACCCGTTCCGAGGCAGTCATCTCCGTGTCGATGCCGTAGCGATCCAGGTGTACTTTGTGGTATCCGACCTCCACGATCTCTTGTTGGTGATTAAAAGACGACTTCCAGCCCGGCCATCCCAACGTCGGATCCACTTTTCCCATCGTGGGCATAAACGCTGGTCCAACAACGTGAAAAAAATGCAGAACGCTGAAATGTCGTATCTCGGTGCTTGAATATGCATACCCATTGGTGGACGTGTCCGGACAGGGATTCACCATGCCCTCAGGTCGTGTAGCTGCACCGAAAAAAGATAATCTGGCGAAATTGGATCCGATCAGCGGATTGACCCACCGGCAGAAATCAGTTCCGCCGTTGCCATCTTGTGTCACAAAAACACATTCCTCAGTTGATGAAATTTTTCCTAACACTGCCGAACGGGCCAGCGATACCGCACCCAGCGCTGCTCCTGTGAGCAAAAAGTTCCTGCGTGAAACGCGTTGATATTTTTGATCCATTATAATCATGATCTTTTATACTATACACGGCCAACATTGCTACAAACCTCGTATGTTATGAATCTCCTTATTTCTTTGATTTTTCGCGATTGTTGGCCCGTGAACGGTAACGTTATGAGGAACTTCACATCCCGAATCAAATGAGCCAGGCAGAACTGCAGGGACATGTTAAAATCGCCCCGGTATTTGCGATAGGCCGAGAAGTAATCACACCCCAGTATGCCCTCAAAC
>JAMDCX010000024.1 GCA_023489375.1 Planctomycetota bacterium
TGGCCACCAATTGTTTTCGCGTTGCGGCTACCAGAATGTCATAGGCCCGCTGAGACTGATTCCGTCCGTTCCACGGCAGCACCCAGCTTAGTCTCGGACGCGCCGAGTTAATCGCCAGAGGGTTGGGACGCAGTTGCGTTTCCAATCTGATTGGAGCGGCTATTGTTCGACATGGTTCCGCAATTGAACTCGGTTGATTCCAAACCGCCGCAAGCAAACCAAATATCGCGGCTATTACCCAAACATCGAGCCTGGCATCTGTAACAGCCCAGTTGGAACAACGCGGTCGACCAGTAATATCTTTCGCCTCTGGCTGTGATGGCACTGACGAGTCAGCCCATTCACCGAACTTCCGATTTTGCTGTAACATACGATAGCATCCTCATTAAAAAATTGCGTTATCGGGACAATGCCCCGGTGGGATGACATTATTATATTGCAGTGAGCTGCCATGCCGTCCTTTTTTATTCAAGACCGTGCGGTGCATAGACAAACCGATAGCTACCAGGCCCCAGATGCACCCAAGTCACATTTTTGCGGAACGCCAAATGCGGTAACGCCGGAGGTTTGGCCTTTATCCCACCAAAGGGCTGACCATTACATGTCACCTTCGCAGCACGGGTACCCGGCAAGGCCATCATGGCCGAACTGGCTGGAGGAATGGTCACATTCAACTCCAACTGTTTTCCGTGCCAGCGCCAACCGCTTTTTATTTGACCGAATCGGCTGTTATATTTGGCCCAAGCCCATGGCAAAGTTTTAACCGGATGGGGATTGATGATGATGGTGCGAAATCCAGGGGAACGCCAATCCGGCTCGATACCTGCCAAATCGTTATAAAACCAACCTAGAATATCCCCAAACATGATGTGATTCATGGATCCGGGATGTAATCCCCATCCTTCCCACAATGTGGTCGCACCATGCAATATCCATTGGCCATAGCTGGGATAAGTCGTTTGTGTGGCAATACGATAGGCCAAGGCGGTATGGTTATAGCGGCTTAACACGCGAAAGAGACACCTTTCTCCTAAAATACCAACATCTAAATGGTTGTTATGTTTATGAATATCTGCCACCAACTGGTCCACCACATCCGCCTGTCGATTTTTCGGAACCAATCCATAGTATAACGGCATGCAAAGGGCGGTCTGATCTCCATTGCTGTAGAGTCCATTGCCTCTATAGAACTTGGCATTAACCGCCGCCTTGATCGCCGCCGCATCCTCCTGGAACCTCCTTGCGTCTGTGGTTTTTCCCAATATTCTGGCAAAACGTGCTAACAAAACCGCATCACGGTAAAGGATACAGGTGGATGTGAATGACACCGGCGGACGCGACGTGCTGGGACTGGCCCATTCACCAACGCCACAAGAATTAGGTAATATCCAATTTTTGGTGTGCCCCAAAGTGTATAAAAAGTATTTTCTTATCCCTTGATAATGCGACTCTAACATTTCGCCGTCACCCTGATACAGATATTGATACCAGGTGACAAACTCGTATGCCGTATCCCAGTCCACTGCATCTCCCTGACCCCAACCATTGGACGTTGGAATAATCACCGCCAGCGAGCCATTGGCCGTTTGATCATCTCGAAAATCGTTTAGCCACATAGCATAGCCAAGTTGATTATTATAGGTAAACATTCCCTGTACTGCTGCCAACCATGTGTCCCCGGTCCAACCATTTTTTTCGCGGGTGGGGCAGTCGGTCGGACGGCCGACAAAGTTGGAGCAATAGGATCGGTTGGTCGCATCGGCAATGGCATTGATTAAAGGGTTGGCACTCCAAAATTCGCCGGCGCGGTGAAATGGTGTGTAAATAAAATCCGCTGTGGCACGAATAATATCACGACGTGACTGTAACCCGTTGATTTGTACATATTGAAAGCCGTTGTATGTAAATTGCGGGTGGTAAGTAAAGGAATTGCCCCTGATGGGAATATATGTATCTGTTTGAAATGAACCTGTGAAAACCAATCCTTTGATAGTGGATTGATTCACAAGGCCGTTGGGGTATAACCGCTCGCCATATTTCATCACCACCGGCACGCCTGGCCTGCCACGTGCGGTTAATGTCATCCACCCCGACATGTTCTGCGGAAATTTAACTACGAATACGTGCGGTTCAGGCTCTGAAATGGAAAGCGGAGCCATCTGCTGCATCACCCGGCACGAAGGCATTAGCTGCGCCGTAAGCCGCCCTGCCGGGGCCTTGGCTACCGCCGCGTGCGGGTAATTGGCAAACTCTCTTTGCGGGTTATTCCAACCATCAATTTCCAGCGCCGCATCGTAAACTTCACCGTTGTATACGCCGTCCGCCAGGCGCGGGCCGGCGGCGGCTTGCCATGTGTTGTTGGTGGCCAGCCAGGTTGATTTACCGCCAACAGTCCGCATCAGCAGATTCATACGCACTCTTGGCCACGCCCGCCATGGGGCTTTGTTCCAATTCCATGCGTCGTCCTCCATCACGTTGAACCAGCCATTGCCCAACGAAATAGACATAACGTTGCGATGCCCCTTGCGTAAAAGCCGCGTCACATCAAAGGCCTGATAGGGAACAGTCTTGGAATAATCGTAAAGGGTGGATTCCAATTCGCCGTGGCCGACTTTATGACCATTGATCAGTACCTTCCAGAAGCCCAGCCCCGCCATGTACAAATAGGCATGATTCGTATGTGCCGGGACATGGAACAGTTTGCGAAATATCGGGCAAGGTTCGTTTTGTCTCCATTTTGGCCGCATCATACGAGGGGCGATTCGGCCCCACGGCCCGCGGCCCCAGGGAGCCACCACCGTCACTTTGTTTTGTCGTGGCACTCCGGATATCCATTTCGCGCCCGTGGAAGTGGAAATCCCCGACCACTTGGCATTCGTTACAACGTGCCTGCTGAAATTATTGTTTCCGCGGATATAAAGCTTGGCTATCAAGCCTGAAGGATTTGGCGCTGCACCCTGGTTCTGCAACAACACATCGATTTTATTGAGCCCGCCGCGCAAATCCCGATCCACCTCCAGCACCGCTGGTGTAGACCAAGGTGCGGAAAAATGGGGAAGTATAACATGGCCATTAATGGCCACCTTACATACATTATCACCCGCAATAACCAAAAAACACCGCGAGAACTCCACTTCATGTGGAAGCGAGAAAGTCCGGCTGAACATGTATAGCCCAACCGGCGCAATAACAGATCCCGGCCTGGCCGCTCCTACGGGTAGTATCCAAGCCGCATGGTTGAAGCTTACAGGTTCCGGTAATTGCGCAAGCTTGAGCGGGAGCGGAATACCATAATGGGCATTGAACCCATCGGTGTAAAATGGATTGGTGATACGTGGATAATAACTAATCCAATGTCCCCGCCAATCGGCGGTCTTTAGCGGCCCGGTCATCCAGCTTGCCGGCCGACTCCATCGGGATTTCCAATTTCCATTGCCCCAAACCCGCACCCGCCAATAATACCAGGTGAATGGTTTAAACGATGGTCCGCTATACTGCGGAAGGAAAGACCTTCTAACGGCTATTTTCCCGGAATCCCAAATAAACGGACTTCTTAGCAAGTCTCCGGTTGATGCGGCTACCTGAATTTCGTATGCAACAATGCGGCGAAGCGCCGCCCGTTGCGGAGAACTCCAGGTCAGCAACGGGTGCGGAGCCTGCACCCCCAGCGGCTTTCTTCGCCAGTCACAACGCAGGAGAAAGGGCGATTTGGTTGATGCTGATCGAAACCGATCCGACAATCCTGGCTTGATCTGATCCGCTGCAGGAATTTGCGAGCCAATTTCGGTCTTTGCGGCTCCAGATATCGCAGCGACTGCGTGGTTGATTCCAGCGGTGGCTGCCACAGTGGCGAAGACAAGGAAGATTTGACGATGGATTACGGCTTTCAGCATCTACTATTCCTTTCGGGCTTAATGCGCGGGACCAAGCGGCATCGTGTTGATCCGCTTAGCATTGTATATCGTGCCGGAAATAATCATACGTTTTCTATTCACTGGAAATTCTCCACGATCCGCCCCATAAAAGGCAGGCCTAATTTCACTTTTTTACCTTTCAGCGGCGACCATGATTCCAGAGAGTAGCCGTGATCGTCCAGCCGAATGCCATAGTGTCCTGTAAATATTGCCGTCATCGCCTGCCAATCCTCCGGCAAATACCCTTCCCCCATTGCATGTGCTCCGCTCCAGAGATAAAATGCACTACCTACGGGATTACGCCGAGGCCATTGGGCTGAGACCTGAACGCCGGCGTTAAACGTCCCTTTTTCAAATGATGCCACCAGCGGCCACAAAAGTCTTTCGGCTTCATTCCTCCTTCCGAGCTTATAAAAGGACTGGATGACATAATAAACAAAGGTGGGGCAGACTCCGCCGTTCATATACTGTTGCCAGGTGTTGGTTCCGGATGGATTTGTCGGGGCGCCACTGGTATGCGGAATGTAATCCGCAGGACGAATGGGAATCAGATTGGTAGGCAACCCAAACTCATAGGATTGAAATTGGTCTTTTTTTATTTGAGCCAGCAGTCGATCCAGAATCGCGTTGGCCTCCTTATCAGGTACCAACCCCTGGTAGATTGCAAAGCCATTGACCCAAGGGAACATGTAATCATGAAGTTGCCCCTTTTCATCACGCCAGCCAGCCAGCACTCCGGTGGCCGGATTGAAGAAAGTTTTCATATAAATATGTTCAATGCGGTCCGCGATACGCGTGTAGTGTTCCGCCATTGCCGGACGTCCGGCAAGATTTTCTAATTCCGCCAAGCAGCGGAATGCCCGGTAATTGGCGGCGTTGGAATAGGCGTCGGCGCCGTGGATGTTATAGCAATCGAACCACATGCCTTTCCCATGATCCGCAAGTCCATCGCCATTGGTATCCAAGGATTCAATCTCACCGGCGATGCATTCCAGCGCATATAGACTTTTACCAAGCTCCTGCATGCCGCCTATGGTACGTATCACGTACCAAGCGCAGATAATCAGATAAGCTGGCGTTTCCCGCGACGATTGCCAATTACCACGGGCGGCGTAAACATTTCGCGGCGGCATAAAATACCCCGGCGATCCGTTGAAATAGCGATGCACCGACGCCCGCACCAATTCCATCGCCGAGATGCCCGCCTTCAGCGGCGGCGAGAACGCCGCCATCTCCGCATAAAATAGCATGGATAATCCGCAGTTCACGCTGACCACGCTGTTGCTGATGATACCGGTATCCGGTCGCCATTGTGTCAGGTTCAGTGCCCAGGCTGGCAGCCGACGCAGCCGTGAATCGGATGCGGTCAGGTCCGGAAACGGACGGATGGTTTCAATGGCAAAATGCAGCACTTCCCGCCAAACGCCGGCATTTAATTCACATAGACGATCTGGGCGAGCAGGTATTTGTGGCGCGATTTCAACATGGTAATCCAACGCCGGAAAAATTCCCGCCGGTGTGCGATAAAAACAGGTTTCCTTATTGCTGCTGGTGATAAATGCCGTGCCAAAATCCGGGGCATGCAGGTAGCACGGCGTGGATACAAAATTGAACACTTTCTCCGGGTGGCAGATGAAGGTTGTGGGGGTCTGATTGGGGGCAAAGTCGAAGCGGAACACGCCGCCGTGCATGGCGGTCCTGCGGTCCGCACGCACCGTGAGTTCTAGATCAAAATCCCTTTCTCCCGCCTTGATCGCCAAGCGTAAAGCCACTCCCGGCGCCACGTCCACCGGTGTGTACTGAAATACGTTGCCCATACGCGCTAACCGCCCGTTACCGATTGCCATCACCGAATGTTCCACTCTTTTCAAGTGCGGAAATCCACCGGATCCACGCAAGAAGTTAACACCTAGATTCCCTTCGCCCATGCTGTCCCACGCCAGAAAGTTAATCCGTGGGACGGATTTATCGAGTTGAATTCTGTACCATCGTGTGCGAATATCCAGCATTCGATCATCATCGTAAACGTGGGCTACAGAGGATGCGTCCGCATGAAGGGCTGAAGTCGGCATGGACGCACCCGTGGCAGTTTGTTTCGGCAGATCGGAATTGGTAACCACCGGTGCATTATCACCATACACTTCAATTTCAGAAAGTTGTACCCAGTGCGACTGTGGTGTCTCCGGGGCGGTGCTGCGTAAGACCAGCAAACGAAAATTAGTCGTGTCCACCGGCTCGAAATCCACAGTGTAAGAAAATGTGGTTGGATCAAAGCGAACGTTGTTCGCATGGAACAATTCATCGAATGTTGCGCCGGCGTCGTCAGATATCTGGCCCGCAAATTCCACCGGCTGAAGCGTCATTTCCCCGGCGTAGAGCACAACACGATTGATGCGCCTATAACCGGAAAATCCTATCCATATCCAAGCAGGCAGATGATGATACGGATCCGAAGTCCAACAGAGGAAACTGGGATTGCCGCCTGGCCGGAATTTTTGGCCATCGTTGAGCCGGTTTGTGCTGTCCCTGCCGCTAAGCACCGCCGAGCGCGAGGTGCTGGTTTCGATCCTTACACCCGGTTCCCGATGAAAGGCCACATTGCGCCAACCTGTGGCCTTATAAGGGGCGGTGATGAAGTGGAATATTTCACCGTCGTGGGCAACTGCGACGTTGTCATGGCCATTGACCGAAAACCGGACGCGCAGCGTCTTGATCACCCCGGGTGCCGGATCGCCGCCGGCGGCCATTTCCACAACTGGAAATGATGTTTTCCCGCTTTTAACCAGAGCCTGAACCAGACTGGTGACGTTACGTATACAGGCGGGATCACCAAGTTTCCCATAAACCGCATGTTGAACCACAATATCCAGCGAGCTTTTTGTGTGCCCATCAACTAGCGGAACCGAGAAGCTGCATACCGTCCCGCCAACAACCGCCGTCGCCGCAACGCGACAAAAATCCCTTCGTTTCATAACCACCTCACACATAACCACCATATTGTGGGGATGCACCCAGTCAAATGCAGCACCATCGCTTGGCATCCCTCTCCTGGTTTTATTCTTTCACTCCCAGAAATCCTCACCATCCAAAATAAAGTTACAGTGCAGGTGGGCGGGACTGTGCCACGAAACTGATCCATCATCCAAAAGAATATTGGATCCGTCACACCCGTCGACTCCCATATGGTTGGAAAATGGCGGAAACGGGGTATTCATGGCGTTTGCCGA
This sequence comes from Planctomycetota bacterium, assembly GCA_023489375.1. GTDB lineage: Bacteria > Planctomycetota > Phycisphaerae > WQYP01 > WQYP01 > JAMDCX01. Next base: position 7,142 of record JAMDCX010000024.1, read on the forward strand.
CCATAGGCCGTCGTAGCTCACCGTAAGGTCACTACCGATAATGGTATTGGGATTACCATGATCGCTTTGAGTAAAGGCCCGGGCGGGGTCTACGAGATTTACGGTTGATACGGCGCTGGTCCAGGGATTGACAACCACTTCTTCGGTAGCACCCGTCCATGGATCGACCTGCTTGCGTCCGAACCAGTACTCGTAGCCCAAATATACCGCGTACCAGGGAATCAGATTGTTCGGCTGATTCGGCGAATAATTTCCATTCTGCTGGGCATTCCAGCTTGGCGCATAGGTGCCCAGATACGAGCCGATATTCTTCGTTGAGAAAAAACCCGGCTGCGGACAATAAAATGCAGCTGGATTTTTGATGATACCAGTGCTGAACAGAAGCCCAAATCCTGATGGATAATAGTTGTTGGTCGTCGGTACCATCTGCTGGACAGTCCCAAATGGCCAATTGTTGTTGCAGGGTGGGTATTGGCCCAAGTATACATTGTTGTATTCGTTTAACCCCAGGCCGAGTTGGCGCAGATTTGAGGCGCAAGACATCCGCAGCGCTAATACCTTTGCCCGGGCCAAAGCTGGTAAGAGCAGCGCAATCAACAGTGCAATAATACTGATGACCACCAGTAATTCGATGAGGGTAAACCCATTTCTACGTTTCATAAAAAAACTCCTTGTTATGGTGTTGAGTTTCCAGTTTTCAGCCGCCCGTCGGAGAAAGAAGGGCCGGGAGTTTTAATTTCCCCGGCCCTCCCGAATATCCTCCATTTATCGGCGGTTTCCTGGCTTGTACAACGCAAGCATGAAAATCGCCATCACCAAGGCGCTGACGGCCAACCCAGGGCGGGTGAGAATACTTGCGTTTCCAGACTCATATACTGGATATGACAGTAATGGCGAGGAGCGCAACAAATGCGTATGGCCGTGCTCTATTTGCACCGCTGCGTCAAACCATCTTCTGGCGTTTCAGCAATAGCAAGCCTAATCCACCGACTGCCATCAAACCCAGCGTGGCTGGTTCGGGAACGGGAACCTGCGGCGAGGAAAGAACGAAATTGCCGACCGTTCCAACGCTATTGCCGTTGTTCGACATATTATGGAAGCCGGCGTAGGCGGTATCGGTCAAGGTGAATGTCCCGCTGGGGGCGGTTAACGAAACAGCATTGCCGTCCAGAAGGATGTTTGAAATTGTGCCTGTTGCCAAGTCAACCGAATAAGAGAGGGTGTGAGTGGCGGCCGCATTGAATCCACTGATGGCGACGGAACTGCCAATCGTGTTCGAGTTATTACCGATTACCCACATGTTGCCGTTAGGGTTGACTATCAACCCGGTAAAGGTGCCATCTTGGTTTGTCCCGGAGCTATAAAATCCCAGCCAAGTTCCTCGCAAGGGGTAAGTATTCATCGAATCCGTACCCAAGTTGAATGAGTCGGAAATGGTGTAGGACGTTACGCTGTAGTTGCTCGCGACAGTGCCAATACTGATCGCATCACCTTCGTCGGCACCAAGCGTGGCCAAGTTGTTTTGGATCTGATTTTCCCAGGAGCCGTTGGCCTGCACCCAAGCTGCGCCTGGAAGATTAACAGGGGACGGCATCCGACCGTTGATCGCAGTGCCATTAGCGGCGCTGAACGCATCGGAAACAATTATTCCAGCTTGGGTGGCTCCCGCCATTCCCACCAGTGCTGCCACTGCGAATGCCACAGCCGCCAGGGAACAACCACGAGAAACGGATGAACGACTGGATAACATAAATGACTCCTTATACTCCGCTCCCTTATGGTCGCGGCTCGGTAAATTGTCCATTGGCCGAATGGACGACGGTTGGCCGCAACCATCTGCGGCGGATGTTACGATACTGGTTTTGTTCCTCATACTATATTTCCTTATGT
>JAMDCX010000081.1 GCA_023489375.1 Planctomycetota bacterium
ATCGCATCCAGACGAACCCGCTCTTTTGCCGACATAAGTAAGTTTTCCATTCCGCCTGGTATACACCAGACCTAAGGGTGACACTTCTATTTCGGCTAAGGGGTGACATTTCTACTTCGGTACAACACGATATATTCATCTCACTTGCGTTGCCATCACCAACGTGCTATTATCATCTGATGTAAGGACGAGTCTTCGTGATTTCGTATCGGAGGATTCGTCGTTCCGGTATGCCGGAACAGCGGCTTGGTAGGGCGCTGGTGTAATCTGCCGTGCGGCGGACGCCTGTCAACCTTTCCACAGCAGCTGACAAAATAAGAGGTCTTTATGTCCAGCACTTTCCTTAGCGGGGAAGCGGCCGTGATGGCGGCTTCCAAAACCACCAATAAGTCAAACCAGCCAGGAAAATTGGCCACCGACGTTGTTGCCGCATCTGCGTCCAACGTGGGAAAAGACGCGGGTAATGAACTTCCGGTTCTGGGCGAACCAACCGGAAAAACAGATCGATACATTGGAAAAACCGGGGCCCAGATACTGTTGCAAATGCTCCTGGAGCATCACGTTACCGATGTTTTCGGCTATCCCGGCGGGGCGATTTTGCCGACATTTGATCAGCTTTATGACAGCAAGCTCAACTTTATCCTGGTGCGTCATGAGCAGGGAGCCGGACACATGGCCGACGGTTACGCCCGTGCCACAGGCAAGCCGGGCATTGTGATTGTCACCAGCGGCCCGGGTGCCACCAACACCGTCACCGCCCTGGCCACCGCCTATATGGATTCAATTCCGATGATCGTGTTCTCCGGGCAGGTGCGCACTTATTTGATCGGCAATGATGCGTTTCAGGAAGCCGATGTCACCGGTATTACGCGACCTGTGACCAAACGTAATTATCTGGTTAAGAATATCAAGGATTTACCACGGATTATCAACGAGGCGTTTGTCATCGCCACCACCGGCCGGCCCGGTCCCGTGTTGGTGGACTTACCGGTGGATATCACCACGATGAAAGTGGATGGCACTGTTGATGATGCGCCGTGGTTACCGGGGTATAAGACTTACCGCCTCGGCCACAGCCGGATGGTCAAGGCCGCCGCGGAAATGATCAATGCCGCCCAGCGTCCGGTGTTGTATGTCGGTGGTGGAGCAATTATCAGCGGTGCGTGGAAGTTAGTCCGCGAACTGGCGGAAAAAGGAAATATCCCCTGCACTACGACCCTGCTGGGCCTCGGAGCCTTTGACGAAAAAAGTCCGTTGAGTCTGCACATGCTGGGTATGCACGGCGGCGCGTATGCCAATTACGCCGTTCAGGATGCGGATTGTCTCATAGCCATCGGCGCGCGGTTTGATGATCGTGTGACCGGTAACCTGAAACTTTTTGCACCCAAGGCCAAAATTGTGCATGTGGATATTGATCCCACCAGTATCAGCAAAAGTGTTAAAGTGGATGTGCCCGTGGTGGGTGACGCCCGTCTTTGTATCCAGGATATGCTGCAATATATTCAACACCGGCCGCGCCGTGAATGGCTGGCGCAGATTGCGGCATGGAAGGAAAAGTTTCCGTTTGCCTATCGGGATGATTCGCCATTCGCCAAACCACAGGCGATTATTGAGGCCCTGAACCGGGCCACCGCCGGCAAGGCCATTTTTACCACCGGCGTGGGCCAGCACCAGATGTGGGCAGCGCAATTTATCCGTTGGAGTGTTCCGCGCAGCATGATTACCAGCGGTGGACTGGGAACCATGGGGTATGGCCTGCCCGCAGCCATTGGGGCGCAGGTGGCGCAGCCAAAAGAATTGGTTATTGATATTGACGGCGACGGTTCTTTTCTCATGACCGCCATGGAATTAGCCACGATCCATCAATACAACCTGCCGGTAAAAGTGGCCATTTTGAACAACCGCTTCCAGGGCATGGTGCGGCAATGGCAGAAGATGTTTTACGGCAGCCGATTCAGCCAGACCGAAATGGTGAATCCGGATTTTGCGGCCCTGGCGGAAAGTTTCGGTATCCGCGGCATCCGCTGTGAAAAGAAAGAGGAAGTGCGGAAAGTTGTCGATGAAATGATCCGTCATCCCGGACCTTGCGTGGTGGATTTCCTTTGTGAAACCGATGAGAATGTGTATCCTATGGTGCCCAGCGGCAAAGGCATTCATGAAATGGACCTTGGTGTTGTCGGTTCAGCGCCGCCCAACATGACACGCGAGATCGGTACGCTGGCGTAAAGAGAATCATGGTATCGGCATTCTGCCGTTAGACCGTCGTGTGTGCCGATCCTGCCCCTTAGGGGGAAAATTAAATATCCGCAGTGACCGCTAAACCGTTCTCGTGCCGGATATGAGGGATTGTCAACGTTAGCCTTGGAGTATTATTTATGCGTCATATTCTTACCGCCCTGGTGATGAATGAACCCGGCGTGTTGGCGCACGTGGCCAACATGTTTTCCGCCCGGGGCTTTAATATCGATTCTCTGGTGGTGGGACGAACGGAAGACCCGAATCTTTCGCGCATGACCATTGTGGTCATCGCCGACGAGCGAACTTTGGAACAGGTGCGCAAGCAGCTGGCCAAGATTGTTACCGTGGTCAAGGTCCGCGATTATAAGGATTCGCCTTTTGTTTCCCGTGACCTGATGCTCGTGAAACTGAGCGTTACACCCCGCACGCGCAGCGAAATTATCGAATTGGCGGATCTTTTCCGGGGCCGCGTGGTGGATGTGGGACATCAGGCGATCATGGTCGAACTCTCCGGCGAGGAGGAAAAACTTGATGCGTTCGTGGAACTGGTGCGGCCCTATGGCATTCGTGAACTCGCCCGCACCGGGGTCATCGCCATGGCTCGCGGCGCGGCGGGCGGCGGGGAAGATATTCCGATGGAAACAGCGCCGATCTCCACACCTTTGCGCAAGTCCGGCCCCGGCAAGCGGCAGCCCACACAGGAGGAACTCGAAGCCACACCGCCGGGATGATGTTATGGCTGCTGAACACCATCGGCGCCGGCAAGAACTGTAACCATTCTACAGATGGAACGGCCTTTAAGATGTGGTATGGTTTTTTCACCCGCGTTTATTACCACGGTAAACGCGATAATCCATACCCCAAAGTGTACCTCGGTATAAAGTCCGCACGTGAACCATAACATAATGGAAGGGCCAGATGACAGTATCGCAAGAAGCAACTATAACCCAGACTGAAAATGAACCTCCAGCATCCACTGCATTCAGCGCAACCCGGACACGGGCGATTCTGCTGGTAATGCTTTATTGGGCCGTTTTGGTGGTGCCCCTGGCGTTGGCGTCTCTGGGAGGACGCGTACCGGCGGGGCAATTTATTAAACAGATCGCGCTGGGTTTCGGCCTCCTCGGGCTGATGATCATAGCTACAAGTTTCATTCTTGCCGCCCGTTACCAATGGATTGCGAAACCTTTCGGTCTGGATGCCGTCATGCTTTTTCACCGTCGGATGGCAATGGTCGGATTCGGTGCGTTGATTTTGCATGTTATTCTCATGGCCTCCCTGAATATCCGCCTGGTAACACGACTGTGGGTGCCCTGGCGTTTCCAGCTTGGGCGAATTGCAATCCTGTTGCTGGCAACTCAGATCGGGGTAAGCATTTACCGTTCGCGGCTTCGTGTGGAATTTGAAAAGTGGCGGTTTTCACACCGGCTCCTGGGTCTGGCGGTTTTGGTTTTTGCGTTCACCCATGGCCTGCTTGCCAGTGACGCCTTCCCCCCGTGGCCGTTGCGTATGTTCGTCATGGCGGTAATGGCGGCAGCGCTGGTGTCGATCATGTGGACACGGACGGTTCGCCCCCCACGTCTGCGACAATATCGCTATGCGGTACATGACGTACGACAGATCAATCGGGCGGTGTGGCAAGTGCAATTAAAGCCTCTCCCCGGCGGACAAGCACTGCAATATAATCCGGGACAATTCGCCTTCTTCCATTTTCATCGCTCGCCTCCATCTGCGTCCGGCGAAGAGCATGTGTGGACCATTGCCTCCAGCCCCAGTGAAACTGATGGCCTTATGCTGGCCATCAAAGAACTTGGCGATTTCACCCGCACCATCGGCAGCACCGTCAAACCGGGAGATGCGGTAACTGTACATGGCCCTTTCGGGCGCTTCTCACACCGGTTTCATGCGGACACCGGAGAACTGGTTTTCATTGCCGCCGGTATTGGTATAACGCCGTTTCGCAGTATGATCCGCTGGATCACAGATTGCGCGGAAGACCGCCGTGTGCTATTGCTGTATGCCAACCGCTGTGCCGACGAGATTCCCTTTCTTGAGGAACTTACACAATGCCAAAATCGCAGCGGCGGTAAAGTACGGATCGTCCATGTCTTAAGCCGACCTGATAAAAACTGGAAGGGGGAGAAGGGCCATATTGATGTAGCGCTGATCCAAAAATACTGCGCCGGCAATTTATCTGGAAAGACATTCTGGATTTGTGGTCCGGGAGCATTCGCCACTACACTTATTGAATCATTACGCGCTGCGGGTGTGGCAGCGAATAACATTCACAACGAAGCCTTTTGCCTGGTTCATGCTCCAGTGCAATCCGACGGTCGCGGTCGAAAACTCAAGGCCTTATGCAATGTAATAGGAATCACCGGACTGCTGATGGTGCTGTTATTCGCCGTAGTCCGCACAGATTTTCTTTCCGCACATGGAAATAATAAGCGGCATGCTGCACACACGGCTGTTAACCACGCACACAGCCACCCCTGGCCTGGCCGCCCGGATTGACCAGAATAAACACGGCGGCACTGGCCGGCTTGCTGACAGCGAACATCTTGCCTCTGCCCCTGATATAACCACACGTTTTGAAGAACATGGTGCAGAATGATTTTGGACTAATGTCCCATCATCGCTTATTATAATAATGTCAATTTAATATCATCGTGCAGGGTATACGCGATGATATTGACCGGTACCGCAAAAAAGAACTTCATGGCCGGTTCTCTGGGCGGTGCGGTATGGAATCATGGCTCTCCAGTGCGGGAGCAGAATTCTATTTCGGATTGGCGATTCGTAACCAAGGTACGTATTTTCCGGAGTTGTTTTCAATGCAGATAATCTCTCAACCCGCGGCGTGGGAACGGCGCCGGCCTTTGGTGCTGGCGTTCTTATGTTTCGTCTTTGCGGCCTGGTTTGCATGGGATGGCTGGTACGGTTGGCCGGATCATGATGATACCGTAGTCCAGCAAATGCTGTTATCACATCGTGTGACCGGGAAGGATAAATTGATTGCTCGCGCCTGGCCCGGTTGGCGGCACGCCACCAATGCCCAGCGGCTGAAATTTGATCATCTGGTCCACATCAACAATATTCCAGGGTGGCATACGGTAACAGATATTCATAATCAACGCTGGATTGTGCTGGGACTGGGGCTGGTGGCGGTGGCGGGACTGGTATGGTTTCTGTGGGTCCGATTCAAACGGATCATGGCTGATGATCAGGGTTTGTGGCTGTCCAATGGACGAATGGTGCCATATAACGCGATCAAAATGATTGACAATCGGCGCTGGCCCAAGGCCGGGCTGGTTATTTTGGAATATGTCAATGCCGCGGGGCGGGTACAACACGCAGTTCTGGATGCTGTCATTTATGAAAATCTTCCGCCGCTACTCAATGAAGTAATCGCGCGGGCGACTGCGGCAGAAGTGATCAATCCGCCGGCGGCGGCAACAGCTACAGAGAATAATAGTGCGGGGAGCGGCCGAAGTTAGTTATGAAGAAGACTTTTGCAAACGGGCGAATAACACAACTGCTTTAAGTTTATTACCATCTCCCACATGGCCTGGAAATCGGCCGCTATCGTGCCAACTTGGTGTCTGAATAAGCTGATAGTTTGTCGTCATCCACGCTTGTGGGCATTTTAATTCTCTGCGCTCGTGAGCCAATGAGGTTCGCCGTTTTCCATGCCAATATTTCCGCGCAAAGACCACCATAGCTCCATCTGGCTGACGGAGGTGGCCGTGAACGGTTGCTATTACTTCGCCATTCTGCGCAGCACGGTATGCAAGATGCCACCGTTGCGAGCCGCACCAGGCCATGGTTATGCAGGCTCCAGCTCGGCAGGCCAATCCAGCTGAGTTCGAGTTTGGGCTTACCATTAGCCATAAGGGAATTGTACGTCAACATTACCGTTTTCTGTCATGAGCATCTCACGGTATGTTACATGTATATTGGATTTAGGCGCGATGCTGTCATTACAAGCTGCGTGCGAGCACGAACTTGGCCCCTTCATTTCTTAACATCTGGTAGGGGCTGATGCATTTGATTTTCAGGCCGATGCAGACGGTTGGAATTTTTACCCTGTTGACGCTGTCGCTGGCGATCTCGTGCGTCACCACCACGTGCCCGTGGGCCAGCGCAAAGGCTACCAGATAATAATCCGCATCCTGCAGGAAAGTGCTGATTGCGGCCGGCCGATAATTTTATTGGCGCACCCACTCCGCCGTTGCGGCCAGCGCGGGGATCGTGGCATCATCGGGGGGCAGGAAGAATTCGTTATCGCGCTGGCCGGCCCATACTGCCAATTCGTCTCCGATTTTTTCGATACTATGGAGTTTCCCGGCCTGATTTGTTTCCACCAGCCAATCCCAAAATGCCGGGCAAAAATCCATCCCATAATGGAGATTCTTGGCTTGGATGAAGATGTTGGCGTCCAGAAGATAAGCCATCAGCCGGAGACCTCCAGCATAGCTCCAAATTCCTGAAAGGTATGCTCGCGCTTAATTCCCAGCATCTGAAATGCGTCGCGATAAAGCGTTTGGCCTTCGAGGGTGCTGGTTACAACAGCTCGTGCGAACCGTCGGCTTATTCGTGCCGACTGCGTTAGATAAAAATCGCCACCGCCTGATCGCCGCAACCCCACCAGTCGCGCAACTTCGGCGTTATAGGAGGCCTGAAATTGCTGCTGATTGATACGCCCCGCATCCTGAAGGCGCCTGAGGATGACCAACGTGCTTACTTTGAATGACCGGGCAAGCTCGGGCAATTCCGAGAGTATCTGACGGGCACGGGCAAGTTCCCGGTTCAGGTCGGCCAGCGGCACGAGCAACTCCGCGGCAACTCGGTTGCACCAAACCTCGATGTTCTGGTCTGTTGACGCCGTTAAGCTGATATTTGAGACTGCGGATTCCCCCAACCACAGGTGGGCTAATTCATGGGCGAGTGTGAACATCTGGGCCGCTTTGGTATCGGCCCCGTTGATGAACACCAGTGGCGCAAGCTGGTCCGCCAGCGCAAAGCCTCGAAATTCCCGCGGATCAAGCTTGCGCGTATTGTTACTTCCCACAACACCGCTGACCATTACCAGAACGCCGGAATTCTCGGCCTTCTCCACGAATAATCGCAGGGCATCACTCCAGGTCGCGCATGTTTTACGGTCGGCAATATCAAAACTCAACACTTTCCCGATTTGGGCAGCCGCCTTTTCGGGAGGCATCCGCAATGTCAGCGATCTGATAAATTCCCGTGGTTCTTCTCCGGTTTCTTCAGCATATTCCCGGTACCATGCCTGCCGGCGTTGGCAGAGATAAATGGTGTCCAGTAAATCCGGGCTGGGTTGCTGCACGCCATGCCCCTCAAATGTTCGTAAATCCGCAATCGGCAGATGTTCTTCCGGAGGCGCATTAAGGAATAAAAACCCCACCGGCACCCGCGCGGCTCGTGCAAATTTTTCCACCTGCTTCAGCGACGGCCTAACCCGTCCGGCCAGCCAATCAGACAGCTTCGGGAACTTTTGCTCAAGTGCCGCAGAATCACCAGACCGCACCAACGCCCATTGCAGCACATCCGGCTTTATCGTGACTTTTGCCATACTGATGACTCTTATACCGTATTGACAACACCTCTGTCGTGCGTTTTCGTAAATCCGTTATCCATGAATTTAATTTTACGTTAAATTCTTCATCATGTAACGCGAGCCGAAGGTGCCCTTTTGCGTATCACGGAAAATCCCGCTGAAAATCAGATTGTCGGGCTTATCGCTTTTCATACCAATCTCCCTCGGAAAAGCATGAAGATATTGGCGCAAGTATTCTGCGACGGCTTGATCTTTATCTCGGCGGTTAAAACGACTTCCGGCTGGCCAACCGTGTCTTGGGCCTACCTATGACAATTTGCCTCTCGCATTGCGGTTGATGCGCTGTTACTTCGCCATTCTGCGCAGCACGGTATGCAAGATGCCGCCGTTGCGGAAATATTCCACTTCCACGGGCGTGTCAATGCGGCAGGTGGTGGTGAACTCCACTTTTTTACCATCGGCTTGAATGGCGATAACGGGCACATCCTGGCGCGGTGTCAGATCATCGGTAAGCTGGATTTCAAAGGTTTCCTTACCGGTCAGGCCCAGGCTTGCCGCGGTCTGGCCTTTCTTGAATGTCAGCGGAAGCACACCCATGCCCACGAGGTTGCTGCGGTGAATGCGCTCAAATGATTCCGCAATGACCGCCCGCGCGCCCAGAAGGAATGTGCCCTTGGCCGCCCAATCACGGCTGGAACCCATGCCATAATCTTTTCCCGCCAGAACAATAAGCGGAACGCCGGCCTGCTTGTAATGGGTGCTGGCATCAAAAATGGATTTGACCTGGCCATCGAGAAAATCGGTGGTAACGCCGCCTTCGGTTCCGGGGGCCAGTTTGTTTTTCACGCGGATATTGGCAAATGTGCCGCGGGTCATCACGCGGTCATTGCCCCGGCGCGCGCCATAACTGTTAAACATCTCCGGAGCCACGCCATGGTCCAGCAGGAATTTGCCG
>JAMDCX010000075.1 GCA_023489375.1 Planctomycetota bacterium
TCAATGTATATTCCAATACACTTTCCTCCTCGCTTCGCGCCCACAACCTCCTGGCCCTCCGTCAACCCTAATTTGTAGGCGTGACAGAGCACTAGTTTTGCGGCCGGTTTTCTTTCATTCCTGACTTCTGATAGTATTTCTTATCAGCGGTTAAAGAATTGGAGTTGCCATCCATGGACAGACCACAGCGAAAAAAGCCCGCCAAATCGCGGTCAGGTGCAGCTATTATGACGTCCGCCGACGGCCGTATTCCTTCGCGTGGAGAAAGTGGTCCGACTGGAAAAAGCGTGGAAACAGCCGTACAGAAGCGAGCGTTGTCCAACGGCAGTGGACGGGTATCCCGCAACAGCATTAGCGCGGCGAAAGATCTCGCCAGAATTTTGGGACTCTCCCGCTCCACGGTTTCCGTGGTGATGCGCGGAGAGTCGGCAAAATTTAAGCTGGCGCCGCGTACAGTAGCGCGAGTGCTTGCCGCCGCCAGGCAATATAATTATACGCCCAATGCTTCCGCGCAGAATCTTCGCCGGCGACGTTCCAACACGGTAACCCTTATTGTCAGCAATTTCCGGTTTGATTGGACGGAGGAATTGTTTGCCGGTGCGGTCGAAATACTTCACCACCATAACCTTACGCCGATTGTCACCGCGCATAGCAGTAATCCGTTGCGGCAGGAGACGGAGATCATGGCCGCCATAAGGCGGCGCGACGCAGCGGTTTTATACCAGCCTTTAATAGAACAACACGCGTTATATCAGCGTCTGCTGGATGTGAATATACCGTTGATTCTGGTGGGAGATTATTCCGCCGGAACTGAACACATCAGCCATGTGATTTGGGATGCCGATGCGGCCGCACACCTGGCGGTGCGGCACCTTATCGCCATGGGTCGCACCCGCATTGGATATGTAGGGGTGAATCTGCCGCTGGAAATGCACCAGAAGCGCTTCTGGGCCTATCAGCGGGAGCTCAAGGCGGCGGGCCTGACGTCCAATCCGCAATGGATATACCGGGCCGATCCGCATATATCCACCCATGAAGAGCTTCTTACCCAGGCGATCCCGCATATTTTTGCGCCCGGACGTACGCCACCGGATGCGATATTTGCCATGAATGACGGCATTGCCATTCCGCTGATTACGGAAATAGAACGCCTCGGTCTGCACGTTCCCGAGGATGTCGCGGTGGCTGGAATTGGCGATATGCCGATGTCGGGCGCCTGGGGTATTAATCTTACCACAGTCCGGGAACCGGTGCGGGCTATGGGATTGGAGGCGGCACGCGTAGTTGTGAGCCTCATTGACGATCCCGGCAAGGCTCCCATACATCGGCTTCTTCCCACAGGCGATCTGATTGTACGACGAAGCACTATGGCCGCGCCGCAAACCGGAAAACGCCTTAACGGTGTTGCGGGCAGGGTATGATGGATAACTGTTTATAATCATGGGAATGCAAGGATTTTTCTGGCACCTTGGATCGTTCAGCAGGTCGGTTGAGAACCAGGGATTTTTCATATTTTGCAACCTACCGGCGCGGCGGTGAAGGCCGAACTTGAAAAGACTTGGTTTCAAGTTATGCGCCAATGTGCATACATATACATATAAATTAATTGGGCGTTGAAGGACTCGGACCTTCGACCTTACGGGTGTGATCCGTACGCTCTAACCAACTGAGCTAAACGCCCGCACACTGAATTATCATATTACCGGAAGGTCGGGATGGATTCAATGCGGAGCGGCCTTGGATGTTCAAGGTCCCGGCAGCTATCAGGTCGAATGCAGATTCAGGATGTGCATCAGACAGGTGTGTGAATTTGGCATCCATGATATGTCGGCCTTACTCCAAAAGCATATTATCAAGCAAGCGGGTGGTACCCAGTCTGGCGGCTACTAGTAACACGGCGGGGGAGCTTACCAGGCCGTTGAACGCGGTGAGCGTTTCTGCGTGACAGGCTAGAGCGTATTGGACCTCCATGCCAGCCTTGCTTATCAACGTATACATTGCCGATTGCAGTGTTGCTGCATCACGCTGCCCACTGCGGTAGTGGTCCCTGGCAGCACACAGAGCCTGATAAATCGCGCCGGCACAAGCACGTTGTGAAGCCGACAAATATCGGTTGCGGCTGCTCATGGCCAGGCCGTCCGGTTCGCGTATGGTAGGAGCGGTAATAATTTCCACCGGCATATTCAAATCGGCCACCAACCGCCGCAGAATCAATTGTTGTTGAAAATCCTTCTGCCCCAGAATCATGACCGCCGGCTGCACAAGATTCAATAATTTCGTCACTACGGTAGCTACACCCCGGAAATGTCCAGGCCGGAAGGCCCCTTCGAGCACCGCGCCCAGAGGTCCTGGATCAATCGAAATGGCGGAACCGTCGGGATACATTTCTTCCAGCGACGGGACAAAAACAGCATCCGCTCCCCACCGTCTTAAATGATCCATATCCAGTTCCAAGGGCCGGGGATATTTATGATAATCTTCATGAGGACCGAATTGGGTTGGATTGACGAAGATGGAAGCGACAACAATTCCATGAATATCCGCAATTTTTCTGGCCATTTGAACCAGACTGCCGTGCCCTTCATGTAAAGCTCCCATGGTGGGAACAAAAATGATCTTTTCCGGTCCCGTAGATTGTCGGTAACCGCGTAAATCAGCAATAGTTTTATATATCTTCATACTTTGATCATACTTGCTGGACCGGTACATCGGATCCGGTGGGGCAAGCCTGTAATAAAGCCCGAATAGATTTTCCCAGCCGTGGATGAATCAGTTCCGGAGCGATCTGGGCCAGCGGGCGTAACACAAAAACCCGTTCGTGCATACGCGGATGCGGAATTTCAAGTTCCTGATTATTTATAAGCAGGTTGTCATACAGGAGAACATCGAGATCAATGATACGGGGACCATGCCGTATTTCGCACCTGCGATCACGTCCAGTATCACGTTCAATAGCGAATAACGCCAAAAGCAGTTTTTCCGGCAGTAAATCAGTGGCCAAACGCACGGCCGCATTGAGATAATCTCCCTGTCCGGGCGGCCCGCCGACGGGTGCGGTATTGATAAAATCGGAAACCCTTTCCACCCGCGTAGTCGGCAGCCGTGTCATCGCCGCCAGAGCCCGGTGCAGATTTTCCGCGCGGTTACCAAGATTGCTGCCCAGTGCGATGTAACAAATGGCTGCCATGAAGTTGTACTTCCGATTAGATGGTTCTGGACGCCTCATCCGGTGTTGCGTGGGGAGTTTCTATCTCCCGCGGCCGGGCGGTGAAAATTACCAGCATCAGTAATACCGACGCCCAAAGTGATACCCCTATGGTCAATAACCAGCGGTGCCCGTCCGGGCCGAAGATTTTTCCCACATCGGTGGTCAAAAACATTAGAAAAGCCGCCACGGATAGTGCGATCAACGCGCGCCGCCGCGTGATGTAAGGCATCAGCGGATCGGACAAAATCATACCCGCCGCCGCCAAGGTGAGAATCAGGGTAACAAAGTGCGGTACCCAGGTGCGTGGCGAGGCCCAGAGCATAAATGCCGCTACACCGCCAATTTCCAGCACATAGCGCCGATGTTGCAATGTCGCCAGCCGTCGGCGCGACCACCACAAGCCCACGACCCCGATAACCACAAGTACAATGCGGATGACCATATCGGCAACCGGGGCCGGCAAATTAATCACATTGACATAATGGGCGGGATGCAGTTGATCCGGGTGCATGGGAAAGGCCGGAACATGGCGAATGAGCCGGGCGATAAATACCGGAATGGATTGCCCGACAAAATAGGTCAGATGTCCGCCCCGCAAATAAGGTACAATCATAATATCGGTCCATTGGTGCAGCCAGAGCAGATTTTGGTGCCAACCGAAGATTGCCGCTGGAATCAACAGCAATCCGAGAATCAACCCGACTATAATTCCCGCCGCCACCTGCCATTGACGTTTCCATAGGAAATAAATCAAAAACACCAGGGGTGTCACTTTAATACATACGGCGAGGCCAACGAGAATACCACCGGTCCATTTCCATCCCGGCGCATCCAATTGCGCTGCGCATAATCCGAGCGTCAGTGGCAGCAGCATGAGCAGATTCGTCTGCCCTTCCTGAATATCGCCCAGGACCGGCCATAACCAAACGGCCAGAATCAGCAGTATGGCCGTCAACGACAGTTTAACCCCCGCCTGTCGGGCCATGCGATACACGGCCCAGAATATACCGATACAAAAAACATATTTACACAAAGCCCAAACCAGTTCCGCATTCGGCGGAGAAAACCAGGTTAATGGTCCAAAAACCGCCAGAGTCAGCGGCGGCGTGGGAAACGTATCACTGGTATATGGTACATGGTGTTGAATGAACGGCGGCACTACCACCATCCAGCGATCCAAGTCATTGACGTAATGCGTAGAACCGGTTTTCTCACGGTGCAGCACCCGGTCACGGGCCTGAAAGGCCGCCACAATGGTGATGATCAGCCCCACAGTCAGAATGATACTCACCGCGATCTGATACCGTGATAACTGTGAAGTCTTTTTATTCACGTCGTGAACCGCATCTTTCTGTACCCGCCCATAAAGCGGCGAGACTGTTTATATCTTCAACCGGGCAATCCGGCTGACGGCCTCATGCAGACGCGACTCTTCTACGGTCAGCGCCAAACGCAAATAGCCTTCCGCCGGCGGTCCGAACCCTGCACCTGGAACCGTCACCACATTCGCTTCTTCCAGCAGTCGATTACATACATCCATCGAGCTGGTACCGTTCGGCGTATTGACCCAACAGAAGAAGCCCGCGGCAGGCTTGCGGAACTTCCAGCCGATCGCCGCCAGACCACCATGCAGTGTATCGCGGCGGCGGCGATAAGTGTCCATCTGTTTTTTAACCTCCGGGTGATCATAGTGCTCCAACGCCACGGTACCCGCCACTTGAATGGCGTTAAACTGTCCAGAATCTACATTCCCCTTCACTTGTCCTAACGCCGCCACCACGGCCGGATTGCCCACGGCCCAGCCGATACGCCACCCGGTCATATTGAAACTTTTGGACAGCGAATGAAATTCAATGGCGACATCCATGGCTCCAGGAACCTGTAAAATACTGCATGGGGGTTGCTCAAAATAGACCTCCCCATAAGCCAGATCGTTGGCGATAATCCAATGGTATTGCTTCGCCATGGCCACAGCTTTTTTATAAAAACTCAACGGTGCCGTCGCCGCCGTTGGATTGTTGGGATAATTTAACCACAGCAACCGCGCCTGCTGTCGGACATCTTCAGGAATAGCCGTCAAATCCGGCAGAAAATCGTTTTTTTCCAGCAAAGGCAGGTGAAACACCCGCCCGCCGGAAAAAATCGCTCCGCTGGCATACACCGGATATCCTGGTTGTGGCACCAGAACGACATCTCCCGGATTGATCACCGCCATGGGTAAATGGGCGATACCATCCTTGGAGCCGATGGTGGTGATGATGTTTTGCCCGGCATCCACCGTCACACCGAATCGCCGTTGCATGAATCCTGCCGCAGCCTGGCGAAAGGCGGGCACCCCCTCATCAAAGGGATAACGATGATTTTTGGGATCGTAAATAGCCTTGGCCATTTCATCAATAATAAATTTATGCGTCGGCAAATCAGGATCACCGACTCCCAGATTAATGACATCCTTACCCGCCGCCAGAAGTTCCCGCTTTTTGCGGTCAATTTCAATAAATAGATACGGCGGTAAGGCCTGTAAACGTTGAGACTTGGTAAAAGACATCCGGTATACCTTTCCATTATGTGGAACATTTACGGTACCTTCCAGGTACCGGGCAGATGTGTCAGTGTAAGAAATATTCAACTTCCGGTAAAGTACACCATTGGGAAAGCGGCCTCGTATAAAAGGCGGTGCTGCCGACCCCTTTATACTGGTGGCAATCGGTCATCACGCCCACGGCAGAATAAATGGGCTGCTGGGATTAACTTTAACGGAGACGTATTGCAGTGATATTGGCCTATTACATTCAAACGCTGAATCCATTTATCTGGCAATGGGGAAACTCCGGTTTTGGTATCCGCTGGTATGGAACCGCGTATTTGTTGGGTTTCATTATCGCCTATCTGTTGATGAAAAGATTTATCCGCACCGGCCGCATGTTACTGCCGATGGAGCAGTTACCGGACTTTGTGCTCTTTGTGGCTATTTTTGGGGTTTTAATTGGCGGTCGGCTGGGAGAAGCGATACTTTACCGCCCTGGGATGTTTACTAATTTTTCTCCGCCTTTTCCTTATTGGGGATTGTTGAAAATCCAGGATGGCGGCATGGCGGCACATGGTGGCATCGTGGGTGTTTTTATCGCCACATGGTTTTTCGCCCGTCGTCGGGGATATCGTTTTTTGAATCTGGTGGATTGCGGGGCCATGGTGGCGCCCATCGGCATTTTTTTTGGCCGCATCGCTAACTTCATTAATGGTGAGGTTTATGGGCACATCTCCCATGCCCCATGGGCGGTGCAGTTTCCAACGGAATTAATTTATCAATCTCAAAGCCTCGACGCGCGTATCCGCCATTTAGCGGGCGCTGTTGCGTCGAAACATCCCAATTTGGCGCATTTTATGGATCAAAATCCGGTGGCGGGAATGGTGCGCTATTTAAGCCGCCATCTGCAATGGCATCATCCCAGCCTGGCGACCGCACTGGATTTGCATCCGCAAGAAGAAATTATCAAATTGGCCCATAGTGGTAAATATCCGTTTCTTAATGAGCAATTGCGTCACATTCCGGATTTTTTACGTAAGATTCAACTTGATGTCCACGCCCGCCACCTGGCGGAGCAGGTTATGGCTCACTATCCCAAACTGGCTGGTGCAATCCGCAACAATCCCAATATGGAGCTTATTAATTTAGCGCGGCAAGGCAATACCTACGTCATATCGCATCTGCGTGATTTTCTCAATCCACGAATTCCATCGCAACTCATCGAAGCCTCACTGGAAGGTTTTTTGCTTTTTCTGCTGTGCTACTGGATTGGTTGGCGCTGGAAAAAAGAAGGCATCGCCGCCGCTTCCTTCGCGGTACTGTATCCCATCATGCGGATGATTGGGGAACAATTTCGCGCCGGCGATCAGCCGAAACTGATTTTCGGCCATTGGATCAGTCTTGGCGATATTTACAGCTGGCCCCTGCTGTTTCTTGGCTTGATTTTTCTTATCTGGGCCATCCGTCGTCCGATTCCAATCGTACCGACGATTCCAGCGGCGAAAGGATAATTTCCGGCAACGCCCGGAGATGCCACGCCATGCCGTGGCCGGTATTGGATTATAGGACCCATTATTCGCCACGCCTAAGCGTGTTCTGCAAGCGGTTGGCCCCGGTCCCCACCAGACGCCGCACCCCGTTTTTTACATTGGGCGAGCCGGCCTTGGCAAAAAGAATCATTAAATTTATCATAATGATTGCTCGGCGGCTAAGGGCCGGTGAAGGAATTGCTTTTGATGAACGACATAACCCCGATGGCGGTTGCTCCGCTTGTCTCTTCGCGTGGAATTGCCGTGCTTGGCAGCACTGGTTCCATTGGTACCAATACGCTTCAAGTCGTGGAACACTTAATAAAACAGGGACAGCCTTTTGAAGTTATCGGACTGGCAGCGGCATCCAGTTGGAAAAAACTGGCCGAACAAGCAGTGCGATTTAATCCCAAAGTGGTCATTTTAACTCACCCCGCCAATGCCGGCGATTTAACCGAACTTAAAACCGCTCTTGCCCATACACGTATAAAAGTGCTGACGGGCGATCAGGCCGTTGTAGACTTGGCGCGGCGCGACGATGTAGCGGTAGTGGCCGCGTCGGTAGTGGGAGCGGCCGGGTTGGCTCCGGTACTGGCGGCGGCGGAGGCCGGTAAATGGATAGCTTTGTCTAATAAGGAGGCCTTGGTGGTTGCCGGCTGCCTGGTTATACCGCTGGTGGAAAAAAGCGGTGCCACGCTATTGCCGGTGGATTCAGAACATTCCGCCATATTCCAATCGTTACGCTCCGGTCAATTACGCGAAATTGCGCGTATTATTTTGACCGCCAGTGGTGGTCCGTTTCGGAGCTGGACAGTTGAAAAGATGCGAACTGCCACCGTGCAGGAGGCGTTAACCCATCCGAACTGGAGGATGGGACCAAAAATAACCATCGATTCCGCCACTTTAATGAATAAAGCTCTGGAAATTGTAGAAGCACATTGGCTGTTTAATCTGCCGGCAGAAAGAATTGATGTGTTAATCCATCCCCAGTCAATTATTCACAGTATGATTGAATTTGTCGATGGCAGTACCATCGCGCAGCTTGGAACTCCCGATATGCGAACCGCCATTCAGTACGCTTTGACGCATCCGCAACGACATGGCGGATGCAGTTCGCGACTGGATTGGTCTACAATTAAAGAAATGACCTTTGAGCAACCGGATCAACGCTTTCCCGCCCTCGGCATTGGTTATGAGGTAATCCGCCGTGGCGGTACCAGCGGTGCGGTGGCCAATGCCGCCAATGAAACCGCCAATAGTCTTTTCCGGGCCGGTAAAATTCCGTTTGGAAAAATTGTGGATATTACCTCCGGTGTTCTGAAGAAACATCTGGATCATGGTTTTGTGGGCCAGCCACAGCTCGCCGATTTATTGGCGGCTGATGCCTGGGCCCGTGCGGAGGCTGCACTATGAATTACTTTGTCACGCCATCCACCGCCCGCAGGCTGCACAAAAATCTGCAGCGCGGACGGATATTGTTATTGTCCATCGGGCTGCCATTGGTTCTGGCCTACTCCCTTACCACAGCCGCCGACAGCCTATGGAAATCACTATTGGTTTTTATTGGCTTTGGCTCGGTTATATTTTTTCATGAACTGGGACATTTTCTGGCCGCTAAAACTTTTGGTGTGCGCTGTGATGTATTTGCCGTCGGAATCGGTCCGCGGTTATGCGGCTGGAGGAAGGGAGCCGGATTTTCCTTTGGTAATGTACAGATCGGACCGGCTCCGACGACTTCAGATTCCAAGACCCCGGCGGGTGGAACTGGTACCGAAACCAAACCGGTATTAGGCGAAACCGATTATCGCTTAGCCTGGCTGCCGTTTGGAGGTTATGTACGGATGCTGGGGCAAGATGATATGGATCCTGCCAAAGTCAGTGAGGATCCGGCTTCTTTTGGCAAAAAACCGATCTGGCAGCGGATGATTATTATCTCCGCGGGCGTGACGATGAACATTATTTTTGCCATCATTGTCTTTGCTGTGGTTTTCCGTTTGGGGCTTAAAGTTCAGCCCGCGCTCATTGGTGGCGTGGCCTATGACAGTCCGGCGCAAAAGGCGGGGCTGCATGTCGGCGATCAGATTATTTCCATCAATGACCGAAAACCGCGCGGATTTCTGGAATTTCCTGATTTACAGATGGCGGCGGCGTTAAGCAGCCGTGGACAGCCCATGAGTTTGCAGTATCGTCCCAATGGCGGCCGAACTGTGCGGAGCGTCACGCTCCAAGCGGTTATTCCACCGGGTGGTGGCTTGCTAAGTATCGGGGTATCCGCGGCGCCATCCTTACGCATTCCGCCTATGTCCAAATCCAATTTCAAAAAACTTATCGCTCTGGATCCGGCGCAGGCCGCGTTCAGACCGGGATGCCGTATTGTGCGATGTAACGGCGTGGGGGTACATGGCTGGGGGCAGTTGTATGACCTGATTCAGGCCTCCAACGGTCAGGTTATGACTTTTATTTTACGCTCCAAACATGGGAAATTATATCACGCTACTGCTCAACCGACACTGGATGTTCGAGCTTGGGTGAATTCCATTCCGCCAATACTGGGGATGTTTCCGCGGATTATTTTGGAGGCGGTGGAACCGGGTAGCTCTGCGGCCAAAGCCGGCCTGAAAGCTGGAGATGTTATTTTGCGGGTTGGTACGCTGACCAATCCGGACATTTATTCATTTCGTAAGAGTATTGAGGAAAACGCCGGACAGAATATTGCCGTTGCCGTTTGGCGCAACGGAAAAAAATTGACTGTTACCTGCACTCCGGAAACCAAATCCGGCAAGGGTTTTCTCGGCGTAGCCATGGGGTTGGACCTTGCTGCCCCGGTTGTAGGCGATGTAACACGTTCACTGGCCGAACGGGGAATTACACCCGGCTCTACCATATCGGCCATGGGACCGGCGGGAACACCAGTGGCGAAGCTTCAAAACATAAAAAACTGGTATCAGATTTTTGCTCTAGCCAGGAAACTGGACGGTCGAAAGGCCGAACTGGTATTCGCCGGTAAGTCACGGCCTGTAACCCTGTCACTGACCGGGTCGATGATGGCGTTTCTAAAACAATATCAATATCGCCTGGGGTTGGCCTTGCTGCCGGAAATGCGGTTGCAGAAAAGTCATAGTACCTATGGTGCCATTGCCATGGGACTCGATCATACCTGGAACTGGATACTACGGACTTATGCCACGTTGCGCGGTTTAGGTGCCGGTACCGTACCGGCCCACGAGTTGCACGGGGTAGTGGGTATCGTGCCGATTCTTTATGAATCCGAGAGCCTGGGGAATACCATGCTGTTGTATTTCCTTGGTTTGATCTCGGTAAATTTGGCGGTCATTAACTTTCTGCCGCTGCCGGTACTGGACGGCGGCTTATTTGTAATGCTGCTGATTGAGAAAATCCGAGGCCGTCCATTGTCGGTAAAAGTGCAAACCGCTATTCAAGTGGTGGGTATTACGCTGATTGCCGGGATATTTTTATATGTTACCATCTTCAACGATTTGCCAAGTTTATTCCGACATTGATCTTCCCACCGGCGGAGTACAGCGTAAGTGTCATACTCCCCCACAACCAGGTGTGCGGTGAAGATAGTATTTCTCCGGTTTCAGGAGTTTGTTTTATGTCGGTAAAACGTCGTCGGTTCACGTCGCAGTTCAAAGCCAAGGTAGCCATGGAAGCTCTTAAGGGTCAGCGAACAATTGGGGAATTGGCGGGAGTGTATCAGGTGCATCCATCGCAGATTGCCGCGTGGAAAAAAAGACTGGTGGATTTCTCGGCCAAGACTTTTGACGACGCCTCGGCGGCCGCTTCCAATCGTGGCGGCCGGAGGAGTATCGCATCGTTGTATGGGCAGATCGGACAGCTGCAGCTGGAAATATCGTGGTTAAAAAGTAAGTTAGAACTGGACGACAAATCGAAAATGGCTGGCGGTAAGGTATAGGCGCCGTGAATGGTTGCGGCCATATTTTTTGGTAAAAGCTCACCGTCATACTTATTTGCATATTCGAGAAATCTCCGCGTCCTGGCCCGCCTTTGCCCCCCCAAAAAGCCGTTGGTATAGAGCATTGCCAATGGATACTCTGGAGGCTGGTATTGATTTGAATGCCACAATTTCTGGCCATACCCCTTTCCACATAACCATACCGATATTCATCTCCACTTTTGCGTCGTCTGCCGGGCAACGCCTTTGCCGCGCCGCAACGCCCTGCGGTGGTTCGCATCCGCTTGTGAAAAAAATTGAAAAGAGTATAATATGGATGCTTGAATTCCCGCGAGGAGCATGTTGGCATGTGCTGACAGCATCCCGTAGTAAAAATAGCGAAAGGTATTAACGGAAAAATGATCACCGAGGAAAAAAAGCGGAAAATTATCACTGAAACACGTACCCATGAAAAAGACACCGGATCAGCGGAAGTGCAAATAGCTCTGCTGACCGAGCGGATAAATGAACTCACCGAGCATCTCCAGACGCACAGGAAAGACTTCTCTTCGCGACGCGGGTTGCTTAAAATGGTGGGAAAACGATCCAGCTTGTTGAAATATCTGACCCGCACGGATCCCCAGCGGTATCAGGCCATTATCACCCGCCTCGGATTGCGCAAGTAACGCGGCCACTGAGCGTGGTGGCCAGTGTATCTCACACTAATCCGACCGGCTTTTATCCCGGTGTCTTTTGCATGCAGCGCTTTTTCCGGAACTTTCCGGATAGCGTCTGTAGCCATTAGGCTTGGCAGGGCGAAAGTATGGTGCGGATCGCCCCGCTGTGAAAATGCTTATGGTTTATGTAATAAACGGATTTCAGTGGTGTGGTATGCCGATGGAATTGGAACGCAGGTGATTGTTCAAAAGGTTGTAATTATTGGTTAATGGATAGTTGTTAAAGGTTTTTTTGAAGGACAAACAATGACGGTAACTAAGGTTGAAACAGAAATAAACGGTCGTAATTTTTCCATGGAGACGGGATTTCTCGCCAAACAGGCGGATGGCGCGATATTGGTGCGCTTTGGAGATACCGTGGTGCTCACCACTGTCGTATCCTCCGATCCACGCCCCGGTGTAGATTTTTTTCCACTGACGGTCGATTATCGTGAAAAAACTTCGGCGGCGGGAAAATTCCCCGGTGGCTTTATCAAGCGCGAAGGCCGGCCTTCCACCAAGGAAACCCTGACAGCGCGAATGATTGATCGCCCCTTGCGGCCGCTGTTTCCCGTGGGCTTTTTCGATGAAGTGTTGATTCAGTCCATGGTTCTTTCCGCGGACGGGCAAAATGATCCTGACGTTCTGGCCATGCTCGGAGCCTCGGCCGCTCTGGCTATCAGCAGTATTCCGTTTGAAGGCCCGATCGGCGCAGTACGCGTGGGACGGATTAACGGTCAGCTGGTGTTAATGCCGACCCAGACGGAAATGGATACGTCGGATCTGGACTTGTTGCTTACCGGTACCGAGCAGACCCTTAATATGATTGAAGTCGGAGCGCGGGAACAAACGGAAGCCTCCATTATGGAAGCCATTGCTTTCGGACACGATTTTATTCGGAAATTGGTGGCCTTACAGCGGGAACTGATGACCAAAGTCGGTAAACAGAAAGTGTGTGTGCTCCATGCTCCGCCGGGAACGCTGGTAACACAGATTGCGGCTTACGCGGACCGCCTGCGGCAAGCGCGGCAAATTCCCGGCAAGCAGGATCGCAATCAGGCGGTCGATTTAATTAAGAAAGAAATAACCGATCACTTGACGGCCGTGGATGTGAAAACCGGTAAGCCCGCCAATGATCCCGCCCATGTGGCCATGGCGATTTCCCAGATTGAAGAAAAAGTGGTACGGGATCTGATTCTCTCCGGCGTGCGCCCCGATGGAAGAAATTTCACCACGATTCGTCCTATCACAGGTCAAGTGGGTGTATTGCCCCGTACGCATGGCTCAGCGGTATTCTGCCGGGGGGAAACGCAGGCACTGGTCACAACCACCTTAGGGACTGGTGATGATGAACAGATTGTCGATGGATTGGGTGAAGAGTATTCCAAAAAGTTCATGCTGCATTACAATTTTCCACCATTTGCAACCGGTGAAGTAAAGCGCATTATGGGGCCGGGCCGGCGTGAAATTGGTCACGGCGCTTTGGCGGAGCGTTCGCTGGAACCAGTGTTGCCGTCACCGGAACAGTTCCCTTATGTCATACGCGTAGTATCCGATATTCTGGAATCCAACGGCAGTTCGTCCATGGCTACCGTGTGTGGCGGCACGCTGGCGTTGCTGGACGCGGGCGTTCCTTTAATCCGGCCTGTGGCCGGCATCAGCATTGGATTGGTCAGTGAAGGGAACCGTGAAGTCTTGATCACGGATATTCTGGGAGAGGAAGATCATTTTGGCGATATGGATTTCAAAGTTTCCGGCACCACGCAGGGAATTACCGGTATCCAGCTGGATTTGAAAATTCATGGCTTACGCATGGATCAAATTGCGGCCACCCTCGAACAGGCACGCGTAGCGCGTTTGCAGATTCTGGAAAAAATGTACGCCGTTATTTCCACGCATCGGGCGGAAATATCGCCCTTTGCCCCGCGCTTATTGACCCTTCATATTAATCCCGAGAAGATTGGCAAAGTCATCGGCCCCGGCGGAAAGACCATCAAAAAAATTGTGGAAACCACTGGAGCCAAGATTGATATTGAAGATGACGGCACGGTCTTTATTTCCGCCTTGGGAATGCAGGCCGCTGAACGGGCGCGGGAAGAAGTGGAACGGCTGACTGAAGATGTCAAGGTTGGCCGGATTTATAACGGCAAGGTTTCATCCGTTAAGGACTTTGGCGCGTTTGTTGAGGTGATTCCCGGCGTTGATGGCCTGTGTCACATCAGTGAATTGTCAGATAAATACGTTAAAAACGCACTCGACGAAGTAAAAGCAGGCCAGGAAATTCGTGTTAAGGTTATCGCCATTGATGATCAGGGGCGAATTAAGCTTTCCCGTAAACAGGCGATGCGCGATGAAAATTCACACGCTGCGCCCGCCGCCACGGTACCGGCCACGGCGCCGACAACAACAACAGCGGCGGCAGCAAAATGCAACTCCGTTCCCTCGACTCCAGGCAAATAAAAATGGTGTAATTATGGTTGAGCCTGACGTGGATTCCAAGACCGCACCTGGGAACCCGGAAGATTCTTCCGCTGATACTTTAGAGCGGGAACGCGATCGGTTGGCGCGACTGGAACATCTGGCCAAGCTGGGAGAATTAGCCAGCGGTTTGGCGCATGAACTGAAAAATCCATTATCCACCATCAAGCTTAACCTGCAATTATTGCAGGAAGATTTATCTTCTCTGCCCGGTGCGGAAACCAGCCGGTTTCGAGCTGGAACCTTACGCAAAGAAGTGGACCGGTTAAGTCATACACTGGATGATTTTTTACGCTTTGCGGGGCGCCTCGAGCTGCATCTCCAGTCCACACGTCTCAACGATTTAGTGCGGGATCTGGTTGATTTCTTCCGTCCGCAGGCACAGGGGGCCAATGTGCGACTTCATACCAGCCTTTGTACCGAAGAACCTGTTTGCCTGTTAGATCCCGATTTAATCAAACAGGCACTGCTGAATTTGATGATTAATGGCGTTCAGGCCATGCCGGGAGGTGGGGACTTGATTATCCGCACGCATCTGGATCAACAACGGGTGTATCTGGACGTTGCGGACACGGGATCAGGAGTGGCTCCGGCATCGGTTCCACATGTATTTGAAGCCTATTATACCACCAAAAAGGGCGGCACCGGCCTTGGCCTGGCCACTACCCGACGCATTATTGAAGAACATCGAGGTCACATTTCCTTCACCAGTGAGACCGGCAAAGGAACTAATTTTCGTCTCGATTTGCCACGGCAATAGCTAACCATCGAGATACTTAAGCATCAAGCATAAATAACATAAACGATTGTTGGTGGGGAGAAAGTGTAGTTCTATTAATAACAGCTCAAAAAGGCGTGTTAATACCTGAATTGTGGATCATTCCGCCAATGGCTACACATTATATTTAATGGTAAAAAGATTAGATGGCCGGACTGGCCGGACCGCTAAATATATGGTATCATTTTATTATGAATTTTTGATGGAGTTTTTGTGGTTACATATACTCTTAAACAAGTGGGACCGTTTGCAATTGAAATTGATAGCGGTACGTGGAAAATGCGGTTGGATCAACCGATGAAACGTGGTGGTGGTGATTCCGGACCGGGCCCGACAGACCTGGTACCCATTGCCGTAGCAGGCTGTGAGATGATGCTGGCCTTGATCAGTGCCAGCAATCACGGTCATCCGTTAACTGGAGTTGAGGCTACAGTAGATAAACAATTTTTACCCAATCCTTCGCGACTCGCTGATATGCATGTGGTGCTAAAAAATGTGCTTAGCCAGCTGCCACCGGAACTCCACGAACGGGTCAAGGCCGCCATTGCGGCGTGTCCCGTGGTCAATACGCTGGAGCAGCCACCGAAGGTCTATTCGGACATTTCGTAAACACAAAGTGGCCTGATGAACCCCATAATATTCCGTAACCATTCACTGTTCCCCAGGTGCGGTTTTCCGGACACCTCGGAGCAGGATAATAGTTTCTGACTGCGCAATGATATTGCCGAACCGCGGACGTCATCTGCGCAGAGATTTTCAGGACAGGTGTTTTACAACCACTTGCATACACATGCAGTAATCTACATATCAATGTATTGGGCGGTGAGGGACTCGAACCCCCGACATCCGCGGTGTAAACACGGCGCTCTAACCAACTGAGCTAACCGCCCGATTGACTACAGAATAGCTGATTTATACCATTTCAGCCACTGCCGCCTCAAGATTTGCTGTTTCCAGTTCCCCTATTTCATTGTGATGGAGGGGCACGTCCCACGATTGCTTATCCAATATAATCGTAAGATGATAAGTGTAATTTGAACAGCTATTCAGTGTGGCCGTTACCAGTTGCCAAAGGACGCCGATTGGTCAGCAAAATGACACCTCGCCCCGGCATGGAAACACTTATTCCGTGTGCTGGAATTATGGTGTGGAGTATGGTCGAGGCCAAGGGGAATCCCTGTGCATTAACAGGTCGATGTTTTCGAAAATAACGGTATTCAGTGAAGGTGGTAACTGATGTGTCGGCTACAACACGTATAACAATGTTTCGTGGTTTTTCTGAATCGTTGACCAGCATGATGCTGATGCGACGATGGCCATGGACCATGCGGATACCGGCGAGAGTACGAAATTGTTTTGCGTCTATTGGTTCATCAGATTCAACAATGCGCGTCCCCGGAGAAAATAATCGTGACATCAGGGACCAGGTATAAAACCAGGGGCGGATGTTGAAATCCGCGGAATCACCCATGACCGCCCCCTGCGAATTCCAGAATCCCCAGACTTTGAGGGTTAATTTGCCAGGCGGGTGGATCACGGGTTGGCCATTGTCTACACATAAAGCATCATCGAGGTCCCAGGCGGAAATACCGTCCCAACCGGCGCGGAATACCTGCGCCGCATAATCCGCCATCAGTACCCCGTAATCAAAATGTTTCACGCGCGGCTGCTGATCGTAATGACGGCGCCGCCCATCAATAAGTCCAGATTCACTGACAACGAAGGGCTTATGCCGGGAGCTAAGGTCCAGGGATTCCACAAGGCGCTTTTCCCGTATCAGTGTGGATTCAATACGTCCATTACATATAGCCGCATCGTGCGGATACCAATGAATATCATACAACCCCACCCAGGGGCCGGCGTCTTGCGCCACCTGCCGCAGCAATGGAAAGTTATAGGTGGTACTATTTCCTGGATTCCACCAATAAGTGTCCGGACCGATGATGCTAACCGCACCCGCCAATCCTGCCCGGACCAACGCCGCATGGAGCGCTTGGGCGACGGATGTCCAAAGTGCAATGGAAACATTTTGGGGTTCGTTAATAAAATTATAATAATGGATACATGTATAGCCATCCTGACGACGAAACCTGGCAATCGTGCGGGCCGTGGTATCCGCCCAACGCCGCAACTGGCGGGAAGGCATGGGCGTGTGCGCATAACGGTGATACAGCGGTGGTGCCCACCAAGTACCCAGAATCACCCGACTATGGTGATTTTGCGCCCAACGAAGAATCAGCGGCACCTCCAGCTGAACCTTCCAATGACCGTGATTATGGGTGCTCATAACCCGTAGAAAACCCGGGTGCATGAAATTGACGCGTTGCAGTATGATTTTCCATTCCCGCGCCGAGGGAGGATAGGCATATTGTTCCCACTGCACACCCAATCCAAATATGTCGGAGGTGATTATTCGTTTTGGATAAATGACCACTTCCTGTTTGTCAATGGGTGCGGCAAGCACGCCAGCCTGCACTGTTAGAAGCCCCATTGCCGCCATAAGCCACCATCTGAGATGGCCACCGTGGGACTGGCTTTGGGGACGGGTATGGCGTGAGTTATAAAAGGCTGTATACTCATCTTTCATTCGCTGTAGGTTAGCGGTCATGAAGATATGACGCCATGTGCGCCATGCGAACGACGGAATTTTAATCAGCAACATCAACCACGGCGTTATATGGCGGTTCTGAAAAAAATCCAACCCCAGAGAGCTTACCCAAAATGAAATTTTTAAAACTGTTGTTTTCAACATTCCGTAATCCTCATATAAAGTATTAATCATAGCATCTGGACCACATTGTTTCTTGCAAAAGAGCCCCAATAATTTGTAATTATCGTTGCCGTTTTCCGGGAACAGACGTAAAATTTATTTGATGATAAAAGCAAAGAATTTTGGTTCTGTAACTATTCAACCCGGTAGAGAATCGATTTTTAAGACCACTACAGATTGCTTACAGGCTTGCGCGGCGCTGGCTATTCCAATCTTTGAGGCGGAAAAGCCCGGTTATGCCGGGGAAGCACTGCCGGGGGATATGATCACCGCTATTGGCCAGGCCATAGCGCTGTATGAATTTGAGGGCAAGCCGGGAACGCTGGTGCAGGCGAACGGCTGTGGTGGTACGCAGCGTGTCATTCTGCTGGGGTTGGGCAAACGGTCAGAATTTAAGCCGGAGCAGCTTCGCTGGGCAGGTTCCGTGCTGGCCCGGCACCTGCGGAAAATAAAACTCACCAGCGCTGTTTTTTATCCCGCCGGTCTGAAAGGTGCGGATTGGCCGATTCTGGCCGGCGCGCTGGGAGAGGGATTCGCCCTGGGAGATTTCAAATTTATCCCTTATAAAACCGAAAAGAAAACACATGCCGAAGAAAAGGCAGCGGTCACACCATTAACATTGACTATCTGTTGTCCGGATAAGTTCACGACGGAAACGGTGCGGCGATTACTGGCGGAGAAATCTATTATTACCTCCGCCGCCAATTTTGCGCGCACCGTGGCCTGCCATCCCGGCAATATCCTGACCCCTGACTCTTTAACCGCCGTAGCCCGCACCGTAGCCAAGGCGAATAGACTTTTATTTTCTGTCATTAATTACCAAACCGCGAAAGCCCTGGGAATGGGCGGCCTGTGCGCTGTTGGTGCTGGCAGCGCCACGCCGCCAGCACTGATCATACTGGAATATGTGCCGCGCGGCAGCCCGGTTCGACACCCTAAAACTGTTGCGGTGGTGGGTAAGGCTGTGACTTTTGATACCGGCGGCATTTCCATTAAACCCGCGGCCGATATGGGTAATATGAAATATGATAAATGTGGCGGCACCGTGGTGCTGGGCATCATGCAGGCTGTAGCTCAGTTAAAATTGTCTCACCGGGTGATCGGATTGATTCCCACCGCGGAAAATACGCTGGATTCCCGCGCCTACCGTCCCGGCGATATCCTTCACATGTACAACGGTAAAACTGTCGATGTTACCAATACCGATGCCGAAGGCCGCCTGATACTGGCTGATGCCATGGCCTATGCCTGTGCCAAGTACAAGCCGCAGACACTTATTGAAATGTCCACGCTTACCGGCGGCGTGGTGGTGGCCTTGGGCGGCGTATTTGCCGGGTTAATGGCTGGTAACGATCAATTGGCAACGGAGTTGATACATGCCGGGGAAATAACCGGCGAGCGCCTCTGGCGGTTGCCATTGGACAAGGCTTATCGCAAACTGCTGGACAGCCCCCACGCGGATATGGTCAACAGCGGCGGTCGCGAAGCGCATCCTATTCAGGGCGGCATGTTCTTAAGCGAATTTGTCACAGCCGGCGTGGCGTGGGCGCATCTGGATATTGCCGGAGTATCCGACCCGAAAAAGGATGACCGCTGGTGGATCGGAGATAACGCCAGCGGGTTTGGCGTGCGATTGGTGGTGGAATATCTGCAACGTCTTGGTTCGAAGTAAATGTCGGCGGCATGGATTTACTTATTATTCCGTAGCGCCACAAGAAACTGCAAAACAGAAGCGTTCATTTGCGGATTACCATGGATCAGGGCGTTGGCGATGGTTTTGGTTACATGGCGCAGTTTAATTTTCACATGCATAACCGCCAGTAATTCCTGAGTCTGTAGAATCATCGCCCGCTGCTGTGCCGGTGGAGCCTTGGCATAGGCCAGAAAGAAGGCTTCAAGTTCCGCCCGTCGTTTCAGAGCCAGCGCCTGCCGTTGGTGCGTGGTCATTTTGCCACCCCTCCCGTGATCCAGAAGCCATAGTATCGGAAAAGCCAGAGGCTTACCGCGTGTGTGGGCCATAATCGCAGCCACTTGCGGTAATTTGCGACTCGGCACTGCGGACGCTGTGGTGTGTAAATAAAGCAGTCTTCCATACACCAATATCAAAGCCAATACCAGGAAAGCCAGTACCATGGCCATGCGATGTTGGCGTGAAAAATGCCGGACCCGCGTAATAAACCGGCGCTTTTCCATGGTCGAAGTCTCCACATTAAGTGCTGGTTAAATCAATGTAAAAACAGCTGTTGGCCGGCATTAGGCGACATATCCAATACATTTCCAACATGCCAGTCGGCAAAAAGAATATTCACCGATCCCGGTTGGCCCGGCGGGCCATGAAATGTGGACATGTCCGCCAGTACCCAGGTTCCGGCAGCTGGCAGAATCTGATACAAATTAAGAGAATTATCAGGTGGGCCAATGCGCAAATTCTGGAGTACATCGCCCGCCAGCAGCATATTATACTGATAACTGGTTCCTTCCGCGGCGAAATACGATGGGTACGTGTGATTAGATTCGACATCAAGAAATGAGTTTATATCCGCCGGACAGCGCCAGACTGCAGCATTTCCACGATCATTTATCGCAGGCACCCAATCAAGGGGAATGGGCGTTAAAATGGTGGACGGTGGTACGACATTACCAACAACGCACTGGATCGGCGGCGGATCATAAACAAATGTCCCCTGTTCGGTAGGAATTGGCCCGGGATCATTAATGGTCGGCATCAGCGGCGAGGCCGGAAAAATCTCATGGCTTTGACTTTGAAGATAAATCTGGAATTCCTGGCCGATACTGCGCAGATGCTCGGCACAGACGGTTTTTTCCGCCGCCTGCCAAGCTCCGGCCAGGGCCGGCAACAGCAAGCCAATCAACAAGGCAATGATGGAAATGACCACCAGCAATTCGATGACTGTAAAGGCCACCCTTCTGCCTGGTGCTCTGTCATGCCTGTAAATTCGCTTTGATTGGCCGGAAATGGAAATGACGCCAGGAGAGAGCGGCGAAAACCGGGTCCATAGACCCATTGAAATACGACGGCGCCACAGAGGGCCTGTTTCAGGACAACCCGGCGGACGGAGGCCAAAGTGTCGTGAGCTTTGTCGCTCGTGGTGAGAATATTGACCAATACACCTTCCTGGCTTCGCGTCCATATCCCCTTGGCCTGCCGTCAATGCCAATTTACAGGTGTCACAGAGCATTCGCCCCATTTTCATATTGTATATCCTATTATTCAGATACCTCATATTCATACCGTACTACGCCGGCGGCCATTCGATGGTTACACGTGAGATTAAATCTGGATTTTACCGGCTCGTACTCGCCAGCTGTGCGAGGCCATACGGCAGGAGGGCTTACTGTGAATACTCGCAGTTATTATCGCATCATGCTTAATGTTCTGTCACGCCTATACATTCGCTTGGATTGGCACCACAGTATATTTCGGTACAACAGGATGCGGCCATATTTTTTGGCAAAAGCCTCACAACCGTCATTTGTTTGCCTATTTGAGAAGTATCGCGGGCGTCCTCGCCCGCCGTCGACACCAAGGGGTTGTTTGCATAGCACTTGCCAATGGATACTATAAAGACAGGTATCGATTTGAATGCCACAATTTCTGGCCGCACCCCGCCTGACCTGGAAAAAATGCAATCCTTTGACTCCGTAGACATAATGCGGTACAAATAAAGGCGTATTACATGCCCGGTTATTTCGATATTCCGGGCTGGGGTATTCAGGAGCGTTGACTATTAGCCATCACGGTTTGCGTTGTAACGAGCAGATTCGTATCTCTCCG
The DNA here is from genome assembly GCA_023489375.1 of Planctomycetota bacterium. GTDB lineage: Bacteria > Planctomycetota > Phycisphaerae > WQYP01 > WQYP01 > JAMDCX01. The sequence goes on from JAMDCX010000075.1 coordinate 21,719, forward strand.
ATTCGTTTGATTAACGAAAACGATGATCAAGTGGGAATTATTCCGCTATTGGAGGCTTTGCGCCTGGCGCGGGAGGCGGGGTTGGATCTGGTGGAAGTTTCCCCCATGGATAAGCCGCCGGTGTGTCGCGTCATGGACTACGGCAAGTGGAAATATAAACAGCGGAAGAAAGAGCAGAAATCTTATGCCGGGTCGCATGTTACCCAACTGAAGGAATTGCGTATCCGCAGTGTGAAAATTGATGTGCATGATCGTGACACGCTTATGAATAAGGCCCGCAAATTTTTGGAAGACGGCCACAAAGTACAATTTAATCTGATGTTTCGAGGTCGCGAGATGGCGCATGTCGATCTGGGACGTGATATACTGGAAAAAATTCGCACCGATTTGGGAACGCTGTGTAAAACCGAACGCGATCCCAAGCTGGAGGGCCGGCGAATGATCATGATCCTTACCCCACATTCCTGATTCATAAAGTCTTATTCCAGTGTGGTGGTTATCCCGTTATGCGGGAGGTTGTTATTATTTCAAATTATCGGCTGTTATGTGCATCCGATAAACGCAATACGCTGAAAAAAACAACAATTATTGATGATCGCTGTTGACTTGGGCCGATGAACAACCTAGACTATATTAGTTGAAAAGACCCTGTTTTAGTGGTGCGCATCAGGCTCTGCACTGCTGAAAGAGACGTGTGAGCAGATATTGCATATAAGGAATTATGCACACTCTGGTCTGGAAATTTGGGGAGGATACGTATGGTGCTGCAATCTGCAGGTCAATGGATATGAATAGAGTTGTTAGAAAGGGAGCATTTTATGATGCGGTTCTCAAAAACATCCTGTATGCGTTGGTGTTCAATTGCTGTGGCGGGGGCATGGCTTGGAGCAGCGGCAGTTCATGCGTCAACTACGTCTGTGGTTACATTTAGTGAAGGTGGACCGGCGGCATTGGTCAATTCCGGTTTAACTGCTAAATCCTTCTGGTCAATCGGGGCGGGCGGCGGCAGTTTTTCCAACTCCGGCAACAGCGCCTATTCCTCGCAAACCGGCGGTGCGGTAACTCCAGAAGAAGCCAATGTTCTCCATGAACAACTGGCCATGTTTGTAGTCGATGAAGGTGGCAATAAATCCGCGGTACCCACATTTGTAAAGAGTGGCGAACTGGTTCAGGTGGACGGCAATCAGGAATTTGTATCAGAATTATTCGGTGGGGCTGAACAATCCGGATCGCCTCTATTTGATTATCCGGTTCCCGAAAATGAACCGTATTACGTCCGCAGTATGAATCCTGTGCCCACTCTTCCCGGTGGAACTCTGGTACTCAATGGGGCACGCAGAACCGTTGTTACGCCTGTACCGGAACCAGCGGCATTGAGTGTCATGTCACTGGCAGGTTTGGGTTTATTGCTATGGCCAAGACGGAAGCATGCTTAATTGGTAACCGTTCACGGTCATGTTGACGGGCCAGAATTACCGCGATTTTGGCATACCAAAAAGCGTGGGAATCCCTTGTGGTGCAGGTTCCAGCCTACCCAGTCGTCTCTGCGTGAATGGTTACGCTTAACCTTGAGGCGATCTGAAATAGAATTTCGAAAATAGTGGTGCTGTGGCCACTGGAGCGTATGTACAGTGGATTCTCTATCAAGATACACGCTATTGGTAACTGTTCACGCCGGCGTATTTGCCGCCTTTAAAATTTAAGATAAAATCCTCAGGTTTTCACAACGGCCCCGCGGGCATAGTCACCATCACCCGTGGATATTCCGCAGCCATGAATGGAGACCCATGGCTGTTTTAATACAACGTCGTGAAGGGTTACACGTAACGGTAATGTGTCAATTATTCTCATTGAGATCGCCGCCTTGCGGTACGCAGAAAAACTCTCACCGCCGCTCCGCCAGAGGTTCATCTGTGCATATCGTCTCCCATGCGGTTTCATGTGGCCAGGGCGGGGCCTTCCCCAGAACATCTTCCCACAGAGAACGCAGAACTTCAGCTACGGACCAGGCTTGTGCAAAACAACCACGGGGTGTATGGGGTGAATCCCCATCGGCAATTTCACTGATACTGCCCAAACCCGCCTGCATCAGATGCGCGGCAAACGGCTTAAGAAAGTCCCAGGCTGCCGCGCGGCTCTGCGGTGTATCGCCCATGGTTTTAACATAACCGCTGACAAACGGCCCCATCAACCACGGCCAGACTGTTCCCTGATGATAAGCATGATCGCGTTCCGCCTGATTTCCCAGGTAGTAGCCCTGATATCCTGGACTGCCGGGAGCCAGCGTGCGCAGCCCCATGGGGGTCCATAAACGATTCTGTACCACTTGGATGATGCTTTTCGCTTTGTCCGCAGACAACATGCCAAAGGGTAATCCCAGACTGATAACCTGATTGGGTCGAATGGTCGCATCGCCGTATCCATCATCCGATACCACATCAAACAGGCAACCGGCATCCGGATTCCAGAACCGCGCGCCAAAAGCCGCCTGCACTTTTACCGCCAGGGCGGCCAATTCATCAGCGCGGTCGGAATGTACCGCCCAGCGCGCAAGGGTTTCCATAATTTTCAGCGCATTGAACCACAAGGCGTTGATTTCCACCGGTTTACCATAACGCGGGGTGATGACTTCATTGCCGACTTTAGCATCCATCCATGTCAGCTGTATGCCCGGCTCACCGGCCCGGATCAGGCCATCGGAATCCATACGGATACCATAGCGTGTACCCGCGCGGTAGCAATCAATGATCTGATTCAACGGCGCATAGAGGTAATCACGCAGCAGCGCGTGATCCCCGGAATACCGCCAGTATTGGTAGGCCGCGTGAATAAACCACAGCGAAGCATCAACGGTATTATAATCTGGATGGTCGGAGGCATCGGGAAAACGATTAGGAATCAGACCATCCCGGATATGATCCGCAAATGTCACCAGTACGCCGCGGGCCACATCAAAACGCCGTGTAACCAGCGATAAGCCCGCCAGACTGATAAACGTATCGCGGCCCCAATCTTCAAACCAGGGATACCCCGCAATAATAGACATCTTTTCCCCGCCCCGGCTGACCACAAATTGATCTGCCGCCACTGCTAAGCGGCGGGCCAGCGCGGAGGCGTCCGAGGTATCCTCAAGTGAAATCGCTAACGCTTCCCGGCGATTTTTTTCGGCGGTCATAATCGCGGATAGATCAGCAACAGCGACGGGCCGCGTGGAACATATCAGACCCACGGGAACCCCCTCTTGAAGCTCGAATTCCAGAGACCCTGGAGTCCAAAGATCATCCCGGTCGGGATAGCCACGCGCGGATTCCGCTCGTAATACATAATTATACCACCAGCATGGCCCTTCGTTGAAATGATCGGCGTTATGGCTGATAAATAACTTGACCGGACATTGCGGTGCCGAGAGCATCAATGGATCCCGCGTGCCGCTCCGTTCCGCCAATTGCCACTGGGGACGATTCCCCGCCGTCGTCGTGGCATGAAAATGCCGCCCCGCCAGCATGGGCTGCACATGCAGCCGTACCGGCAGGCTCCGGGCTGTAGATTGCAATAAGGTATAGCGAATACTGACCGTATCCTGCCCGTGCGCCAAGGTAATGGCTTTTTCAACCAGCGCTTCACCGCAGCGATACTGCCAGACCGGCCCATATTGATAGCGGAAGTCCACAATGTTCGCGTAGCCCGCGGGATCAATAACATCAGGAAACTCATTGGCGGCCAACGGATAACTGCGATCGCCCATCCACAACCGGTCTTCCAGGTGTGCCAAAAGCACATATCGTTCCACCGGCGGGCGTACCGCGACGGTAAGATAGCCGTGATATTTGCGCGTATTGATCCCCGACACTGTTCCCGAAGCAAAACCACCGAGTCCATTGGTACACAGCCATTCCAATCTGATGGATTCATCGAGATTAGTACATATATTTTGCGAAAAAGAAATATCTTCCATACGTCGATTTTCCGGAAAACAAATTCCTATATTGTTGTACGCATTTACACGCCGGGATGCAAATGTCTTTTAGTCGAACCGGTGTATGAATGGAATCCTGCCGGACTACCATCACGTATGAACGCCTCATCTACAACAGGGACCACAGGCCTGCCATCGCCATAACCACGGTATAGATGATAAAACTTATCGCCACAAATGCGATCACCAGTGTCACCAGCCACAGGCCAATAAGACACAATCGCGGTATCCATTCCGTTTGCGGATCGCACCACTCTTCAAAATCAGACCGCCAGCTGCCAAGCATTTCTTTGACCCACCATAAGGCCAAAACCAGAAGCAGCGAAGTTAACAGCATCCCAAATGTAGGCACCATTTGATCCCCGGTTAGTAGGCCATTCCAAAAATATTTACGTGTATCATATTGGCTGCATTGCTCTATTCCGGCGAATTTACATTTATTTTACCGCAATTGGTCATGGAATAGGCTCCGGGTTAAATGTGGCAAGTGCGCACCCGTGACAAGGCCGTAAATCAATGGTTTTCGCCCCTCATAGGGACAAGTCGGTTAGGGGCCGTGCAAAAATAACTTCGCACTTTCCGGCTGGTTCTTTTGGCCGCGGGCTTCGTTGTTCGCTGCTTACAGACCCGCGGGCGGGGTAGGCGCGTCGCTCACGCCTCGCTGGCGGCCAAAACTCCCGCGCCGTAAAATATGAATTTATTTTTGCGCGGCCCCTTAGCCAGGAACGGTTACAAGTTTCATTTTCAACCCAGCAAGGCGGCTTCCATAGCCAACCCGGGGCCAAAAGCCAGCATGACGCAGGGTAAAGGTGATGGGGCTTGATGCAGACGGTCCAGAATAAACAAAATGGTCGGGGATGACATATTCCCATAAAGCGATAATACGGTTCGGGAAACAGACAATGCGGAATCCGGCAGATTCAGGCCGGTGCTGACCGCATCGAGAATTCCAGGCCCTCCCGGATGTACTGCCCACGTGCCAATATCTGCAATGGTCAAGGCCCGCGTAGATAGCCATTGTTCCAGCCAGGGTCTGATATTTTCCGCAATCAGCATTGGCACACGTCGTGATAAAGTCATACGGAAACCATGATCGCTGATTCGCCACGTCATATCCGCACTGGAATCCGGCAGCAGGTAAGAGGTCGTGGCCTGGCAGGTCCACGCTTCCCCCACCCGGGATCTCCGGCCTACCATCGCCGCGGAGCCATCGGCAAATAAGGCATTGGGCAGCACCGTATCAGGATTCCATCCCGGTTGAAAATGCAGGCTGCACAATTCCGTCGCACATAAGAGAACCGTTGCCTCCGCTTGCGCCTCGACAATGGACAACGCCACCTGCAAGGCATTGAGTGCCGCATGACAGCCCATAAAACCTATATTTACACGCTTAACCGCGCGGGACAAGTGAAATGCCTCTATCAATTCCTGATCCAGGCCGGGGGAAAAAAAGCCGGTGCAGGAAACTGTAATTAAATGTGTAATGATCTGTGCTTCACACCCGGAATTCTCCAGAGCTTGCCGGGCCGCGCGGATAGCCAGAGGAACCGCGGCTACCGCATAACGTTCCATACGCCGCTGCGTACCCGGTGGCTCGGAAGTATCGGCCAGGTTGTAAAAGGAAGTCGCACCATTTTCCTCATTGAGCAGCACAGAATAGCGGCGTTCAATCGTAGATTTTCGATAAATGGAGGCTAACAGGCGGCACTGCTTGTCCGTTATACCCCGCTGCGCCAGAGCACACGCCCAGTCCTGGCTTATGGCATGGCTTGGAAGTGCCGTGCCGATGCCGCAAATATGTAAACCCATTTGGACTCCGAATTCAGAGATTCAAAAAAGGATGATTGATCCACGATACCAGGGGAGTGCCCAGGACTGGTGATACCCGCAGTGCCCTTAACGTCAGTTGTGTTAAACGCGGGTGCCGCAGCAGGCGCATGACCGTCCGGCAGACTTGCTGGCGGGATTCCAGCAAATCAGCATACCGCCGTCGCCATTGCTCTATCAGCCCCGGATTCCAGTAATCCACCGCTTGCGCCATCAGCGGCAGCACACTGTATCCACCCGCCAGGGCCCAGGCCATTCCTTCTCCGGAAAATGGTTCGACATATCCGGCCGCATCTCCGATGACAAATAACCTTTCCGCGGCGATACACTTGCGTCGGCGGGTCAGGGCCGGCGCGCCATACCACCGGCAGCCTTCAATTCCGTTGGGTAGGGGCATTCCTGACTCTCGGATAATTTTCGCGATAGCGTGGCCGCAGCCGGAAGCGTCGCGTATCACGTCGAGATCCAATGCCGCCGCGATATGCAATCGTTCGGCTTCCACCTGGACCACACCCACATAACCATGGCGGCCACAGGCCATATAAATGGTTCCGGGGGCATATTGGCCCGTGGCATTATCGAGTGTCCCGGCCACGCCGATGCGCGCTGCAGGCGCAATAGCCTGATGATTATTTTCGCGCAGCATCCGACCGGCCAACCCATCGGCCACGATTACAACTTTTGCCCGCAGAAGTGACGGAATACCATTTTTTGTCACCCGTACCGTGCGCTGGAATGGCGAGACCTCCGTATGTTCAGCCAGTGTTTGTGGCATAAATATTGCGCCGGCATGTTGGGCATGGGTAATCAGCGCTGTATCCAGAATTTCACGTGAAAGCGCCAAACCGGTGGGTAAAGTAAGCATGGCACTGATACCGCCAGAGGACATAAGAAAACGCTCCACCGGAATGGCTCCCAGAGCGCGTATATCAAGTCCCGCACGCTCCAGTAGCTCTACCGCTGCATGATTCAAACAGCAGCCGCAGGCTTTGCCGCGCGGGAAAACCGCCTTATCTATCAGTAATACACTTTTCCCCATCCGCGCGGCGCCATGTGCGGTCACGGCGCCGGCCACACCGGCTCCCACAATCAGCACGTCCCAGAGCCGATGGGAATAATCCTCGGAAGCCTTGTCCATCAGGTCCGGCTCCAGGTCATGATGAAGCGAAACGGGAAACGTGGCTCCACCTGCGCTGCCGGTAGACCGGCCCGCGCCGCCAGTTCGATTACTTCTCTTATGGTGTAGGCAGCGCGAACCGAGCGCGGCCCATCCACGCACACTACACGGGAACGCAAAACACAACCCGCACCAAAAGCCAGAATCCAACCCGTGTTGGAACGCCGCAAATCATTGATAATCAGCCTCTTTCGCGTAATAGTTGATAGCCTATGCAGAACCAGTGCCGCAGTGGCAGCATCCAAATGGTGCAGAAATAATGAACTTACAACGATATCGTAGGATTGTACCACAGGCTGCGTCAATATATCGCACGGAAAAAAACGAATGGATGCGGAATGTTGTTGTGCCTTATGTCGGGCATATTCAAGGGCTGTAGAACTCTTGTCACAGGCGTCAATTTCCATCCTGACATTATAGGCTTGGGCACGCCGCCACAAGGCTATGGGGACATCTCCCGCCCCGGTCGCCACATCCAGAACGCGCAGTGACTTTCCCGGCTCCACTAACGGTTCAATTTCCCGCCACACTATACTGGCACTATGACTCCATCTATTGATACTCTCCAATCCCGCTAAAGCCCGGTAATGGCTGCCCGGAGATATAGTTGAGGAATCCATAATCTCCGGAACGCGATATTGTTTCATAGGTATTCGTCCTGCAGGAGCCGCTGCATTTATGGGAGACAATCCGTAACCTGATATACCCCTGGTACAGCCACCTCCAGACTCGGATGAATGAAGACGGTTATACTCCCCAGATGCCCGGGAGTTTAAAAATTAAGCCGCGGTTTTTAATGCGTCAGGGCGTAAACCAGTATATTAGTGCCAAGCTTAAGTGAATCTGCGGTGGAATAAGCTTTGGCATAGGGATTAGGCAAATCTTCCCAGCCGTTGGAAAGCGACAGCCGACTGTAAATAACCACCGGTACTCCGGAAAGGGTGATAGCTTCGAGTACCGGCTCATGCAGGTTGGGGGCGGTACTTTGTACCACGGCGGAATACGTCACATGCTCGACATTAAATACATCGTGATAAATCGGAGAATTCAGCGGCAGCATCCGCAGTTTATGGTGCGGCAGCACCAGTTTGATTTCCTTGCGAAACGCCGCATCAAAAGCGCTGGCTCCCATGGCGTCATCCGCCAGAAGCACGCCACCGGCGTGCAGATAGTTATGAAGATTTTTAATTTCCCCGGCGGTCCAGGCAAAATTGCGCAGGCCGGTCATATAAAGAATTGGATACGCCCCAATTTTCAGGGTATCAAGCGATACTTTTTCGCGTTTGAACTGAACGCTAAGTGTGGTTTTCTGATCAATAAATTTCAGCAAATTGGGCAGGCCGTGCGGTGTGGGATTCCAATCTCCGTTGTTGACCACCTGCGCTACAACCAATTGATCCCGTGTGGGTATACGTTGCTGCTGATATATTTTCTGAATTTCAAAAGCGCGGCCATATTGGAAGTTGGCCAGCACATACGTGAGGATATTGGCCCCCAGTCGCAAAGCTCCCTGTTGCGAATAGAGAGTGCCGCCCTTAATCGGGTGAGAGGCCGCGTTCCAACCCCAGCTCATATCAATGGGCGAAAAAATAATCGCCGCCCGGCAACCCATATACATGACATCAAGATAAACCGGAATCTTTTTCCATGATCCAAAACCCTGGCGGAAGCGCATGGTATGGATACGGTTAAGATCATGGTACAACGCGTCATCCAGGGACAGCGGGCCGAACGGGCGATTTGGGAATAGCTCATGCTCAAAGGCTATAACACTGTGATTAAATTCCGGCCGTCCGCAACTGGAGTTGATCAGCAGCGTGCCGCCGGCGGTGATGTATCCGCGGAGACGGGCCAGCACCGCCGGGCTGAACTGCGGCAGAGGGGTCCATCCAGTGATGTAAAGAACCGGTAATTGCGTGGGGCTGTAGCTGAATTTCATGGGATTTACCAGCACATAGCGGTAATGCAAACCCAATTGGGAATTGGTCCAATTCATCAGCGTTTCAAGATCAATGGTTTCCGTAGGATAATTGACCACACGATGATTTTTAATCTCATTGAGATTCAGCATCCCAATAAGTGCCGGCGGAGCAGGCTTGCGGTGATGCTCGGAGCGGCGGACGGGTGTGGCGGGTAATGGCAGTGGCGCGGTGGATTCGCCGCCGGACATGCGCACACGGTGCGCCCGTGGCGGAATATGGGCTTTAGGATTATAAAAATCGGCGCGTGCTGTATAGGCCGCCGCCACAATTCCCAACCCCGCAACGGTGCAAAGCACACTCCAGGATAACTTTTGAATCGGCATAAATCACCTCGCTTTGGATACGTTATTTTGTGCGGGACGTCAGCCCCTTATTTCTTATCACCCCTTAGAGTATACACTATATACTCCTTCCATGGTTTCATCGACATTAAACCGGAAGAAAATATGGAAAATTCATAATTCGTATATACGAATATATTAAAGCCATCATGGAAACAATGTAACCATTCACTCATAAAACTTTTCAGCATCCGAGCCAATGGTCGCTTATTGCCATGTCGTCCCTGCTGGTTACGTCTCCATCATTCAGTGATATTCTGCAGCTGTATACGCAAACATAATGGCCGTTTTACAAAAAATGCCGTGAACGTTTACTGGTAACCGTCACGAAGTGACGATCGGACAGGCTGGTAACCTGAACCACAAAGGGTCCCCATGCGTTAAGGTCCACCCAAACAGATGCGGCCATATTTTGGGTAAAAAGTCCCATAGGCATCACTTGTTCGCATATTTAAGCAGTATCCCAGTGCACTGTCACACCTATAAATTCGCTTTGACGGCAGGCCAAGGGGACCTGGGCGCGAAGCGAGGAGGAAAGTGTATTGATCAATACACTGACGACAAGCAACAAAGCTCACAGTACCTTGGCCCCCGCCGGTTGGGTTGGCCGGAAACGGCCATCTGCGGCGGCGTCGCGGCGCAATGGGTCTTATAGACCCGGTTTTCGCCACTCGCTCCTTGCATCTGGCCCTTTTCCAGCCAATCAAAGTTAATTTGTAACCGTTCACGAAGTGATGATCGGACAGACTGGAAACCTGCACCACAAGGGATTCCCACCCTTTGGGCTATGTCAAAACCGCGAGGGTGTGGCAATTTTTCCGGGTGTGGCCGTAATAACGCTAAATCGGGAGTAAATCACGCCGTTTGGTTCCGGCGCAGCGGGGTACTTTTACGGTACGTTCCACCGCCAGCAAAGCCGGCGGCTCTGTGCCGAGTCCCTGCACGGCCATGTGGCCCGGAAAAATTGCCACACCGAACCGCGATAATTCCGGCCCATCGGCATGACCGTGAACGGTTACGTTAATTTATAGGCATAACAGTGCACGAAGATCGCGGGCGTCTCGCCCGTCGTTGCCCCCAAGGAGTCGTTGGAACAGCATTACCAGTGGATGCTCTGGAGACCGGTATCGATTTGAATGTCACCATTTCTGTCCGTACTCCGCCAGAACCGCCGCAACTATGGTTCATCGGCATGGCCCGTGAACAGTTACGTTTACTGTTTATGTTCCATAAACATGTATTAGTTATAATTATGGATCATATAATCTAAAATTATAAATTTTATTGACTTTGTGAATTCCTATAGGTATTATATGATTTAGTTTTATGGAGTAAGATACTTATGAGTATTGAAACTGGTAGTGTTTTGACTGCGGATGGCAAAAAACTCAATAAAGTTGAGGCCATTAAACTCGCTAAAGACGGATTGGATGTCTGGAATAACATTTTCCAATACGCCAGGGCGGACGTTGACGAACCACTGGAAGAGCTTTTAAGTCCGAAAGATTATGAACTCTTTCAGAAGGCTATTCCGAATGCCACGGCACCGGAAGTAATCCGCAGCGCCAAGCGGAAGGCGAAAATCTCTGAAGAGGATTTTGTCCGTCTACGCTGGTTTGGCATTTATCAACACCTGCCAAATTTGTGCCATTTCATGCTGCGCATCCGCATTCCTAACGGATTGGTCACCGGAACACAATTGCGGGAGATCGCCGATATTGTGGCGCAATATGCCAATGGCTTTGCTGATATTACCACTCGGCAATGTTTCCAATTGCATTGGTTAACTATTGAAGCTCTAGCGGAAATTCTGCCACGGCTGGAGCGGGTAGGGCTGGTGACCAAATTTGCCTGTGGTGATACACCGCGCAATGTTGTCGGCTGCCCGCTGGCCGGTCATCTGGCGGCGGAAGTTATCGACGCTTCCGCCACCGCTCAGGTCGTGAATCAAATGTTCCTTGACGGCAATACGGAATTCAGCAACTTGCCGCGCAAATTCAAAAATGCCATCGCCGGATGCCACCTGCATTGCCATCAACCGCAGATCAACGATATCGGTATGTTCGGCGTTAAGCGGATCAACCCGCACACTGGCCGTGAGGAACGCGGATACGGTGTAACCGTCGGCGGCGGACTTTCCAGTCAGCCCTTTATCGGGCAGTCTTTACGCGTATTTATCAAACCGGAGCAGGTACCAGACGTTTGCCGGGGTATTGCACATATTTTCCGCGATTACGGCTACCGAGAAAAGCGAACCCGCGCGCGGATGAAATATCTGGTATCGGACTGGGGCTGGGAAAAATTCCGCAATTATCTGGAGACGGATATCGGTTTTGAATTGGAACACGATGACCGGATTACAGCGCCGGAATTTGCTCCGCATACCGATCATCTGGGTTCAGGATTACAAAAGGAACCGGGGCTATCGTATATTGGGGTGCCCATTGAATGCGGACGTATTTCAAGTCAGCAATTACATGCTGCCGCGGAGCTATCCAACCACTTCGCGGCCAGGGGGTTGTCACAGTTGGCACTTTCCAACAAACAAAATCTTCTTTTCCTGAATATTCCAACGCCTTCGGTTGAGGCGATGATTCAAGAGCTTGATGCCGCGGGCCTGCCTCCCCATGCTCCTCTGTGGCGCACCAATTTATTATCCTGTACGGGCACCCAGTTCTGCAATCTGGCGATTGTGGAAACCAAGGAACGAGCCAGGAGTATTGTCAAGTATCTGGAAACGCATTTGACCATTGATACGCCGATCATGGTCTCGGTGACCGGCTGTCCGAACAGTTGCTCGCAATATCAGATTGCGGATATCGGTCTGATGGGCGTGGTGTGCAATTTCCGTGGTCAACGCGGCACCGAAGCTTATCAGATAGTGCTCGGCGGCGGCTTGGGAGCGGATGCGGCCTTTGCCAGAGTAGCGCTGAAAAAAGTACCGGCGGAATTTGTCCATAAATCCGTCCGGCAGATCGTGGAAGCCTACAAAGCCCATCGCGTAGATGCGGATGAAACCTTCCGGCAATTTGTGCAACGCACGGCCCCGGAACAACTCACGGCGTGGCTTAATATTCCAGAAATGGCCGATGTGATCTAAGGTCATAGCCCCTGCGGATTCTGCTGACTGGTGTGGCAAAACACCGGGGTGGCAGCGTCTGGCACCGTATGAGCAATTCGCCAACATGATAGACCGGCACTGGGATGGGATTGTGGCCCATGGCCAGCCGGAGAATCAGGTGGCGTTGGGATTCGTGGAAGGACTCAACAATAAGATACGGGTCATCCAGCGCCGGGCCTACGGCCTGCGGGATGAGCCATACCTGCGGTTGAAAGTGCTCACGTGTATGCTCCCGGAAGTCTAAGTCCACCATAGGAATCTTCCGGGATACGCCGTGGTTTTATAACTTTGGTTCGAAAGCCGTCTGTTCCCACAAGGGAGGGAAGAGAGTTGCAAGTGGCCCCGCCGGCCAGGAAGGCGCACCAAATACGTCCATAGGTCCCGTTAAGAAATAACATTTACATATTAGCTTGGGATGTTATACTGGTTGCATGGATATGGTAGCCTTGCATGACAAGTACGAGAAACTTCGGCCTCACCTCAATGAGCGAACACGGCGTCTGTTGGCGGCGGCCGATGCCGAGTTTTTGGGGCGTGGCGGTGTGGCCTTGGTGGCTCGTGCGGCGAATTTGTCTCGTCCGACGCTCTATAAAGCCATGGCGGAATTGAAAGATGGCAAGCCCAACCCGGAACGGGTACGCCGTGAAGGTGGCGGGCGAAAGACATTGGCGGAGAAGCATCCGGATTTGGATGCGGCCTTGGAGCGGTTGGTGAGTCCCACCAGCCGGGGCGATCCGATGAACCCATTGCGATGGACGATCACGAGCACGCGCCAACTGGCGCGGGAGTTAGCGCGGCAGGGCTACCGTTTGAGCCATCCTGTGGTGGCCGGGCGGTTGGCGGCATTACATTACAGCCTGCCAGCCAATGCCAAGGCGTTGGAGGAGGGCAGCGATCATGTAGACCGCAATGCGCAATTCGAGCACATCAAGGCTTTGGCGGCGCCATGTCTGGCACAGGGGCAACCGGTGATCTCGGTGGATGCCAAGAAGAAGGAATTGGTGGGGCTGTATAAAAATGGTGGAAGGGAGTGGCATCGGCAGGGCCAGCCGGAAAAGGTTAACGTGCATGATTTTATTGACGAATCGCTGGGCAAGGCGGTTCCTTACGGGGTTTATGACTTGGGACTCAACCCAGGATGGGTTCATGTGGGCCGGGATCATGATACGGCGGTTTTTGCCGTC
>JAMDCX010000070.1 GCA_023489375.1 Planctomycetota bacterium
AAGCGGATGGAAACGGAGAAGGAAAACAACGAGCAACGAACAATGGTGGGAGAATTCGAGAATATAGAATTCAGAAGAATAAGGAATCGCAAGTTTTCTGTCTTCCGCCTTCTGAATTATTCCCCCCATCATAGTTCGTTAATTCCAGATTCCAGATTCTAAATTCTAAATGCCAACTACCCATTATTCATTGCGGAGTGGCCGCAGCGCGGGTGATGTTGGTGGCCGGGCTGTGAATGTTACCAAATAAGTTATGTAGGAAGTACAAGATTTTTCTGGTAAGTGATCTATCCGCAATGCACCAATAAGATGTTCAAGATACATCAGGAGCGGCCGGGCTGGCCTTTGCCAATTCATCTTCGGATATGACAGCGGTTATTTCCGTAATGTGTTCGCGGATATTCTTTTCCAGTCCCAGGCGTAATGTCGCCTGAGAACTTGGACACCCCACGCAGGCCCCATGAAACCGCACCGTAACAACCCCATTATCACTTACCGAAAGCAATTCTATATCACCGCCATCCCATTGAATCATTGGGCGCAGTGTATCCAAAACCTCCTGTACACGCTGATACAGCGTTACAGGTTGTTTAGGTGAAATTGAGGCACTGTTAATATTCATCAGTATTCACTATTTGAGTATAGGTGGGTCATGGCCGGATAGCAACCGTTGGCGACATACGCAGCCGTTCCGCGCACTCCAGCTCGGCCTGGCGAGTTCGACCACAGAAGCGGCAGTACAACCGCTGGGCCATCCGTTCGATCCAGACCAGCTTACTTCCAATCGGAATAGTGCGGAATTTCCGCAGAACCCCGTGCGAGCAAGATAGATGCGGTATCCCAGAGAGTACCTGAAATTTGAAATTTGAGAATAGATATCGGCTACTGCATGTCATTGCGGCGCTGCCAAGGCAATATTCCGCAACCATGCAAACCCAAAGCCATTTTGTAACCGTTCACGAAGGGGCGATTGGGCAGACTGGAAGCCTGCACCACAAGGGATTCCCACCCTTTGAACTATATCAAAACCGCGGTAATTCTGGCCCGTCGACATGACTGTGAACAGTTACGCCATTTTATACATAAGGCTGTGAACGGTTACGATAAACCCCATGGGGCCGCAAACCAAAAATAAGAAACATGCTCTTAACTTGCCCGCTGGAGCCGCTACGGGTAATCTCAATGTCATGCAGGAACTTATGTCCGCTGAAGATATTGCCCAGTGTATCCGACAGATGACCGAACACATTCTGGCCGCAGGCGAACTGATGGACAATTCCTCCCTGGCGCTGGTAGGAATACGCCGGCGCGGGGAGGTGCTGGCGCAGCGCATTGCCGCCGGTATTTCCGGAGCACAAAAACGTTCCGTGGATGTGGGAGCTTTGGATATTACCATGTACCGTGACGATGTGGTGGGTAACCGTTCCATCATTATTCCCATGGGTACGGAAATGAATTTTCGTCTCGATGATCGGCCCGTGCTGCTGTTGGATGATGTGTTGCACACCGGACGCAGTGTACGGGCGGCGCTGGACGCACTGGTCGATTTTGGCCGCCCGCGTTTCATCCGCCTGGTGGTGCTGGTGGATCGCGGCGGCCGGGAATATCCTGTGGCGGCGGACTTTGTGGGGCGACGTGTGGAAGTGCCGCCACAGTCACGTATACGCGTGAGCCTGCGGCCCATTGATGCCGCAGATGCGGTAATTGTGGATACGGCAGACAAACCTGCCGGAGGAGACTGGCGATGACCGAACCGGCAATCTGGACCCGTCCGCATCTTCTGACTCTGGAATCACTTTCACGGGCGGAGATATTTTCGGTGCTGGATACAGCCCAGGCCCTTCAGGAAGTTTCTACCCGCAGTATCAAGAAAGTGCCGGCGTTGCGCGGCAAGGTGGTAGTGAATCTTTTTTTTGAAGACAGCACTCGCACCCGCACCAGTTTCCGCCTCGCGGCGCAGCGCATGAGCGCCGATGTGGTGGATTTTTCGGTTTCCACCAGCAGTGTCAATAAAGGTGAAACATTAATCGATACGGCACGGACCATTACGGCCATGGGTGTGGACGCCATTGTGATTCGCCATCGCAGCAGCGGTGCTCCGGCGGTACTTAGTCGGGCGGTAGAGTGCAGCGTCATTAACGCCGGGGATGGCAGCCATGAACATCCCACACAGGGCTTGCTGGATTTGTTTACCATGCGGGAAGCGTGCGAACGGCGGGGTAAAAAGTTAAGCGATCTGCATGTGGCTATTGTGGGCGATATTGCCAATTCCCGTGTCGCCCGCAGCAATCTCTGGGCCTTGTCGAAATTGGGCGCAAAAGTTACGCTCGTTGGCCCCACCACCTTGTGTCCCGCGGCCTTTTCTGAATTCGGAGCACAGGTGACGCATGATCTGGACGCTGTGCTCCCGGACGTGGATGTCATCAATATGTTGCGGGTGCAATTTGAGCGGCTTACCAGCGCCGCGTTTCCCAGCATACGGGAATACAGCCGGTATTTTGGCCTCACAGAAGAACGACTCCGACGCTGTCGTTCGGATGTATTGATTCTGCATCCCGGTCCGATGAATCGCGGGCTGGAAATCAGCAGTGCCGTGGCCGATGGAGAAAAATCTGCGATTCTACGCCAGGTCAGCAACGGATTGGCTGTGCGTATGGCGGTGCTGTATCTGTGCATTGGCGCGGGCAGTTTTCATAATTAATGGCTTTTTAAGGGAAATGGTATATGACCGGCAACCCATATATTACCGCGGTGCGGGGCTTTCTGGCCGGAGCCTTACACTGTGGTATCAAGCGCTCGAGCCAGTCGGATTTGGCGATGCTGGTAAGCGCCGTTCCGGCAACGGCGGCGGCGGTTTTTACTACCAATAACGTAGTAGGTGCTCCGATTGTGGTAGGCCGAAAACATATTAAGCACGGCCGATTAAGCGCGTGCGTTATTAACAGCGGCTGCGCCAATGTCTGTACCGGCAAACGCGGTATTTCCGATGCACTGAAAATGTGTACACTGACGTCTGAAGCCCTCGCCAGAAACGATATGGCGGTAGCTCCAGAAGAAATTCTTCCCAGCAGTACAGGGATCATTGGGCGCTATTTGCCCATGAAAGAAATACGTTCCGGTATTTTCAGTCTGGCCCCACGACTCGGTTGCAGCATAGCACATGGCGAAGCTTTTGCCCATGCCATACTTACCACGGATTTGAAGATTAAAACCGCCAGTACGCAAGTCCATGTGGGCCGGCGGACCATTACTATTGCCGGTTGCTGCAAGGGGTCGGGAATGATTGCGCCGAATATGGCCACCATGCTGGCGTATGTGGCTACCGATGCCGCCATCAGTTCTACAGCGTTGCAGGCTGCGGTGCGGGATACGGCGGACAGCACGTTCAATTGTCTGACCGTGGATCAGCATACCAGTACCAGTGATACGTATGTCGTACTGGCCAATGGACTGGCGGAAAACCCGGGCATTGAAATGGGTACCGCCGGCTGGAGAAGTTTTACAGAGGCTTTGGAAACTGTTTGTGATTCGTTGGCCCGTCAAATAGCGGCGGATGGCGAAGGTGCGACCAAACTGGTAACCGTTCGCGTGATTGGTGCACAGACAGATACAGATGCCCGGCGGGCGGCTATGGCCATCGCCAATAGTCCGCTGGTTAAAACGGCGATTCACGGCGGCGATCCCAACTGGGGAAGGTTTGTCAGTGCAGCAGGCTACAGCGGCGCCAAAATGAATCCCGATAAAGCGCTCTGTCAGATAGGCAACAAAGTGGTATTCCGAGCTGGCCAACCCACGGCCATCGCCCTGGCGGAGGTTGAATCGGCTATGAAAAATCCGGAAGTTGTCATTACCGTTGGCCTAGGCACGGGCGGCAAAGGAACCTGCCGGGTGTACACATGCGATTTATCACGCGAATATATCACCATCAATGCCGACTACCATACATAATATAACCGTCATCACCCTCCATCCCTGAACTTATATTCGGCCTGGTGAAAACGCGCCGCGCTTCATATAAACGTAATTTTTCGGGCGGCGAACAGACACATCCGTAACAACATCACGCCATGGCGGAAGCGGGAAATATTGGTTTGCCCATAAGTCCGCTGTTTATAATGTACCGGTATATCCATGATCTTGAGATTCAAACGGGCGGCCCCAAAAAGCAGATCAAAATCGCCGAAGGGATCAAAATCACCGAAATAAGCCCGATTAGCCGCAATGCGGGCATAATCCGAACGGCGCAAAACTTTGGTTCCACACAACGTATCGCGCAGAGTTTGTCCCAGAAGAAATGTAAACAGCAGGCCAAAACATTTATTGGCTATCATATTCAAAAACTGCATGGCCTGGTCTTCCATGGGATAAATCATTCGGGAGCCATTGGCGAATTCACAGAAATTACGATGAATGGCTTGAGTAAAACGCGGTAATTCTTCCGGAGGCACGGATAAATCTCCATCGAGAATCATCAGAATATCGCCTGTGGCGGCGGCAAAGCCGGTCCGAACCGCATCCCCCTTGCCGCGCCCCGCCTGTTGCAGGGCGGAGAGTTTCATCGGGCCGTGATAATCCGCTACCGCCTGTTGAACCACCGCCCAGGTATCATCCGAACTGTGGCCCTCCACAAAAATAACTTCCTGTCGCCTGGCCATCAGGGGCAGACGACGCAATAACGAATCGATATTGCCCGATTCATTACGCACCGGTACCACCACACTGACCGACTCCGGTTGGTTTGAGCCTTCATTTATATCCGCCGGCCGCGCTACGGTCAGCAGTGACAAACCCAGTTGTCGCACGCCCGGCAGCGGGGGAAGCCACCTGTTAAGAAAGTCGCTGATGATTGGAAGACCCGCCGGCGCGATTACCGCAGAAGTTTGCCGTATGACTTCCATGCCGTTTTGTGCCAACAAATTAGGCAGTTCATCGCGTGGCAGCCAGCTTTCATCCGGTGTGGCAAATTTACGTCCCAGCAGTTCCGCTATCTTCAGTACCGGTGTCCAAAGGCGGCTGTACGTGCAGAAAATAATGCGGGTACGATCATGGCAAACACCACGTATGGCGGCCAGCGCCGTGTGCACATCATATAGTTCCTGTAATACCCCGCTGCATATCACATAATCAAACGGCGGCAAGGACAACTCGGCGACGTCTTCAATGGCGATCGCATGGAACGTAAGATGCGGATATTTCTGACGGGCTTCCGCCACCACGGCCGCGTCAATATCAATTCCCACTCCCCGCGCGGGTTCTAACGCCGCCAGCAACTCGCCGTCGCCGCAGCCGACATCCAGAACGCTGGATCCCGGCAATACCTGCCGCGTTAAAAGATGTTGGATGTAACGATGCAAATATTTGTTTTTTTTATGACTGGCCTCCAGCGGTTCATGATATTTCTGGCGATAAGCGCATAACCGTGCGCAATGTTGCTCCGCCGCGGACCTTGAATCCCCACCCTCGCTGTCGGATACAATGTTCTCCTCAGACACGCTTCACCTGCCCTGCCAATACCCATACCAGGTGACCCTGATTGACGGTATTTTCACTTACTGCGGTGCCGGTGGCACCGTTCCCGCATCGGGTGTGGCTTGAGTATTGGCCATCGTTGCACGCAATTCTTCCTGCTCGCGTTTCCATTGGGCCTCGTCAACTTCAACAATCTTGCATTGCGCTACCGTGCTATCCAGCACCTTGCGTTGCAGGAGTTCAAAACGCAAAGCATCCAGCTGTCCGGTTTTGGCCATCCGATTCAACAACGTTTCCGGTCGCAGACCGTTCATATCCGCAAGGGTCGCCACCTCCGCATGGACCTCATCGCTCTGCACCTCCACGCCCAGGCGATCCGCCAGTCGCATTACAATCGCTTCCACTTTCGCCAGTGGTTCCGCCGTGGCACGCAGGTTGGCCACCATGTCCGGGGTAAGCTGTGGTTGCTGGCCGCCCGGAGCGCCCTGCCGCATGATATTCTGCGCCAATTGCGCGGTGGTGTTTTTTAACAGTGACGGTGGAACTTCAATGGTAATGATTTCACGAAGTTTTTCCGCCACCTGTTCCCGCAGCAGACGACCGGTTTCAAGTTTCAAACGATCCTCAATCGCCTTCCGCAGGGATTCCTCCAGATCTTTTAACCCATCAAACCCGTTGGCTTTCGCCAATTCCTCTGTAAGTTCCGGACGGACCCGGCGCATGATTTTATCAATCTGTATTTCCACAACGGCTTTTTGCCCGCGTAAATCTTCGCGTTTGAAATTGTCCGGCAGGGTCACGTCTATTTTGACATTGCCGCCGACTTTGGCGCCGCGCAGATGGTTTTCCAGGCCTTCCATGCGGATGCCCAGCAGGTTGTATTCCTGCGCAAAATGATAATGCTGTTGAGGTAGATGCTCCACCACAGTGCCCGCGGCATCCAGAATCTTAATGTCCAGGGTAATATGATCTTCAGCCTCGCCGGCTTCCGGAATCTCCCGCATTTCCGCCAGATTGCCGCGTAAATGCTCCCGTGCCAGATTCATACGTTCTTCGGTAACCGTCAGCACGGGCTTTTTCAATTCCACGGCGGAAAGATCGGGCAAAGAAAATTCCGGCAATACTTCAAATTCTACCGCGAACTGCATCGCTCCTGTTTCCGGCACTTCCGGCGACTCAGGGATCAGTTTGGGTTCACTCAAGGGTTGCAATTTTTTTGTTTCCAGCACCTCGGTCATGGATTCGGAAACAATCTGGGACCGCACATCGTTCCGGATGTCCGCTTTGAAACGTTTTTCCAGCAGACGCCGTGGTACACGCCCTTTACGGAATCCAGGCAATGCGGCATCCTTCATAAGTGTGTTCATAACCGTTTCATATTTGCTTTTGATCCGCGATTCCGGAACGGTCACATTGACTTTGCGGCGCACACCGCTGAGTTCTTCCACGCTGACTTCCAACGCATCAGCGGCGAGAGCCGCTTCGCTGTTGCCTGGAATATTGTCTGAATTTGTATCTTCCATGGTATTCTCCACGTGAGAGGCCACTGTCTCAAGATTATAAATCCGGTCTATAACAATGTGGTTAGAGCGATATAAGCCCTTATTCCCATCGCGACCAACGCCTGGTGACTTTGCACACCGATACCTCGCGAGGCAACAGACGTCCATTGGCATACACCAATGAAAGCATGATTTTATGCGAATATCCACCCAGCTGCAACCGCCATACCGTCGGCCGCCCGACGATGCCATGGAGCCGCAGATTTTCCAGACATCCGGACATTATGATGGCCGGCTTACAAAGCCTTAGGAGTCTCTCCGAATCATGACCGGGATGACGATTACTCGGACAGGCTCTTGGGGGCCGGGGAGGCCGCTGCTTTTGTATTTTCTGAAAGAATTTCCCGTACCGCGGCGGCCACGCCGGCTTCAGATTGACTGCGGGTTACACGTTTTGCAGCGCGTTGAACCTCCGGTGCGGCATTACCCATGGCAAAACTCAACCGGGCGTTACGGAGCATCGGCACATCGTTGATATCATCACCAATGGGTATCGCCTTGGCGCTGTCAATATTCATCAGGTCACACAGATGCCGGACTCCGGTCCATTTATCCACATTGGCCGCAAACACCTCAATGACGTGACATTCAAACGCCGGTGCTTTTAAGGCCAGAAAACTAATACTGTTTTTGAACTCGGCGGCAAGCCGCGCGGTGATTTCCGCGCTACGTGGCAAATCCACTACTATGCCCATTCGCAGTACGTTGGATATAGCTTTGGCATCCGGCTCCTGAACCATCAGCGTCGGCATTTTATTGCGGATAAACCAGTCTTCCGAGGCCGCGTGAATGGGGCCGTTGCTGGTCATCATATAATGCGGACCCTGTGAATCCGGCATCTCGATAAGCAATAAAACGGCATGGTCCATAGCCCCGAAAAACTCCAACAACTTGCGCACCGTTTGCGGTTCCATAGTCCGCCGGTGCAAGGTGGCGCCATTCGTCAGATCGCAGATCTCCGCACCAGTCACAAATACTCCTGGTCCGGAGAGTTGCAGTGGTGCGATAATATCCAGGGCTTCGGAAATACTGCGCCCGGTGCAGATACTTACCGCATATCCCGCTGCCCGGCACTCGGCCAGTGCCGCTGCATCGGCGGGATTGATTTTATGATCCCGCCCGATGAGCGTACCATCTAGATCGCATACAATCAGACGCTGTGGTTTCATGGATGTATGGGGCGAAACAACAGCATTGCTATGGGGCTTCAGTATGGTCATACCAATAAGTGTAGATGATAGGATGGCCCGGCGTCAAAACGATGTGTTAAGATGGTAAACATTGTTGGCAACCATTTACGGGTCAATAATCGCGCTAAATCCAGAAAACAATGTGGAATAGGGCGTTTATGAAGCGTAAAATTCATAACCGTTTACGGGGCCATAACCGTGAATAATGAGTAGCATTTAGCATTTAGTACTACAACGCTATAAGTGACTCCAGTCGCAGACGATCATGTCCTTTAATTTCAGCCCCAGCATGTGTAATCGCTGATTGGTTCGCTTGCGGTGGCTGCGTTCGGCGGTGGTATTTCGGCGTTGCGTCCGAATCAACGTCTGGGAT
>JAMDCX010000049.1 GCA_023489375.1 Planctomycetota bacterium
GGGGCCCCGGCAAAGTCTGCATGTGGATCCCAGACAACAGGCGCGTACCGGTTTTGCTTTCGGCCACGGCAAAAATGATAACTTTTATGGCATCCGTAACTCGGGTTGCTTTGCATCGGATCCGTTTCAATATCAAGTTTATCCGTTGCCCATGCTAAAAGCTGGTGCGGCAGATCATATTTCGGCCTATGATGCCGCGGCGGCGGCCAAGGTGCCGGGGCAAACCAGCAACCAGAATCAAGGGTTCATTCCCAGCGCTACGTATGAGGTTAAGGCCGGCTTGGAGGGCGGTGGGGGGGCGCCGTTCGCATGGACCACCGCCGGTTACGGTATACTTGTTGATTCGGATGGCGGATATTTTCAAATCAAGCCTGATGAAATCGCCTTTTATTATGGAAATCCATCTCTGGAACATTATGGACGGCATTATTTCCGTCCCAACAGCCTGACTATTTTCATATTTACAGGCCGGCCTGCGGATATTTTCCGCAGTCTGTCGCTGGTTTCCGGTAAAATGCCGCTTTTTCCAAAATGGGGCTATGGCTTTACCAATTCACAATGGAACATTAACCAGGGACCTTTGCGCCGCGTGCTGGAGACCTACCGTGCCGGCGATATTCCGATTGATAATTTTACCTTGGACTTCCAGTGGCATGACTGGGGTGCCAGTCACTATGGCGAATTCCGGTGGAGTCCGGTGCGTTTTTCTGAAGCGCTATATCCCAAAGACAATCCCAATGCTCTGATCAATTGGACACGCGAGCTGGAATGTAAGATTACCGGCATTATGAAGCCGCGTATTATTGTCACTAATATACAGGAGAATAAGGCGCCGCTGACCACGCAAGGGGCGGCATCAAAAAAGCTGGGGCTGTGGTTTCCTGGTGAAAAACCAACGCCGGAAGGTGAACTTAACAACAGCTGGGAACATTTGACTTCCATCAATCTGGACTTTTACAAGCCCATTTGCCGGCAATGGTTTTGGCACGCCACCTGGGTACACCAGTGTATGCAGCAGGGAATCGCCGGTTTCTGGAACGATGAAGCCGATATTCCAGATTTAGGCAATTTTGAATTCCTGCACATGCAGCAGACTTTTTATGACGGCCAAAGACAGAATCTGCCCGCCCGACGTATCTGGTCGTTAAATCGTAATTTTTATCTTGGTTCTCAGCGCTACGCTTATGCGACATGGTCGGGGGATATCATCGGCGGATTTAAATCCATGCAATTGCAGACCATGCACATGCTCAGCACTATTAATCTTGGTCAGATGCGCTGGGCCCAGGATACCGGCGGTTTCTTCGGCCACCCTGTACCGGAACTTTACACACGCTGGTTTCAGTTCAGTGCCGTATGTCCGATACTGCGGACGCATTCGGCGGGCGATCCGCGGCAACCGTGGCTTTTTGGCGATCAAGCTTGTGAAACCGTCAAACAGGCCATTCGGCAGCGCTATGCGTGGTTCTTTTATACCTACGCCATTGATCATCAGGCCTGTGTGCAAACAGGTGTGGGGATCGTTCGACCGCTACTCTTTGATTATCCAGACGATCTGCACGTTGTTAACATGACGGATCAATGGATGTTCGGGCCTTGGATTCTCTGCGCTCCGGTGCTGAAGAAATTGGGTACCGGTCCGGGCGAAAGTCTGACCCGGCGTATCTACTTGCCACCGGGGCAATGGACAGATTACTTCCGTGGGGATCGTTATCAGGGTGGTCAATGGATCAACTATGAGTTGAATTCCAGCACCTGGATGGATTGGCCCCTGTTTATCCAAGATGGGGCGATCATACCCACCGCCATACCGGTTGCGGCTATTCATACGGCGCAGCCAAAAATGATATATGTGGATGTATTTCCATCTATAACGCAGTCCAGTGGTGTATTTTATGATGACGACGGTGAAAGTTTTAATTATGAGAAGGGCCATTTTCATCAGCAGACTATGACTGCGCTGCGACACGACTGGCAAGGGCGTATGGTGATTGCGGCCAAACAAGGCACCTATACATCCAGCGTTAACCATTTCGTGATTCGCTGGCACGGACAGGCGGCAGGCCGTGTACTGGCCGGCGGCCAAGAGCTGCCGCGGGTAGCAGATGCTCTGGCGTTATCAAAAACTGCTTCCGGCTGTTATACGGATGTGGATGTTTATGGTCCCGTTACACTGTTGAAGGTACCCGCGGGAATGCCGCACGATCTGATAATTGAAATCAGCGGCCATAAAACCACCAGCAAAATGGTGGAAGTGCTGACTGCCGGGGAGGCCTCTCTTTCAGGTCCAACGCCGGAAACCCGTAATAGTATGGCTACCAACCATTCTGGCTATACAGGCATTGGTTTTATTGCCGGATTTACGGTACCAGGCGCGGCTGCGACATTTTATCTGCGCCGCCGAAAGGCGGGAAAATATTTGACACGCTTTCGTTTTGCCAACGGCAATCCGTCTCATGTTCAAACTCTTAATATATATGTCAATGGAATCTTATTTGGACCATTAAGTATTCCCGGTCTCCCGAACTGGGACACGTGGGAGGAATTGGAAATGTACATTCCATTAGTGGCTGGCAATAACACCATTATGATCCGTCACGATCCCGGCAATACGGGGATGGTGAATCTGGACTGCGTCATCATTCCCTGGCAACCATGATTGCGTTTGTGGTCACGACGGCTGCGAACTGACACGGCGTGTTCGGTGCTGCGGACGTAAACTTTACGGTATCGGTGCGGTATAGTAAGGCGGTGGGGGAGATTACCAGCATAGCAATACGGTGCTGCCAGGTAGAAGTGGTGTCCCGCGTTCTATCTGAGATTTGAAATTTGGTAACCGTTCACGGGCTAATAAACTGAAATTTAACATACAAGTGAAAATGAGTAGAACGCAGGAGTTAAACGCAGGAGTTATTATGTTAAGCCAGCCAGCCTGCTGGCCGCTTGATAAACGGAGTTATGCGAGCCGGTGGGTTTATCCCACTGGATATGTTAACCGGTGGGTTTAACCCGCCGCGATGTTACGCCGCGACCGTGGGTCGCGCCAGCGAGTAGAGGTGACGCATGAATAACAACGAGTAACGAACAACGAACAACGAGTAACGAACAACGAACAACGAACAACGAACAACGAACAACGAACAACGAACAACGAACAAAATACTATTGCGACTCCCGCTATTTTAAGTGCAGCGCAGCGTAACGTCTCATTACTCGTAACCGTTCACGGTCATGTCGATGGGCCAGAATTATCGCGGTTCGGTGTGGCAATTTTTCCGGGCCACATGGCCGTGCAGGGACTCGGCACATAGCCGCCGGCTTTGCCGGCGGTGGAACGTACCGTAAAAGTACCCCGCTGCGCCGGAACCAAACAGCGTGATTTGCTCCCGATTTAGCGTTATTACGGCCACACCCGGAAAAATTGCCACGCTCTCGCGGTTTTGACATAGCCCAAAGGGTGGGAATCCCTTGTGGTGCAGGTTTCCAGTCTGTCCGATCATCACTTCGTGAACGGTTACCATTACTCATTGCGTCACGGCCAGGGACGGGCAATATATGGTGGCCAGGCTGTAAACGGTTCCCCGGTGTTTTGGCCGTGATTCATAGCTTTCCCGATGGCAAGCGTCCGATAATTAGCCAAAAGTAAAAAATAAGGAAAAACACTTGCAATGGCTATAAACCTGTGCTATAATGAAATATCACGAGGCAGTTATCAACGTCAACTGCTCGACGTGTATGCGTATAGATTGTTTCGGGGGTATGGTTGGTCGCTGTAATTGGGCAATGTAGGAAAGAACAGGTCTGATACAGTGTTCAGTATTTTTGGATGATGGAGTTGCAATTGTTTTTGTTTTGTATTAGAATATGACTATCACGAGACAGGAACAGCGATCTTCGTGATTTTGGATTAAGGCTTTCAACAGGTTCGCCGCGTACCTCGGTATTGGAGAAAGGAGGCGAATAACGCGGAAAGGTTTTCCTGGTAAGCTGGCCAAGGAGGGCCAACTTAAAGTTTTCTTCATGGAGCTTTCAACTGCGGATTTGTCAACCGTGTGGTTGGCAGGCAGTGGGAGAGCAAAGAACTTGCTTATATAAGGAAGCAAAGTATGAATTCCCAAACACGTATCGTTACATCCGCCGCAGATAGTTGCGGCAACCCGCAGCCCACTGGGTCAATGGGCCATTTACCGAGCCGCGACCATAAGGGAGCGGAGTATAAGGAGTCGTTTATGTCCAGGTCCCATTCTCTTCTCCTGGCCGCGTGTGGCGGCGTTGTCGCGGTCGTTTTGGCGGGTGCAAGCGCGGTACAGGCTGCTCCCGTTAACTTCTCCGATACATTCAGTGGCCCTACCGGTTCCTCCGCCTCTTACGGCGGCACGCCGGATACCATTGGTAATGGATGGGTAATTCCATCGTCATCTCAGTCGTCGACGTGGCAAATTACCGATACGCCATTTTCCGGCGGGGCATTGGATGCACAGCAAATTGGCACATTTGGTAATAATGTTCCGGCACCCATGGTCAATCCGGGTGCGGAAACACCGGCCACCGGCTTTAACATCTCGGTGGATGTGGCCACCCCCGTTGCCGCCATGACCGGAGACTATCCTGGCCTGGTATTCAATTATCAGAACGCCAACAATTATGATTATGTACGGATTATAACTGCCACTGATGGACAGATTCAGATGTTCACGGTGGTGAGCGGTACGACGTCGTATCTTTCTAATTCCTCTGGAACATTGGCCAGTAGTTTAGCTGTGAATACAATGTACCAATTTACCGCTACAGCCAACGGGGCTGGATCCTTTTCCTTCTCACTATCCACAACGGGAAGTTCGCCGACTACCTTAATGACCGCTTCCGCCACGAATTCGCAGTTTACCAGCGGCATAGGGGGTATTGGTGAGGCAGGCAATGATTACTATAGCAACTTCTCGGATACCTATACGCCCGTACCCGAACCGGCCACGCTGGGGTTGGTGATGGCTGGCGGCATGGGATTACTGTTGTTGAAAAGACGACAAGCTTGATGGACTTTGGGACTTTGCCGGTCGCACGGATTAGGCCGCGCGACCGGCTTTTGCTCCAACCTGTGGTGATGTGAACTTTAATTCTAATATAAGGTGATTTATGAAACGTTCCGCGTTTACCCTTATCGAATTATTGGTGGTTATCAGTATCATCGCGCTGTTGATCGCATTGCTGCTTCCGGCGCTGGCGAAAGCAAAACAGATGGCCGTGAGCATTCAGTGCCTGGCAAATCTGCGGTCTCTGGGCCAGATTGATACAGAGTATACGACCGTTTACGAAGGTAATCTCCCGCCGGGGATGAATACCATTCCTTTATTGAAGTGGGGTGATTGGCAGCAGTGGAGAACTCAGCTTTACTGTTTTTATACCGGACAATCTCTGTATGGGCTTTATAATCAAACTTTACAGGATTCATCTCCATCAGAGCCATGGGGTTATGTAAATAAGACTTTGCAACAGCGCTGGTTGGCATTGGCCTGGTGCCCGGCCTCAACTTATCCTGTCGCTGATATATATGATGCCGCATGGAATGCGTCCGCGGGACAATACTTTATGCCCTCCGATTATTCCGCCAATCCCAATTTTTTCCTGTGGTACCAACAAATTAACGGTGTTAACCAGGCGGTGAGTTTCAAGATCAGTAATGTTCAGAATCCGGGGCAGAAGATCGCTTTTGGCGATGGAAATCAGAATCAATTTTATCCGGTGCCATCCAGTACCCTCGGCAGTTCTCTGTACTTTGACTGGTATCAGGCGGGCGAATTCAGTGGGCCAAGCGGCTACGCCGGTCCTTACGTCAATGATCCGAACTACCTGGTACCGCCTGCCGGGTTAACGCCCGGCGATATTGGCGGCAACAGTGACGGGGTTGCAGGTAGCCCCAATGGTTTTCGCTATCGGCATAATTCCAATTCGCCTGATTCAGGATACGGTAACGCGGTATTTTTTGACGGCCATGCCGCATCTATTCCGATCAACCGAAACACTCCAGGAGCAGCCGCGGGATCTCCAGGAAGCACCGGTACTACAGGTCTCCGCATCCTTAATATAATCAACCCCGCTTTTCCGGATCAGGGTGGTTATTCCACGTATGAGCCGTAATAAAGAGGAATGCTATTTTGAACAAGAAATATTGGATGGCGAAATGCCGGTATTGGGGTACTTCATATACTGCACGCAGTAAGCAACGAAACATTATGTGCCGCATCGATGTGCTGTATTCCAACGGCTGTAATCGTTCACGGGTTAATTATTGCCAAAAATCAAATAAATAATGAGAATTCTAAATTTTACGAGACGTAAAAAACATAAAAAACGAGACCTTTGCAATGAAAAGTGACGTTTCCATGCTGATTTCGCCACTTTGGCCCGTGAACGGTTACCAACGGCTTTTGTCATTGGAATGCACTGAACACGATGTTGATGGTCACAAGGAGTATGTTTCAATAGTGACCGCGTGCAGTATATATAGTCTCTTACCGGGAAAATCTTGCGCTGTTGGCGTAACAGATTTGGGGCACAATAATTTCGCTTATTATTCATGCAGGTTTGGAGGGCCTTGAGAAAATGTCGGTGTTTGACTTATTGCCTTGCTTCCGGGTGCGCCGAATTAGGGTAAGGGGTATTGTGTACTTCGCATGGCTGTAATAATGTACTGTTAGTTTAGGGCAACCCATAGAGTTTACGGCTTAGAAATATATTCGCCGCAACTTAGCCCTTATTTTCAGATGGGTAGGAGCCGATAGAGATTACGCGTAATCGGTGGCCATATATTTGTCCGGCAGTCTAGTGGAGCGTTCCGCAAAAATCTGCGGGTGGCGAAACGGCTTATGGTCATAATGTCCACCACCGCAGGCCTCCAATCGGGAATTAAACCCGTAAATTATGGAGGACTGACCCACTAGAGTGGTTGGCGAAGTTACACAGTATTCACGGCCTATTGGGTGGAAAATATATCGCTAAGGATAAGAGGTTTTAATGTACTGGCGTATTTCTAATAACCGTATACTAAATGATTGTCGTTCGATGCTGAATAAGTATTCATTTATGAACCGGCTGTTATTCGTTTTAGCCGGCATTCTGGTAATGACGCTTATTGCCAATAATGCACCCCTACAGGCTGGTGTGGTGCAACAAAGTGTGTTTCCTGATCCCGGCTTGGCTAATCCGCGTATGAAATTTAATACCGGCAGGGTGGTGCGTGGTATTCCGCAATTCTCTCCTCTTTTACCCAATATCCCAAGACCACTCTCCGGATGGTTCGTATGGATGGCGCATCGCAGCGAATACCTCAACGGCAGTGAAATGGTCAAGAATGAAAAGGGATTGGGAGATACAAACTTTGGTCCTGCCATATATATGTTTACAACACCGAATCAGAATGCGCGATTGACGATTTATCGCAATCACTCGGCCCATCAGTGGGTTTACGATTTATTCGAAAAAAATGGGCCGCTGGATCCTGGCGGAGGTGCTAATCTTTTCCTTTCCGCTAATGCCAAAAGCGGACGTTTTCCCATGAATCGTCCCATCATTTACAGCCTCTGGGCTAAGATATCGCAAGCCCGTATCCGGTACTATAACTCAAACGCCGAACGCAGTGGGGCAGTGCTGGCCCAAGTGTTCTCTGGATTCATTTTAAAATATCACAGTCATAATCCACGGCATCGCATTACACTCTTTATGCAAATCCACATGGCTGATAGCCGCAGTTGGTTAGGGAGAAAAGGAGGAATTACTGACAAGCAAGGCACTTGGAGTCCGGCCGGAGCGGTGCTTGATTTTGACATCGCACCACCAGGTGGATATCCGTTTCGCTTTCGGCCATATCACGGACCATTGCATTATTTGCGGTATAATTTGTGTCTATTTCTTCGGGAGGTGCTGGTAACAAAGCCGCCGCTCTGTATTCAGGCTGATGGGTTGGATCATCATCTGAGGTTTACGGGGCGTGTTCAAAATCTGAAGAATTGGACATTGACCTCAATGTATGTGGGCTTGGAAACAGAAAATCGAATTTGTCGGCCTGGTGTAAGCAACCACAATCCACAGGGGACCGTTTCCGTGGCGTTGCAAGTGGCGAATGTGCGTGTTATGACGGAGCCATCGCGGGCTGCGCGACATGCCAAATAAATCTGTTTTGTTCAGGCATTCTGTGGCCGGAGAATGGAACAATTGCGTATGTATTTTTACAGTAGTTTTCAATGGAAAATAATCAACAGTTTAATGTCCCGCTGCCGCCGCCAGAATGCGGATAGTCGGGCGTTTATGAAGTTGGACATTGCCGGGCAGATAGTGTGCAGATGTGGCGTTGGGTTAATGGTTGTCTAATGTTTCAATAGGCGCATAATGCGAAAGAAAAAAATAGAAAGATGCGGATGAAATGTTGCAGCGGTTGGTTTGGGTTTCTGTTCCATTCTGCGGATAGTTCGCTTCGGCAATGTCGGCTACGATGGTCGGTGCTGTCTGGTGTAGTTTATGTGTTATTGGGTGCCACTGTTATACATGCCGCTGATAAATGTAAAAGTGTGTTTCCCGATCCG
>JAMDCX010000113.1 GCA_023489375.1 Planctomycetota bacterium
CAATGAGTAAAGAATAAAACGCGGAACATGGATGGTAAGCCGGCCCGCCTGCTGGCCGATATATATAGCCGTTACGTAAGCCGCGACCGTGGGGCGCTCTGCAAACAAGGAGGCCTTGAGCCGCATTGGCCTTTGGCATTTAGCCGCCGGCATGGTGCCGTCGCGGGATAATGAACCACGAGTAACGATTGATGAACAACAGAGCCGATGTTAGCCGGCACATTGAATGTGCCGGGGCGTAATAACTGTGCATACACGCTTTTCATAAGCGGCCCCGAACCACCGCCAGGCGTTGTGATATTGAAATTGAAACGGCGTAAAACCGCCGAGTATGCAAAGGCCCGCATGGTAGTGCAATCTGGATGCTCTTTAGTTTTCCGGGGCCATGGTTTTTTCCTGGGCCAAAATCGTATCAAATATATCGTTGGGCGTTTTAGCGGCTTTGAGTTTGGAGCGAAAAGTATCAATGGTCATTAAGCGGCTTATGCGGGCCAGGCTCTGGATGTGAGCACCAGTCTGATCCGGTGGGCTGACCAGCAGAACAATGAGATAAACGGGTTGTCCGTCGAGCGATTGAAAGTCTATGGGCTGTTCCGGCTTGCCGATGGCTATGGTCAACTCTTTGACCCCGCCACATTTGCTATGAGGAATCGCCAACCCATGGCCAACACCGGTGGTGCGAATCGATTCGCGTTCCAACACGCTGGCCAATACCAGATCGGGAGAGCTGACTTCTTTATTCGCCGCCAAAAGCTCCACGAGTTCCTTAATGGCCTCATTTTTTTCTCCTGCCGCCAAAGGAACTTTAATGTTGGCCCGTTTGAGTATATCCGTTAAATTCATGAAAATTTCCGTATTCACTCTGACTACCAATACCCTATTAGTCCGATTACTCTACGCCTGCGGTACCGGTTATTCAAGCCCCAAGGATAACACAGTGCCGTGGTGAAGCAACCGGAAAGGGGTGCGGCCATATTTTTGGGCAATTCTTGATTTCCCCACCATTTTCATAGCATGGTACCGCCAATTTCCAATTTAGCCGCGTGGCCTTGGCCCGCGCGTTCATACTGGAAATCTCGCCGAACATGATAATCAAGTGCGCCCGGCAGGACTCGAACCTGCAACCTCGTGGTTCGAAGCCACGCGCTCTATCCAATTGCGCTACGGGCGCTTACGCGAACCAATATACAGTTTAACGGCAAACCGCGGCTCCTGAAACTCTGCCGGCCCATGCGTGTGGCTTAGCGCCGTGCGGCCATATCCTTGCCTGACGCAGTGGTCTGGCGAATTGTTGCTTGAGTTTTGATAAACCACTAATATACCATGCTTTGGTTCTTCCACCCGCTGGAGTGTTCCAGGCCGGGGCGAAAATGGAACCGTTGGAAATGTTGCGCTTTAAGGAGTAGCGTCGTATGGCAAAAGTAAGAGTTGGTATTAATGGATTCGGACGTATTGGTCGCCTGGTTTTCCGGGCCGGCATCAATGATTCGCGGCTTGAATTTGTCGCCATCAATGATCTGGTTCCGGCGGAGAATCTGGCGTATCTGTTGAAGTTTGACTCCACGCATGGGAGATTTGATGGTGAAGTAAAGCCGGAAGGGGAAACGGGTATTATCGTCAACGGCCATCATGTAAAAACCTTCGCCGTGCGTGATCCGGCCCAGTTGCCGTGGAAAAGTCTCCAGGTGGACTATGTGGTTGAATCCACGGGCCTGTTTACCGACAAGCTGGGGGCCAGCAAGCATCTGGCGGCCGGAGCCAAACGGGTCATTATTTCCGCACCCGCCAAGGACAAGGAAATTCCGACGTTGGTCATGGGTGCCAATGAGGAAAAATTTAATCCCGCGACGGACACCATTGTGTCCAATGCCAGCTGCACCACCAACTGCCTGGTACCGCTGGTCAAAGTTATTCATGATAACTTCGGCGTTGAAGAGGCCCTGATGACCACCATCCATTCGGCCACCGCCACGCAACCGACGGTGGATGGCCCATCCAAAAAGGACTGGCGCGGCGGACGTGGAGCCGGGCAAAATCTGATTCCGGCTTCCACCGGTGCCGCCAAGGCCACCGCTCTGGTAATCCCGGAATTGAAGGGGAAAATTACCGGCATGTCCTTCCGCGTGCCCACGCCGGATGTTTCCGTGGTGGATTTAACTGTGCGCACCAAAAAGGAAACTTCACTGGCGGAGATTAATGCTCTGATCAAAAAGGAGTCCGAAGGCAAACTCAAGGGCATTCTCGGTTACACCGATGAAGAAGTGGTGTCCACTGATTTTACCACGGATCCGCGTTCCAGCATTTACGATGCCAAGGCCGGTATAGAGCTTAACAGCCGGTTCTTCAAACTGGTCAGCTGGTATGACAATGAATGGGGTTACAGTAACCGGGTTGTGGATCTGATCACCTACCTGGGCAAAAAAGACGGCCTGATCTGATTTAGGCGCCTGAGCCATAAGCCGGTATAGTAAAGGCTCCGGGCTTTATGCCCGGAGCCTTTTTTGTGCGTTGGTTTTACGGTTGGTGTACCATGCGCTGGATATGGATTGATAAATTTGAACTCTTTGAACCTGGCAAACGCGCCATCGCCGTTAAAAATGTTTCCCTGGCGGAAGATCATCTCCACGACCATTTTCCCGGCTTCCCCGTCATGCCCGCCAGTTTGATCATTGAAGGCCTGGCGCAAACCAGCGGTATTCTGGTGGGGGCGGCGCGGGATTTCAGGGAAAAAGTCATCCTGGCGAAAATTGGCCGCGCCACATTTAACCGCCTGGTTCGTCCCGGAGAACAAATCGTTTATGACGCGTCGATCGCCAACGTCTCGGATATCGGTGCCTCTGTGCGGGGCGTCATTAGCGCCCGCATCGGTGTTGTGGACGGCAAGGTTCAGGAAATACCCGTGGGAGAAATTGAACTCCTGTTCTCCCATATTGATCAGAATATGGCCGGGATGAAGTTCCCCGACTTTAATTTTGTATTCAACAGCGAGTTTATGGCCTTGTTTGAAACCTACCGGCGAAGTATTAATGTCGCGCTATGACCTTTTTGCGTCCATCGCCTTCGACCATTACAATAATGAATTCTGTATCGGTTATGAACAGGCGGTCCGGTTATGAGCAAAATGGTTTGGATGAATGGTCAATTGGTGCCTGTGGAACAGGCTTCTCTGGGGGTATTTGACCATGGGCTGCTGTATGGCGATGGTGTTTTTGAAGGGCTGCGTCAATATCAGGGGCGGGTGTTTCGTCTTTCCGATCACCTCCGGAGACTGTATAACTCGGCCAAGGCCATTCGCCTGGATATACCGCTGGCCCGGCAGGATATCAGCACCGCCATCTCCGCCACCCTGCAGGCCAATAAACTCACCGATTGCTACATTCGCCTGCTGGTAACTCGCGGGGTCGGCGCATTGGGTATTTCCCCGGCCACCTGCAGCCGACCTTCCATTATTATCATCACCAACGACATTAAAATGTATCCGGAAGAAACCTACCGCAACGGGATGGCCATTATTACCGCCAG
This sequence comes from Planctomycetota bacterium, assembly GCA_023489375.1. Taxonomy (GTDB): domain Bacteria; phylum Planctomycetota; class Phycisphaerae; order WQYP01; family WQYP01; genus JAMDCX01. The sequence continues at coordinate 3,523 of JAMDCX010000113.1, forward strand.
TACGCCGCGCATCGCCGCCGCTGCGTTGTCGCCCCAGATTAAGAGTCTTAATTATCTCAATAATATCATGGCGAAATGGGAAGCCATTGATGCCGGCGTGCCGGAAGCGGTGATGCTGAATCATTTGGGATTCGTATGCGAATGCACGGCGGATAACATTTTCATCGTCCGCGACGGTCAACTGCTTACTCCGGCGGAGGAAAGCGGCATTCTGCTGGGCATCACCCGTGGTGTCGTACTGGAATTGGCCCGGGCGGCGGGTATTCCGGCGCGGGAAACCAATTTAACCCGTTACGATTTATACACCGCGGATGAATGTTTTCTTACCGGCACTGGCGCGGAAGTTGTGCCCGTAACCAGTGTGGATAAACGCAGCATCGGCAATGGTCAGGTCGGACCGGTCACCCGGCAACTCACACTCGCTTTTCACCACTACGCACGCCATGACGAAAAGGCTTAAGCCACGCCTGCCGCCGCTTATCGGGTGGCCTGAAGAAAACTCCAGTACCGCGTTCATCTACCTTGTGTGGCGTTCCGCACCAGGGTGGCGACATTTTTTAGCGGGAGCGATATTTCCAGTATCAGGAACTGAAGCATAGTAACTTCCAATTAGTCGTTGCGCCGGTTGGCGCGTGGATTCCGGAGCACTGTCCGTCAAATAGCCACCGGCTATGCCGGTGGTGGAGACTTCCATGGTAATGTCAATCGGGAAGTTATGGTGGTCCCATTCCTTAACTTAACTTCCCCCTCGCCGTAACAAAAATCTTGATTTTCGGCCTTTTCACCGTCATATACTTGCTACATTTAGCCCAATGCCCAGGCTGCCAAAACTCGGGCTTCGGATAATTCCAGAGTCTCCAAGTCCACCAACTCCCTGCCCTGTTAAGGCTTGGGCCATAAGTTCGCGTATAGGAGGCGGCAGGTTGGTGACATTACACATGGTGCGTGATCGCAGCCCCTGTGGGGGTGCGGAAGGATTGTCGCACGAGAAAAGAGCCGTAGGTAGCCTTATTGTATCTACAAACATATATATGTATATACAAATATACTATATAATACACCACACATCATGTTAAATTAAGTATACTCATAACATATTAAACCAGAATAGTCTTTACTACATGTTCCCTCAAAACCGCGCTTTTCGGGCTTTTTAAAACCAACGGGAAGTTAAGCCAGAAGCCTGTCCAATTGCGAAACAAAGTGTTGGTATAGTATTGACTTAAACCACAGAGATTCGCAGCGGTGCAAGGCCGTCGGCTCAACGTAATTGTTCGTACAGCAGAAATTATTGCCTCTTGTGTACCTGCCACTGCATAGCCATACCGGCGGTCGTATCACTTCTCAAATTTCAAATTTCAGATCTCAAATCTTAGAGGGGGCGGCCAATCTCAGATACGCGGTGGAACATCGCATCTATCTTGCAGTACCCCATGGCCATACTGATGCCCGCTGCCTCCATGGCCATGCGGATACTCAATATGCCGTTGCCGTCATGGCGCAATGGACAATGCCATACACATCGGTACGTATAACTCGCTGAAATTCAAAATGTTCGTCATGCCACCGTTACACGTCGAGATTTTTCACTTCCAGTGCGTGTTCTTCAATATACCGGCGTCGCCGTTCAACATCCTCACCCATAAGCGTGCTGAACATGGCTTCAGCGTTACTGGCCCCTTCCAGCGTTACCCGTAACAACGTGCGGCGGGCGGGGTCCATCGTGGTGGCCCAAAGCTCTTCCGCGTTCATTTCACCAAGGCCTTTGAAGCGCTTGACTTCAATACCCTGCTTGGCGATTTCCTGAATGGTTCCCACAATATCCACAAGCCCCGCAATATCGCGTTTGAAATCGCCGGCACCTTCAATGAGATAGCGGGTTAATTTGCGTTCTCCGCTGTCGAGTTCCTCAACTTTCAGGAAATAATCGGCAATGGCCAGATCCATCGCCTTGAGCTTCTCAAAGACTTTTTCCAGTTCGCGGTTTTCACTGAGTTCCTCATTTTTTTCCAGCCGGCGCTGGGCTTTCTTTTTGGCTTCGGCGGCTTCAGCGGAAAGTTTGCCGTTGCCGTTGCCCGATCCGTTGTCCGCCACCTCCACGGCGCGGGCCAGAGCCTGAAGTTCATCAATTTTATTTTTTTCGCAGAACGCCTCGTAATCTTCCAGGGCATAAAAGAAAGTTTCCTGACCATCGAGAATAACACGATAATGAGGCAATATGCCGTGCTGCGCCCGCAGCTGCAACAACTGCGCAAACGGCAATCCACGGCGTTCCGCCACATGGGACAAATCCTGCACCTGCTCGAGCAATTGCACAATCTTTTTAAGATCCGCCCCCTTGATACGCGATTTTTCACCCCCGTTTTTATCTCGAATCACCAAGCTCGTGCCGTCAGTGCCCAGCTCCAGATAGGTTTTGCGCATGGCCGCTTCATTGCGCACATATTCAATATGTTTTTTCCGCGTGACCTGATACAAAGGCGGCTGGGCGATGTACACGCGGCCCTCACGGATTAACGGCATCATCTGCCGGAAGAAGAAGGTTAAAAGCAGCGTGCGAATGTGTGAACCATCCACATCGGCATCGGTCATAATAACCAGTTTGCCGTATCGCAGCTTGCTTAAGTCCATGTCACTGGCGCCAAGACCACAGGCCAGAGCCTGAACAATCGTGCGGATTTCTTCATGGCTGAGCATTTTGTCCACCCGGGCTTTTTCAACATTCAAAATTTTTCCCTTGATGGGCAGAATGGCCTGAAACACCCGATCCCGCCCGGCTTTGGCCGTGCCCCCGGCGGATTGGCCTTCCACAATGTACAGTTCGGTGGATTCCATATCGCGGCTGGAACAATCCGCGAGTTTGCCGGGCAGCCCGCCGCTGCTTAAAGCGCCTTTGCGCGTCAATTCCCGCGCTTTACGCGCCGCTTCGCGGGCCTGGCGGGCCAGCAGGCCCTTCTGGATAATCCGCTTGGCATCCGCCGGATGCTCTTCCAGCCAGGTGCCCAGCGTTTCATTAACCGCGTTGGCGACAAAGCCTTCGACTTCACCGTTGCCGAGCTTGTCTTTAGTCTGGCCCTCAAATTGCGGATTGGGCACCTTAATGGAAACAATGGCGGAAAGCCCTTCGCGCAGATCATCCCCGTTGGGCATTTCCTTTTCATCTTTAATGAGGTTGTTGGATTTGGCATAAAAATTCAGCGTTCGCGTCAGGGCGGTTTTGAACCCCGATAAATGCGTGCCGCCGCCGGGGGTGTTGATATTGTTGGCGAAGCTGTGCAAACTTTCCGCATAACCATCGTTGTATTGCATGGCCACCTGCACGGACATAGGATTGTCCTTGCCCGGTTCTTCACGTTCCAGGTATATGACCTGATTGTGAATGACCTCTTTGCCTTCATTAAGCTGTTTGACGAACTGAATAATTCCCCGGGTATATTTGAATTCGTCCTTTTTGCCGGTGCGTTCATCTTCGATATAAAAGGCCAGTCCTTCATTGAGATAAGCCAGTTCCCGGCAGCGGACGACAACACGGTCATAATCAAAGGTTATGTCCGGGAAAATCTGCGCATCAGGCTTGAAGGTTACTTTGGTACCGGGTTTCTGTCGCTTACCGATGGTTTTAAGTTCAGAGGTTTTTACCCCGCGTTCAAACTCCATGGCGTACACTTTGCCATCGCGGCAAACCTCCACTTCAGTCCACTCGGACAGCGCATTGACCACGGAGGCCCCCACACCGTGCAACCCGCCGGAAACCTTATAACCGCCGCCGCCGAACTTGCCGCCGGCATGCAAATCACACATGACCACTTCCAGAGTGGACTTTTTTTCCGTCGGATGGAGGCCCACGGGAATACCCCGGCCGTCATCACTGACGCTTACGGAGTTATCGGCATGAATGGTAACCCAGATATTCTGGCATTGGCCCGCCATGGCTTCATCCACGGAATTATTGACAATTTCCCATACCAGATGGTGCAGACCGCGGGTGGTGGTATCCCCAATATACATACCGGGGCGCTTCCGCACCGGATCCAGCCCTTTCAGGGCCTGAATGGCGGATTCATCATAAGCTCGCGAGGCCGGCGCCGCGAGGGTGGCGGTACCGGAATTGTTGGACGGCTGTTCCATAGCCATACGTACTCCTGAATGCGGCGGGACGGCGGAGGACAAAGTTCGCAAATACGCTGGATTTATCCGCTTTCCACACCAGAAAACCAAGCCTTTATTATACCCGAAACCAGCCTGTTTTCCCAATGGCCCATGGTAGGTGCAATTGCCGGGGCGTGGCAATAAATTCAGGCAGGCCTCTGCGGTGTGAGTATCCAAGACCAACCATTCTCTTAACGATGGCATTTACACCGCAGATTTTGCCGGCTGCCCGGAAAAATTGCCACGCCCAATTGCCGGAGGTATGCCATATTTTTTGGCAATACTTGATTCCCCATCATGTTCGTAGTCCGGTACCACCAAATTCCCATGTTAGAAACTGGCGCACATTAAGTTCCAAATAGCCTTTGCACCAGTTGGCGTGCGGATTCCGGAGCACCTTCCGTGATATGGCCACCGGCTTAGCCGGTGGTGGAGTATTCAATGGTATTGCCAATCGGGAAGTTATTATGATCCCATTCCTTAGCCGCGTGGCCTTGGCCCGCGCGTTAACTCTGGAAATCTCGCCCCCGCCCAAAAATATCTTCTTCAAAAACATTAATTTGCTCTTTTTTCAGGCTGGCGTATACTTTAAGCCATGTTGCGCTTGTGGTAGGTTAATTGGCCGAAAGGCCGTGAATGGATACGAATTAACGAATGAACCTTGCAGAAAAAGTCAGATTGGCCGGAGTTGTTGGCGCGGGGGGTGGCGGATTCCCAACGCATGTCAAGATCAACAATAAGGCCCAAACCGTCATCGCTAACGGCGCAGAATGCGAACCGCTGCTCCACAAGGACGCCGTCATCATGGAAGATAACGCCGCTGAACTGGTGCGCGGCATACAACTGGCCATGGCGGCAGTCGGG
>JAMDCX010000007.1 GCA_023489375.1 Planctomycetota bacterium
GCCAAACCATGGCGCGAGTTTACAACACCACCGGCATGGTGGGTGATGATGATGAAGGGCAGATGGGCGCCTGGTATATTTTCAACACCGCGGGGCTATATCCCTTCTCACCCGTGCAGCCGTTTTACGTTATAGGCAGCCCCACAGTCGGACGCATTACCTTGCATTTGCGGCATGGAAAAATTTTCACCATCCGCAGCATCGGCAACGGCCCGAAAGATTATTACATTCAATCCGCCACCCTTAACGGCCAACCGTTTAATCAGCTCTGGATCAGTCAACGTACCATTTTACACAGTGGTACGCTGGTATTTAAGATGGGGCCTCAACCCAACAGGCAATGGGCTTCCGCCAGGACAGATCGTCCGCCACCCGGGCTGACCCCGTGAATAAGCATGGTGGGACGAATTTGGCGCATGTTCAGTGGAATAAAACATGTCTTCAGGAGTTACGCAAATGAAGCGATCGGTGGTCCAAAGCGTGGTGTGCGGTACGATCATGGTTCTGGCGTTGTGGATGGCGCCATGTCATGCGGCATCGCGTGATCGGCTGCTGTGGCACATCGGAACACCCGGCCACGGCGATGCCGGTTTTGCGTTGGCTCCCAATCGCTGGCAACAGTATGCAGAGAATCCCGGCTATACCACCGGGCCGAATAATGCCCCGACCAATTTGGCTACCATCCAGCCGCATTATGGCAACCATGATCCGCTGTATGTCGTCGGCGTTTCCAAACAATCCGCATGGCCTTATGTGCTGCCCGGCCCGGCCGATAAGTGGGCCGGCTTTTACGGCCCGTACCATGATTGGTCCGGTGGCTTAAGCCATACCGGCACTATTGCCTTTCAACTCGCCAAGGTAGCCCCGCAAGGACAGGCTTTTCTGGTCATCCATCTAATGGATACGGCTGCGAACAATCCCCCTTTGGTAGTTGTGAACATTAACGGTCACCACGTTAAAAAACAGATGCCGCCGGGGGGCGGTGACGCCTCGCTGAACGGCAATATTTCCGCCGCCAAACCTTATACGTGGCGAATGACATTTCCGGTTGGCTGGCTGGAGCCGGGCAATAATCTGGTCACCATTCGCACGGTTCGTGGCGGCTGGATAATCTTTGGCTCTATACAGTTATTCGCACCATCCGGTACCACGCTTCAGACTCCAACAACAGCGGCCTTATTGAGTGCGAAGTGGGATAATGTGGCACTGGCGCGATCCCCTTCCGGCCGGGTGGTGCAAGCGCTGCGACTACGCCTGTTTTGCGGCAAGGCCACCCGATTACTGCAAGTGCGGATCGGCGGTACTAAGCCGGTAGCGATTCATGGTGCCGCCGGTATACACACCGTCCGCTTGACAGAACCTCCAGTTCGCCGCGCCGGCACTCCGGCCATTGAATTGATTGCCGGGGGCAAGATTGTCTCCACTGTGGCTCCGCTCCGCCGGCCGGTACCGCATCGAACTATTTATGTGCTACCGCATTCGCATGTGGATGTCGGCTATTTGTTTTACCAACCTGTGGCGATCCACGCGCATCATGTTTACATCAATGACGCGCTTAAACTCATTAAACAGACTGCACATCTCTCCCCGGCTTCCCGGTTCAAATGGAACATCGAAAGCATGATTGAAGTGGATGGATATCTCAAAGGTTTTGAGAAGGCCTCGCCCACGCTAACCGCCAATTTTATCAATGCCGTCCGGGCAGGCGAAATGGGCCTTGATGGCACCTATTGCAATGAGCTTACCGGGCAATGTCGGCCGCAGGAACTGATTTCATGGCTGCATTATGCGCACGAACTATCCGTGCGCTATGGCTTGAAAATCAAGTCGGCCATGCTGTGTGATGTGCCCGGCGTGACCTGGGGGGCGGTGCCGGTGCTGGCCGATGCGGGCATTAAGTATTTTCTCTGGGGACAGAATGGCTTCGCACAAGTTGGATTCGCAAATAATTTTAATGGGCGGGCATTCTACTGGCTTTCACCTTCCGGCAAACAAAAGATCATGGTCTGGCAGGATTGTAACGGAAATTATTGCTCGCCGTGGTTTACCGTGGCGGATATCCGTCCCTGGCTCCAATGGTTTGCGGAGGAACATCCTCATTTTTTATATCATATCATGTATGTAATGGAAGGCTGCGACAGTGCTCCGCCGCCAGGCTATGTACCAGGGATCGTAACGCAATGGAATAAGACGCACGCATGGCCACGATTGGTCACCAGCACGGTTACTCATGCCGAACATAAATTCGTCGCAAGATATGGTAAAACACTTCCATCCTATCGCGGAGACTACAATCCTTATTGGGAGGGGCCGGTCGCCAGTGAACCGCGTGTGGTTCGCATCAACCGTAATGCCACGGAAAAGATCAGCCAGGATCAGATGTTATGGGATATGCTGGATGTCTCTCAATATCCCCATAAAGTATTCAGCAATGCCTGGCAGGACGCGATGCTTTTTAACGAACATTCATGGGGTGCTTACGATTCGTGGACCCAGCCACGCAGTAAATTCGTACGTGAACAGTGGGCATGGCACAAACGCTATGCCACGCGCGCCATGTTTCAGGCCCGCTGGCTGGAGGCCCAGGCCGTTCGTAAAATCATCACCCGTAAAGGTACCTCCACGATAGCCGTGTTTAATACCTGTTCCTGGCCCCGCAGCGGTCTGGTGACACTTTCGGCCACGGAAAGTAAGGCCGGCAATCGGGTGCGCAATGAATCCGGCAAGGCCGTCCCATCCCAACGATTAACCGATGGATCGCTGGTATTTTTAGCCCAGGATATTCCCGCAATGTCCTCGCGTAAATTTACCATCTCCGCCGGCCGGTCGGTATCGCCGGCCCATCCGGCATTCGTGAATGCCTCCGGTACACTATTAAAGACCGGCTCTATGACTGTGGAAATCAGTCCTGCAAGCGGTACAGTGACACGATGGTCGGTCGCCGGGCTGGCCGCCAATCTGGTTAATTCACTCAATTCAACCTGTCGCGGTCTCAACGATTATCTTTACGTACTGGGTCCAAGTAACAGCAAGCCGCAATATTCGGGAACACCGAAAATCACGGTTCTCAATCGCGGGCCGCTGGTGGCATCGGTGCGTATTGTTTCGTCCGCCCCCGGTTGTAAAACCCTGGCCCGCACCATTGAAGTGACTGCGGGTGAACGCCGCATTAACTTTACCGATGCGCTGTACCTGCTTTCGGCCTATCCTCAGAAGGAAGCGGTGCATATTGGCTTTAACCTCAAGGTAGCCGGCGAAACCATACGCATGGACACGCCGTGGGCGGTGGTGAATCCGCGTAAAGACCTGATTCCCAATTCCAACAACAATATATTCCCGGTGTGCCGGTGGGTGGATGAATCAGGAGCACACATGGGAGTCACGCTGGCCACGCCCGATGTTCCCATGCTGGAAATTGGCCGCATCACGCTGCCAAATTGGACATACAAAGGATTGGTCGGTCGGGGAGGACCTTGGCTTACTCACCCGGCCCGTGGTGGAACGCTGTATTCACAACTGTACAACAACTACTGGCAAACGGGATGGAATGCCTGGGAAAAAGGCCCGATGACTTTTCACTACAGTTTGAGGGCGCACCGGGCTTACCGTCAGGTTGCGGCGGAGCATTTTGGCATTGATGCGGGCCAGCCGTTGATCGCGGTGCCGGTACGGAAGAATTTTCACACTATGCGTTTTCCATTGCGGTGGGATAACGCCAATGTAATTTTGGCCGGTTGTCATCCACTCTCCAGCGGATCGGGGTATCTGGTTCGTCTCTTCAATGTGAGTCGAAACCCAGCCAGGGTGGTGTTAAGCTGGCACGATCGCGGGAAGCCGGTCGTTGCCAGATGCGGCCTGTTTGGCCGTCATTGCCGGCCGCAGCCACGGCGATTTAAGATCGCGTCCATGGATTTTGTAAACCTGATTGTGGCCTTGGGTAGCACAAGATAATATTTATTTCTTCTCATGCAAAAGGCTTATGACATGGAAAACTTCTCACGTCGTAATTGGATGGTTCTGGCGGCAGCGGGAGCAGCGGCGGTCAGCTCGCTGATGAGCGGTTGTGCTTCGGAATCAGGATTCACTAACACTGGTGGCGTTGCCAGTGCTATGGGCAACCTCCCGGCACTGGGTCGTTTTGCCGGGCAGGTGCGTCCCATTGTCGGCACGGGTTGGCATGGGCATACTTTTCCCGGTGCCACGGCTCCTTTTGGCCTGGTACAACTCAGCCCGGATACCGTTGGCCCGCCCGAACCCAAATGGAATGGACGATATGACATTTATGACTGGGATCACTGTGGCGGTTATCATTATCCGGACAATACGATCCTGGGTATCAGCCATACGCACATTTCCGGAACCGGCGGAGAGGAATTGGGGGATGTATTGGTGATGCCAGTGGTGGAGGGGCGGAATTGGGGATGGAATTCCGGTGCACCGGGGAAAGAGCATGAAGCGCAAATCGAAGCGTTAGGATCCGATACCGGCTGGGTTTCCAGAGATGGCCATACCGGCTACGCCTCGCGTTTTTCGCATCAACAGGAAATAGTCCGGGCCGGTTATTACAGTGTGTATCTGCAAACGCCGAGGGTGAAGGCGGAAGTAACGGCGGCCACCCGCAGTGGCATGCACCGGTATACCTATCCCGCATTGCCGAAGCAGACCCGGCGTGGATTGATCGTCGATCTGGTGCATGGCCTTGGTAACGCCCCCTATCATACGGAACTAACCATCGAAAGTCCCACCCGGATCAGCGGCAAACGTTACAGCCACGGTTGGGCTAAGAATCGGCAGGCTTATTTTGTCATGGAATTCAGCGCTCCGATTCAGTCGTATGATGTGCTGGTGGATGGCAATGTTACCAGCCACCTTTCTCCCCGGCCAAAACACTTTTCCGCTACGCGGATTAAGGCAATTTTTCAATGGGATCATGCGGCGGTAAACCCCGATCATCCACTGTTGCTGCGGGTGGGTATTTCCGGCACCGGTATTGAAGGCGCGGCTAAAAATCTCGCCACGGAGATTCCGCACTGGGATTTTGATGCCCTTGAACAACAGACGCAACAGGTATGGAATGAGGCGTTGGGCGTGCTGGAGGCTGATTTGCCCACCACGGAATTGGCCCAGACATTCTACACCGGCGGTTATCATTGCATGATGGGCCCCACCACGTTTAATGATGTGGATGGTACCTTCCGTGGTGAAGATTTTAAGAACCATCGTAATCCCGGTTTTACCAACTACACGACCATTGGAATATGGGGTATTTACCGCAGTGAATTTCCGTTTATCATGCTGACCCAGCCGCACCGCACCAATGATATCATTAACACTATGTTGACGGATTACCGGCAGTTGGATCAAAAGTCTTTGCCGATGTTGCCAATATGGGCCAATGAAACCTGGACCATGACCGGGTTTCATGTCGTGGGCATGATTGTCGGAGCGTACACCCGTGGATTCCGCGGATATAACGTCCCGGCTCTTTACGCCGCCATGCGGGAAACGGCGATGGTTGGGGCTACCGCCAACGGCAACAGGGAATTGCTGGAAGAATTCCGGCGGCACGGCTACGTCATTTGCGGCCCCGCCACGCCCAGCGAGATGAGAAGCGGTCCGGGAAAGCAATCCGTCTCACGAACCTTGGATTTTGCCTATGACTATTGGTGCATGGGGGCCATGGCCGAATTGTTGGGCAAGCATGATGATGCCGCGATGTTTTATAAGCTTGGTCAGAACTATAAGAATCTCTTTGATCCGAGCACCGGTTTTATGCGCGGGAAATCAGCCGATGGAAAATGGCAGACGCCCTTCCGTCCGGATGAAGAATATTGGCGGGACTACACCGAATCCGATAGCTGGGAGGCCACGTTTAATGTCATGCAGGACATCCAGGGCCTTATTGATCTGTACGGCGGCGATCAGCAGTTTATCGCCAAGCTCGATGCCTTTTTCACCGCGCCTTCCAAAGTTTATAACACCTCTCCGGATGTCAGCGGCATGGTGGGTCAGGATGCCCAGGGCAATGAACCCAGCAATCACATTCCCTATCTGTATCCGTTTGCCGGTGCGGCCTGGAAAACCCAGTATTGGGTACGCAAAATGCTTGGCCTTTATAACAACACTCCCAACGGCATTCCGGGTAACGATGATATTGGACAGACCTCCAGTTGTTTTACGCTTGGAGCGTTGGGTTTTTATCCGGTCAATGCCGCCACCGGCGTATATGTGATCGGCAGCCCGCTGGTGAATCGCGCTAAAATAAATAATCCGGCCACGGGCACGACCTTCAGTATCATTGCAGATAATAATTCTCCTGAAAACTGTTACATTCAGAGTGCCAAACTTAATGGCCGGGAATTAACGCGTTCATGGTTTACCCATGGCGATATTGTCTCCGGCGGTGAATTATATTTCTGCATGGGCCATAAGCCCAATAAGGATTGGGCCTCCGCCAAGGCGGATCGCCCGCCATCCGGCCTGGTGCTTTGATAAGTGGCGATAAAGGCACAACCTGTTGTATTAGCTCGACAGGCTTAAAATAACAGGACATTCTGGGGTATAGCGGAATAACTAAACGTTGTAATTATTACGATCACAACCTTGAAAATTAAGGAAGTAACTGATGAATGCGTGCGAAAATGAGAAAGCTTTAGCCGGACTGACTCGCAGAAAGGTGTTGCAATTTGCAGCGGCGACAGCCGCGTCGGTCACGGTCGGCTCGTTTACACCGTCGAAGCTGCACGCCAATCCATACGATGCCGTGGTGGGTCAACTGGCCCGGACACGGGGACTTTCGCCGTTTGTCAACCGATCCAATCTGGTGCGACCTATCATTGGCACCGGCTGGCATGGACATACCTTTCCCGGAGCCATGATTCCTTTTGGTCTGGTGCAATTAAGTCCGGATACGGCAGGGCCACTGGAGGCTGCCGAGAGAAATAGAGGGCAATCCTTCGACCCTTATGGCTGGGATCATGTATCGGGGTATCATTATCCGGATACCACGATCCTGGGGTTCAGCCACGATCATATTTCTGGATCGGGCGGTGGTAAACTCGGTGATGTGCTGTTGATGCCGGGAATTGGGCCGGTGCGGTGGAATGCCGGTGCGCCGGGGGCGGAATATGAAGCACAAATTCAAGCCCTGGGTGAAAAGTCGGGTTGGCAAGCGGGTAAAAAAGGATACTCTTCACGGTTCTCACATCGGCATGAAACCGCGCGGGCGGGGTATTACCGGGTATTGCTGGAGGATTACGGTGTCGTGGCGGAACTCACGGCCACAGCGCGCTGCGGCATGCACCGCTATACATTTCCCACCGGCCAACCGGGGCATGTCATTCTCGATCTGGTGCACAGCATCGGAGAGAGCGTCTATGAGGCACAACTGAATATTGAAAATTCCACTACCATCAGCGGTTATCGCGGTACCCACGGACCAGCTAGAAATCGGCAGGTTTATTTTGTTCTGGAATTCTCTCAACCTTTTGAATCCTGTCAGGTGCAACAGAATGGCAAAGTTCAAGCCGGAAGAATCGGTCTGGTACCCGGCCCGCGTCTAAAGGCCGTATTCAATTATAAAACTCCAGCGGAAGAGCCGCTGGTAATTAAAGTGGGCATTTCTGGCACCGGCATTGAAGGAGCACGCAAAAATTTGCGGTCGGAAATTCCGCATTTTGATTTTGACGCCATACATCGGCAGGCGGAACAGACGTGGAATAAGGCCTTGGCCACATTGGATGCGAATTTTTCCACCAACGCCCTGGCCCAGACGTTCTATACCAGCGCCTACCACGCCATGATCGGACCGACTACCTTTAATAATGTTGATGGTTCCTACCGTGGGGAGGATCGCAAAAATCACCCCAACCCGGGCTTTACCAATTACACCATGATTTCGATATGGGATATTTACCGCGGTCAATTTCCCTTCATGATGTTGACTCACCCGCACCGCATCAATGATGTGATTAACACCTTCCTGGCGGACTATCGCCAGTTGAATCAGCATACACTGCCGATCTGGCCATTGTGGGCCAATGAAACCTGGGCCATGACCGGGTTTCATGCGGTGGCGATGATTCTGGGGGCTTATACGCGTGCTTTTCGCGGTTATGATGTCGAAGCGGTTTATGCCACCGCCAATGGCAACAAACAATTACAGGAAGAATTCCGTCGCCATGGCTATGTTATCTCGGGGCCGGCTACGCCTGCGGAAATGATCACTGGTCCGGGCAAGCAATCCGTCTCGCGCACCTTGGATTATGCGTATGACTACTGGTGCATGGGCGCCATGGCGGAGTTACTGGGCAAGCATGATGACGCGGCAATGTTTTATAAACTCGGGCAGAATTATAAAAATCTATTCGATCCCAAGACCGGCTTTATGCGCGGCAAACTGGCGGATGGCCAATGGCGCGAACCCTTTCGCCCGGATCAGGATGAATGGTACGATTACACCGAATCCGATGCCTGGCAGGCGACATTTAATGTCATGCAGGATGTGCAGGGCCTTATTGATCTGT
>JAMDCX010000124.1 GCA_023489375.1 Planctomycetota bacterium
GCCCCGGAGCAGCGCCGATGGGCATCATAATTGGACCATGCCCCACCACCGCTTTCCGCGCCTTCAGTGGCCACAGAAGCTGCCATCTGTTCACTATGCGTAAAAGCCAATCCCCCAAAAGCCAGCCGATGCCAAAAATTGTTTTCTTACGCGCCGGCGTCATCGCAAGATGAGGAACTTCATCGGCCGCAGATGCTATATTCAATTCCGCACCTCCAGCCAATGCGGCACCAGCTATCAGGGTTGTGGCCATCCAGTTGCGTCGTGATACGTCAGCCATGTCCAACACCTTTGAGGGCAAATAATATCGTCAATATCATGCGTAGCTTAATGCCATCTTCCAATATGACGGTGGATGCCAGCTACACCCTGACAACTCGGCACGGTGGCAGGGATTCCAGAAAGCGACGGCCATAGCTGCGGGTAACAATGCGTTTATCCAGTACCACAACAATGCCCCTATCCTGCCGCGTGCGGATCAGGCGGCCAAAGCCCTGACGGAATTTTATCACGGCTTCCGGCAGGGAATATTCCTTGAACGGTTGTCCGCCGGCGGCCTTAATAGCTTCAATCCTGGCCTCGATAACCGGTTTATCCGGCACGGAAAAAGGCAAACGGGTGATAATAACATTGGATAATGCCTCGCCGGGCACATCGACGCCCTGCCAGAAGGAATCTGTGCCTAAAAGCACGCTATGATCTTCCGTCTTGAACTGTGCCAGGAGTTGACTACGGGTAAGCTCTCCGCCATGGACCAGCATGGGATACCCCAGTGCGGATAATTGCGGACCAAGTATTTTTGCCGCCTGGCCCAACGCCGCATAACTGGTAAACAGAATAAAGGCCCGCCCCTGGCTTTGACGGACATAGTGCAAGGCCCGATCCATAGCTGCGTTAAGAAATTCCGGCGCTTCGGGATCCGGCAGACAGGATTCAATATACAAGGTGGCTTGATTGGGATAATCAAACGGTGATCCCAGTTGAATTTCATTACCGGAATTCAACCCGATGCGCTTGCGGAAAAAAGAGAATGGGGACGAAGAGTTATTTTGAGCGTCAATATTTTTCGACGTCGAGGGTATTTCAGCATCCTTAATTTTTGCGTCTGGTCTGTTACGCTCTGGTAATGGCCGGTCACCCCGTCCCACCGCCAAAGTGGCACTGGTAAGAATCACGGATTTAATCTGGTCGGAATTAAATAAATTGGATTGCAGATGGACCGCGACATCCACCGGGCTGGAATTCAGGGCTATTCTCCGGAATGTCCGGCCGGTTTCTTCAATCCAGTAAACGGATTCGGGCTGCTCCTGTTCCAGCAAGGCTTTAATGGAAACAGCCAGGGCATGGCATCGATTGGCCAGGCTGGTCAGTTCAAAAATATCGCGCTCAATTTGTTGCTGTTTGCCGGTAGTTGGGGCACCATCGGCAGGATCATCACAGACCTCGGCAAACTCAAAATTCCCCTGCCGGGTCAATTCATGCAAAATAACGCGGAGTGATTTTTCCAACGCCTCCAGAGCGGATGAAAGATTATTTTCCACAATACCCTTTTCACGGATGCGGCCATTGATGGGGGCTTTTTCTTTTTTCCATTCCGCGAGACTGTCAAAAAACTTTTCCGCCTCCGCACGGGCACCCTCCACCGCCAATTTGGCTGGTAATACCAGTTTGTCGTTCAGCGTCATGAGAAATCCACGATCATGGCGGATGCTCAAAAGATTTCCCAACATATATTCCACCTGGAATTCAGATACTTTCAATCCCAGATGATCGGCGGCTACCGATTCCATGGTGTGGGCTTCATCCAATACTACGAGATCATAGCGCGGCAGGAGGCCTGATCCAACGCGGCGTAATGCCAGATCCGCGAAAAACAGCGCGTGGTTACATATCAGTATCTGCCCGTGCTGAATTCTCCGCCGACTGGCCTGGTAAAAGCAGTGGTCATAATATTTACATCGCCGTCCCATGCAGTTGCCATGTTCGGCGGCAACCTTATCCCAAGTTTGCCATAATGGTTGCCGCGGCAGGGAAGACAATGAGCCGTCGGTGGTCTTTTCACTCCAGCGTTGGATCATTTCCAGATCCTCGCGTTGCCGCATCTCGGGAAACAGTACTTCCATTTTAGATAAAGACTGTTCCAAACGGCGCTGGCAAAGATAATTTCCCCGTCCTTTGCACAGTACAGCGGAAAATTCCTGCCCTCCTACCGCTCTTAAAAAAGGAATGTCCTTTTCAATTAGTTGTTCCTGCAGGCTGATGGTATGGGTAGAAATCACCACCCGGCGATTCCGTTCCACCACCTGTCGAATGGCGGGTATCAGATAGGCGAAAGATTTCCCGACACCCGTACCCGCTTCCACCACCAGATGCTGGTTATTTTCAAAGGCGGCATCAACCGCGGAAGCCATTTCCACCTGCTCCGGTCGAAGTTCAAAATTCTTGAGACGACGGGCGACGGGGCCATCGGGAGAAAGAAACTCGCGTGCATCGGTCTTCATTGATAAAAGCATACCCGGTATAGTCCGGTGTTTGAAGTGCGCGGAGGAGTAGGTTCCTGCATGTTGGAAAACATGATGAATTCACAGGAGATGAAAAATACGGTATTTTCCGCAGTGCGTCCGAACCGCCGGCGGACGCCTTACCAGAGTGAAAGGTTCGCAACGGCTCAAGTTTGCTCACCTTCCAGCAGTATCCATGATGATGCCAAATATGAAACATGCTGCTGTGCCGGGTGAAGATACGCACGGTCACTTGATGGATTACAGAACACGGTTGTAATAATCGACCAATGGCAATGAACCACACAGTACAGGTTATTTATGTGCAACTGCGGCAACGGTTTCGGGCATACAGTCAGAACACGAGGCCCGCGTTGACATCGTACGCGCACCAGCTTGTTTATTACCACGGACAGGGCATATATCTGTAGCCACGCGGTAACTGGTAACCTTTATGGATGCAAAAAATCGCCCCCATTGAATCCGAGTATGATGCTCAAAGCATACCGGCCGACTATAGAAGCCTGTCCAAATAATCGCCGAGTTGCGATGGCGTGATTTTTGGCCCCCATCAAGCAGTAGCGACGATGGCATACCTCAATGAAAGGGTACTCCGAGGAGCTGCGCCGCAGATGGGAGAGGGGCAAAAAGCACTCCGTCCGACCAAGCGGGCCTGAAATGCACCGTCTGCTTTGTTGTCGGATATCGCGGACTGATCATCCAAAGTCGGCTCGATCCTCCGACGCACATACGGAACATATTCAGACCCCCCGCAATCCCGGACATTACTCGGACAGACTCCGAGTGCGAGACCGATAAAAAGTCTGATAAATTACCAGCATCATAACCTTCACTGAGGCTACGATTCCTCTTATCGCGTGCTGTTGCCATCCATAGTCCGGCGAACTTACTTGAGTTCGACCGTGGCGCCTTCCGCTTCAAGTTCTTTCTTGAGTTTCTCGGCTTCAGTCTTGTCAACACCGGCTTTGACCACCTTGGGCGCGCTGGTAACCAATTCCTTGGCTTCCTTAAGACCAAGATTGGTAGCGGCACGCACAATTTTAATGATCTGGATGGTTTTATCCCCGGGAGCTTTGAGCACCACATCGAAAGTGCTTTGCTCTTCCGCTGGAGCTGCCGCCGCACCCGCGCCACCGGCCGGAGCGGCCATGACGACGCCACCGCCGGCAGCAGCTTCAATGCCGTGCTTTTCCTTGAGATAATCGCTGAGCTGTTTAGCCTGCAACAACGACAGGGCTACAATCTTATCGCCCAGTTCCATGATTTCCGCGGCAAATTCTGCCATTGTAAAACTCCACACATCCACTTGTCTCCACCAGCCGGGGCAACGCGCCCCGTTTTAACTGCACAAGGCAGGCTGAATGAATGACAAAAGAAATAAAAACAATACTAAGTCGGAACCTTTTTCCCGAACCGCCTAAGCCGCGACCGCCGGGGTTTCCTTTTCTTTCTTCTCAATAACCGCCTTAATGACGCCGGCGATATTACGTCCCGGTCCCACGATCTGTCCGGCCAGTTTACGCCCGGGTGAAACGGCCAGGGTCGCAATGCCGGAAAGCAATTCTTTACGTCCTGGCAGTTTGGCCAAGGCTTCAGTAGCCTTGGTATCCAGTAACTTCCCCTCAACGACAGAGCCTTTAATTTTAAGGTTGGCAACATCTTTGGCCTGGACCAGAAGTTCCTTCACCGCATCCACCACAGATTCGCCGCCATAGACAAAGGCATTGGTTCCAAGAAGTAGTTCGGTGCCGGCCTTAAGACCGACTTTCTCCAATGCTTTCCGCCCCTGGGCGTTGGCGATAACGGTCAGCTGAACATTCTTTTTCCGCAGGCCCCCGCGGATTTTGTTCGTATCATTGGCATTAATGCCGGAATAATCAACAATTACTACGCTGTCCGCACCGGTTAAACGCTTTTCCAGTTCTGCAGCAATCAAATTTTTAACACGTTTACTCATATCTAACTAACCTCAAAACTACTGTCTGGTCTTCGATTATGCCGGTTCAACCGCATCCAGATTGCTGGTATCGATTGGTACGCCGGGACTCATGGAACTGTGTACCGTTACTTTTTTTACATATTGCCCTTTGGATGTTGGAGGCTTAAGCCGGCGGATCGTATTGAGAAACGCATGGATATTCGCAGCCAGATCATGTTCCGCAAAGCTTAATTTACCAACCACCGCATGGACATTGCCGCCCTTGTCATTGCGGAACTCTACTTTACCCGCAGCATACTCCTTTACCGCACCGGCAACATCGGCGGCCACCGTCCCGGCTTTGGGGCTTGGCATTTTGCCCTGCGGTCCAAGGACTTTACCCAATCGTGTGATCTTCGGCATCATATCCGGAGTGGCGATGGCTACATCAAAATCCAGCCAGCCATCATTCACTTTTTTGATCAGTTCATCAGCCCCGGCTTCGATCGCCCCGGCAGCTTTGGCCTTCTCCACATCATTACCCTGAACAAAGGCAATTACACGACGGGTTTTACCAATACCCTTGGGAAGACTGACCGATCCGCGGACATTTTGATCCGCTAAAGTTGGATCAATGCCTAAATGGATGGCAATATTTATGCTTTCATCAAATTTTGCGGCCTTAAATTTCTTCAATACCGAGATAGCCTGCTCTACAGTAACGGGAGCTTTGGGCAAATGTTCCACCGACTGCCGGTATCGTTTGCCACGCATTTTAAGGGTTTTGATCGCCATAACGGCATAGACTCCTCAAGTCAGCACAAGATTGGCCCAAATGCGGCATGCTTATGCTTTTACCACCGAAATTTTCAGCTTGGAATTTTTATTGCAACTCGAAGAGCGAACATGTAACTCTTTTCCACATCATCAGGATCAGAGTGCCTTATCTGTCCGCTTTGGAGTTTACTCCATAGCTCCCACTGTTTAAGCCCGTGGTCCGGCATACCAGTTAAGTGTGAAGTATACCAGCATGAATTAAAATGTCAAACGTAACTAAGGGGTCGCGCAAAAATAAATTCATATTTTACGGCGTGGGAATTTTGGCCGCCGGCGAGGCGTGAGCGACGCGCATACCCCGCCCGCGGGTCTGTAAGGAGCGAACAACGAAGCCCGCGGCCAAAAGAACCCGCCGGAAAGTGCGAAGTTATTTTTGCGCGGCCCCTAAGGAACTGAAGCATAATAACTTCCAAATAGTCTTTGCGCCGGTTGGTATGCGGATTCCGGAGCACCATCCGTCACAATAGATGTAGGAAAGTCCGCTTTTATTGCAGATGCCTGAAGTCACAATACCTTCGGAAAATCAACATAAAACGCACGATGCACAAGACCGTATGGCGCTCCATAAGGCGCCTTTGGCGCAAAATGTCTCCCGTTTAGAATTTTAGATTAAAAATTGGGACAATCTGCCGGAACCTATTAAGGTGGCCATAATGGCCATGGTGGCCTCTGTGCAACGCCAATTATAGTAGATGTGCAGTTCCAGTAATGCAGTCTACAAATATCAGCGAAGGGCCTTCGCAAAAAACAATTCAGCCGGGGTGATACAACCGTGCGGTGGAAACCCGCGGCTGGTAGGTTGGGATGGCAAAGGGAAAACACGAAGTTAATCATGCACTGGCCCTAAGAGTCAATACGCTACATAATACTACAATGAACCTTTGAGCATAAGCGTTGTAAATATATAGAGTTATGCTTGAGCGGCGTAGCGAGACTTCCCATTCAAGCCCATATTATCGTATGCCGCATTCAGCAGTGGTTTTGCCAAGCCAATGCCAAATATTTTGTCAGGCGAAAGTTCGTTGTAGTACTACTGGAGCATTCCAATAATAATTACGTGTAATATATTGGCAACATTGCTCGATACCGGCGAATTTCCATTTATTTTACCATAATTTGTAATGGAATGTGCCACTACACATTAGTCGAATCCCCACCTTCATTTTCATATATTTATTCTCACCATGCAAAATAATAAGGATTACGCTGATAATGTACGTGCACCTGTGACATGGGTTGCCAGACCACCGCCACGTCATTGTACAGTTCGTGCACACCGGCCGGCAGGTGATTGCCGTTGTCTGTTTCCACGTGATTGGACGCCGGAGCCAGCGGTGAAAGTATATCGCTGGCACCGAATTCTGACATAAGTCCCGTTTTACCTGATGGACCGGTCATCATGGCAATATCCGAGGCTAACAGTGCCCCGGGATTGGACTGTGGATCTTCCGCTGGTATATGTTGTTGATCCTGCGTATTCCAGTAGGTCACCCTTTTGAAGTCTTGTTCCAGACTGCCTCCCTGTACCCCTTTTTTCCCTTCATTGAGCAAGACGCCGTCAATATCGTAAGCGGGACTGTAGTTTTGCGGGTAGGTACCCGGCGAAACACGGCTGGCGTCGCCATCGTCCAACAAGGCGTTTCCTCCGTCACCACGATCCACCCAGTAGCAGTATCCGCTGTACCAGCTCCATTCCAGGCAATAGCCGGTGGTTTTATGTACGCCTCCGCTGAACACAGCGCGTGGACTTGCTATAATCTGGTTATGCAGCGTAATGACCCCAGGTTCGGGACAGAATAGCAAAGATATACCCCGTAACGTCGGTGGAATAATACCGGGCATGATGGTTTTGCCGTTCATGGTTCTTGGAACACCGGTCACCATGCTTTTTCCGGTATACCCGCCGACGCCAAAGGAACTGTAGTAAAGCGGCCCGAACCCCCAGCCCGGGCACTGACTTCCGCTGACGGGGTATCTGAATCCGCCCATCGGCGCAAGTTTATAGTCGGAGCATCCCAGCGGATATTGCCCTTTATAGACTACGGCATACTCACGCATGGCAATGCCCAACTGCCGTAGATTGGACGCACAGACAATCCGCAAGGCCAGATTCCTGGCTCTGGCCAACGCCGGCAACAATATCGACATTAATATCGCAATAATGGTCAGTACCACCAGCAGTTCCGGAAGAGTGAATGCAGCGGAATTCACCCTTTGTCTGTCGGCAAGGTCTTTATTCATAGCCAACTCCTGAATCCGAAACCAGCTTGGTTCATTACGTTAGTTCACTTATCAAGGACACTTCCCGCTCCGGATTCTTATGGATGCTGCTGTTAGGTACCGGTCAAGGGCGGCTTGATCCGATCACGAGGAACTTTTGGGTGCGACCAATAACACGAATACCGTTCCCAAGGCCAGCAGTCCATTACGTACAAGTGAAATCACAAGTCCCCGCTCGATCATGGCCGGTTTATGAGCTTGCTGCCACGCCGTACCGAAACAGCCACATGGCTGGGGAAAATATTGCAGCATATCGTGGATGATTACACCTGAAAAAATCGCCAATACCAGCAACACAAGTAGAGAAGCGACGCCTCGCCGCCAACCGATCAACAACCAAGTCCCAAGCGCAACCTCAATGCCAATAATGCTTCCCGCCAACCATGGATGCGAACGCTCCAGTTGGCCAAACACCGTAAGATACCCCGGTGGAATTATGGCCTTGCTCAGGGCGGCGATGATAAACACTATCCCAACAATGGCCGCCAGAACACGAGTCATCGTGGTAAGCCCGATTTTCATCATTGATATCCGCCTTCAAATAAGCGATTGAACCTTGCGTCAGCACTTTCTGCCGTGAGGTGTCAATCTGATCCACCTAATCCATGCCTCATGGCTGACATGGCAGCCTAATGTTTTGCACTCATTCGGTCGCAACATAGGGATCACGGCGGCGATGCTTCTCTGATCCAGTGCTGGACGGCGATGGCACCCGCCGGATCCGTCCTTGGACTAGTATAACGTTTCATTAAAAGCTTTACAGACAGCCATCGCCATGTTAAAGTGGGGAACATGGCTGGAAAGTCCAAACTTCCGATGTTGGTTCTCACGGCGGAGGAAC
>JAMDCX010000100.1:0-643 GCA_023489375.1 Planctomycetota bacterium
CGGCGGTATCAATGACGGTGATGGTGCGGCCTTCCATTTCCATCCGCACATCAATGCTGTCGCGGGTGGTGCCCGGCACTTCGGAAACGATCACGCGCGGCAAGCCGGCGAGAGTATTAATCAGCGTGCTTTTTCCGACGTTGCGTTTTCCCACCACCGCCAGCTTGAGTTCCGGTGCGATTATAGACCCCCGGGCTTTGCGGCCCAGGCGGCGGAAAATGCCTTTTAACAGTTCTTCCTTCCCCCGCCGATGCTGACAGGAAATCAGGACCATGTCGTCAAAGCCCAGGGAGTAAAACTCTGTGGAGTTCGCGGCCAGATTCGGGCCATCCACCTTATTGACCGCTAAAATCACCGGTTTGGAATAAGGGCGCAGCCACTGTGCCACTACCGTATCCAGCGGCACCGGGCCGGTTTTGGCATCGACTACCAACAACAGAACCTCGGCGGATTCGATGGCCCGCCGGATCTGATCCTGTATCTGCGCGGTAAGCTGATCCGGGTCTTCTATGCCGTAACCACCGGTATCAACAAGTTCAAAACTCTGACCGTCACTTTCGATAATACTCGAAATACGATCGCGGGTAACGCCCGCCGTTGGATCAACAATGGAGATGCGTTTGCCCGAGAGCATATTGAACAA
>JAMDCX010000100.1:772-33862 GCA_023489375.1 Planctomycetota bacterium
AGGATTCATTGGCGTCAAAAAGTTCTTCCTGTCCGGCATACACGTTGCGCATATCGCCGGCGCTGGCCACCCGCATGCGGAAGATCACATCGGTGACTTTTTCGCGCAGATTTTTCAGAAAATCATCAAACAGCCGCGAACCTTCCCGCTTATATTCAATAACCGGATCGCGCTGCGCAATACCGCGTAAACCAATGGTATCGCGCAGCTGATCCATCGCATACAGGTGGTCTTTCCAGGTAACATCGTAAATCTGCAACAGCACCGTCCGCTCTAATTCCGTCAGTTCGCGCCGCAAAAACGCATGCGCCAGTTCACCAATGCGTTCACGGCGTTCCTCCGGTGGTTCACCTTCAAATTCATCGGGCGCGGCCTGCGTAACAAACCGATCCGCCACCCAGGCGGCCAGCATGCGCGATTCGGTAAGTTTAGCCAGCGCCTCATCAATCTGTTGATCGATGGTTTCATGCGTCCGGCGGGAAATATCCAGCAGCCGCTGGCGTAATTTTTCCACGCCCAGGCTCCGTATTTCCTCGCCCGAAATCGCCGTGCCAAATTTGGCCTTCACCCACACGGCCAGCTGTTCCGACGCATAGACATTTTCCAGGCCGCCGGCGCCCAGCGTGGCTTCAAGGGCGTAATCAACGGGATAACTTATTTCCCTTTGCTGATAAGCCCGACGGGCATTGTCGAGAATCAATTCCACGGCCTGATCCTGGGTTTTACCGGTCAAATCCGTCGCCGGTATGGTCAGTTCAAATTTGTCATTGGCCCACTGCGCCAGTTGCTGCTGCGCATAGCCCTTTACCAGATATTTCGCCAGCGGGTTGCAATCCCGGTGATCGATAAGATCCAGGGCCTTTTCCACCATGGTTTCAATGATTTCTTCGCGTTGCATGGTCCGGAGCTGCCCGGCGCTGATTTGCACCTGGAACTGACTTAAAGCCCAGGCGGCCATGCCCGCGTAGTCATAATCCTCCGGGTGGGCATCCGGGTCCATGAATTCCGCAATAGCGCTGCGGATATTACTGCGGGCGTCTTCGCGCGCTTTATCCTTGATGGTCATTTCCAGCACCGGCAATTCCGTGTCGCGCAGCTCCTGCGGATCGATGACCGTGTTGAAGCTCACACGCACCCATTCCGCCACACAGGTTGGAACATAATCCCGATCCAGATAATGCCCCACGGCGTCGCGCACGGATTCGCCGATGGTTTCAAAAATAATTTCCCGCAGATTCCGCCCTTCCAGAATGGCCTGGCGCGACGTGTAAAAGAAATTACGCTGGTAATTGCGGACTTCGTCATATTCCAGCAGATTTTTCCGGATTCCGAAGTTACGCTCCTCCACCTTTTTCTGCGCCCGCGCCACAGCCCGGGAGACCATGCCATGCTCAATGGCTTCATCCTCCTTCATGCCCAGACGCTGCAGGGCCTTGAGCATGAAATCACCGGCGAACAGCCGCATCAGATCATCTTCCAGGCTGAGAAAAAACCGTGACATGCCCGGATCACCCTGCCGGCCCGAACGACCGCGCAACTGATTGTCGATGCGCCGCGATTCATGGCGCTCGGTACCCAGTACAAACAAGCCCCCCACTTCCAGCACCCCCGAACCCAGGGAAATATCCGTACCGCGGCCGGCCATGTTCGTGGCGATCGTAACGCGACCGACCTTGCGCCCCTGTTTGTTGATATTTTGCGTGCCCGCCTTGGCGATGATCTCCGCTTCGCGCTCGTGATTCTTCGCGTTAAGCACTTCATGTTCAATGCCATGCTGCTGCGCAAGAATCTGCGACAGCCGCTGTGATTTTTCCACACTCGTGGTGCCCACCAGCACCGGCTGTCCGCGGTCCGATACCTCCTTGATCTGTTCGACAATGGCATTCCACTTGGCGTTCTCATTCATGAAAATCAGGTCTTCAAAATCCTGCCGGCACAGCGGGCGATTGGTGGGAATCGTCACTACTTCCAGATTATATATTTTGCTGAATTCCTCGGATTCCGTCATGGCCGTTCCGGTCATGCCGGCCAGACGCTTGTACAATTTGAAAAAGTTCTGCAGCGTAATGGTGGCCATGGTCTGCGTTTCCGGTTTGACCGTGACGCGCTCTTTGGCCTCCACCGCCTGATGCAGGCCGTCGCTCCATTGCCGTCCCACCATCAGGCGTCCGGTGGACTCATCGACAATAATCACTTCGCCTTTCTGCACCACATAATCTTTGTCGATTTCATACACCACGTGGGCCCGCAACGCCTGTTCCAGCAGATGCGGCCAATCCATATTACCGCCGACATAAAAAGATCCGACCCCCGCGAATTCCTGGGCTTTGCGGATACCCTCATGCGTTAAATGGGCGCTTTTACGGTCCAGTTCCACTTCATAAAGCTGCACCTCTTTGGCCAACGCCGCTTCCGCCGCCACGAGCTGCTTTTCGGTGTCCACAATGAGGTTCTGCAGGGCGGTGATTTTCTCCGCATCGCCCCGGGCATTTTTTATTTCGCCTTCCGCGCCCTTGATTTTGCGCTTCAACGTTTCCACATTGTTGTTAGCCGCATCCCAGGGGCGTTGCGCGGCGATTACTTTTCTGATAACTTCATCGGCCTGGCGATAACGCGGGGAATCGTCGTGGGCCGGGCCGCTGATAATCAGCGGCGTGCGCGCTTCGTCAATCAGTACGCTGTCGACTTCATCGACAATGGCGAAATCCAGTGGTCCCTGCACCTGCTCGGCCAGCGATTGCTTCATATTGTCCCGCAGGTAATCAAAACCAAATTCGCTGTTGGTGCCGTAAGTGACCGTGCATTGATACGCTTTTTGCCGCGGTTCATTATCCATATTGACCTGGATGAATCCCACCGACATGCCCAGGGCATAAAAGGCCGGCGCCACCCATGCGGCGTCGCGCCGCACCAGATAGTCATTAACCGTGACGACATGACAATGTTTACCCGCCAGCCCCATGAGAAAACAGGCCAGCGGCGCTACAAAGGTTTTACCCTCGCCGGTGGCCATTTCCGCAATTTTCCCGTCGTATAAAACCATCCCGCCGATCAATTGCACATCAAACGGACGCGCCCGGTACGGAGGCCGGGCATCCGGCACCGCGTCCCGGATGGCCTGGTAAAGTTCCGGCGGAATGTCCACGAATCGCCAGTCATGTTCGCCCACACATTTGACTTTCACCTGCTGGTAGCCGGCCTGGGCCTCCGTGGAAAGTTTGGAGCTGTCAAATGGTATCGCTGGATTAAAGGCGTTCCGCAAACCAATATTGCGATCCATGGATTCCCGCATCAGCGCAAAGGCTTCCGGAAGAATGGCCATATCCGATTCTCCGTCCGCCATGCGCCGGCGCAGTTCCTCCGCTTTAGCCCGGAGCTGGGCATCGGTTAAAACCCGCATCCCCGCTTCCAGTACGTTGATGGCTTCCACCCGGTGGCGATAGGATTTAATTAACCGCCCATTGCGGGAGCCAAATATTTTGGTCATTGATTTATTGAGAAATTGTGTAACCATAAAATCCTTTGATGTTTATCATTGGCCTGAAATGACTGCCATTACTGGTGACTGTCTGCCGGACCGCTGCATCTTTCCGCCGCTACCATGAATACCCACCATATTATACGCGCCGCCACGCATAGCGCATACCTTGACGCTCCGCTCCGGTTTGGCGGGTTGCGGCCGTTTTGATCGTCAAACCGCCAAGCCCAAAAGAGTTTCTCCGAGTAACATGAGCTGCGGCGACGGGCCGGAAATTTTCTCGGCGTGGTCGAGAATCAAGCCGCCGCCGGACGAGGGCTTTACTTGATCCAACAATACAAGCTCATGCGGCCTTTCCTCAGCATTTCACGGAACGGCGTGCGGCCATAATTAGAGAAAAGAGGCGTTGCGGGTTTCATCAAATCGTCCCGGAGATTTCATATTAAAAATCGCTAAGGTTCGATTTTAAGTCCCCAGGTCATGGCTGGCGAGATACTTTTTCTGCAGGCCAGTGAGCTTATCAATATGAATGCCCATGGATTCGAGTTTCAGCTCCGCTACCCATTCATCGACGCTCTTGGGCACTTCATGTACTTTGTTGGACAGTTTCCCGCGATTCTTAATCGACCATTCCGTCGCCAGGGCCTGCACGGCAAAGCTCATGTCCATCACGGATGCCGGATGACCATGAGCTGCCGCCAGATTAATCAGACGCCCTTCGCCGAGCACCAGAATGCGCCGACCATTAGGCAGCGTATATTCATCGGCGAACTCCCGCACCCCGCGTCGAATTTTCCGGGCACCCTTGTGCAGAGCTTCCAGATCCAGCTCGACATTGAAATGGCCGGAGTTGCAGACCACGGCGTTATCCTTCATCTGTCTGAAGTGCTCCATGCGGATCACACTGGTATTGCCGGTAACTGTAATAAACAAATCTCCGATTTTCGCCGCCTCACTCATGGGCATAACCCAGAAACCGTCCATGGTGGCTTCAATGGCCCGGATGGGATCAATTTCCGTGACAATGGTATTGGCCCCCAGGCCGCGGACGCGAGACGCCACGCCTTTTCCGCACCAGCCATAACCGCACACGACCACCTTTTTGCCGGCTACGAGATGATCGGTAGCGCGGATCACGCCGTCAATGGTGGATTGCCCCGTGCCATAACGGTTATCAAAAAAGTGTTTGCACTGGGCATCATTCACGGCCACAACTGGAAATTTCAGAATTCCGTCTTTTTCCATGGCCCGCAACCGTATCACACCCGTCGTGGTCTCTTCCATGGAGGCCACCACGCCGCCGGCTAATTCCTGGCGTGAGGAATGCAGCAGGCTTACCAGGTCGGCGCCATCATCCATGGTGATGTTGGGCTTGATGTCCAACGCTGTGTTCATGTGTCGATAATACGTCTCGCGATCTTCCCCCTTAATGGCATAGACCGAAATACCGAAATCCTGGACCAGTGAAGCGGCATTATCATCCTGCGTGGACAGGGGATTGCTGGCGCACAGGGCCAGTTTGGCTCCACCCGCCCGCAGCGTGCGGACCAGATTGGCGGTTTCCGTGGTCACGTGCAGGCAGGCGGCCATGCGATACCCGGCCAGTGGCTTTTCCCGGGTAAAGCGGTCGCGCACCATCGCCAGAACGGGCATGTCTTTATCCGCCCATTCGATGCGTTTTTTGCCCTCTGCCGCCAGCGACAAATCCTTAACTTCGTGGGGTACGGTCATAAAAAAACTCCTGTAAATACGGGCGAGATTTACCGCCCTGATACATCCTGCGGGCGACTCGCCCGCATAACAAACAATTTCGGCGCCGCAGTACGATTCCGCTGGGGCCGGGTTTTACGCGATTCCAGTGTGTGTCGGCTTATATTCACAAAGCCCGCTTGCAATAACATTTCCATCATTTGCTCCGGTACAAAGCCCATCCATCGATGGCCCATCTTCTCTTTGAACATGGCCACTTCATGCGGCAGCAAATCCACAATAAGGAGAAAGCCACCCGGCTTAAGCACCCGGAAAATATCTCTCAATGCTCCGGCGACATCTTCCAGATGGTGCAGCACCAGACTCACCAGCGCCATATCCAGGCATTGTACTTCCAGCGGTAAGGATTCCAACCTTCCCGGCAATAATACTACATTTTCCAGTTGCAAGGCCTGAATCCGGTTTTTAGCCGCCCGCAACATCGCCGCCGCCGGTTCTACCGCCAGGACTTGCCGGACATAAGGCGCTAATAACGCCGCCATGGTGCCGGTTCCGGTCCCCAAATCTCCCACGACCCAGTTGGGATTCAGCGCCGCCAGCATGGTCTCCAGATGAAAATAATCTCCAAACCATTGGGTGCGAATGGTGTCCCATTCCGGAGCGCTGGCATTAAAAAAATCCGGACTCCGCCGTTGCCGCTCCCGCAATACCCGCAGCAGCCGTTTTTCATCGGCGCGTATTTGTTCGTCCTGCGCCAGATAATCCCGTGAAATAGTCCGTAACTGTCGTATCTCCGGCGACCCGGCCAGGGAAGCCAACCGATAAAGCATGGACGTTCCATCCCGTCGGCCATCGACCACTCCGGCCTCCACCAGAGTCTTAATGTGCCGGCTGACGGTAGATTGCGGTAACTTTAAGGCCTGGGCTAATTCGCCCACCCGCAATCCCGGCTCCGCCGCGTGCTCCAAAAGGCGGACAATGCGACAGCGCATCGGATCCGCCAGGGTGCGCAAAGTCTCCACCCATCGCCGCAGCGCAGGCGGTGTGACGGAAATTACAGTGTTTCTCTCTGGCAATAATCCGTTCATCCGGATGGAATGATAATGGATGTGGTGGTGGATGGCAAGCAATTTTGCCGTAATTTGCTAAATAGGTTACACTTATGAGCATTGGTATCAGCCGGTGAACCGGTGGACGCTTGGCACGGAGTGCACAATTATGTCTTTAGATCGAAGCCTCAAGGGCAAAAGTACGTTGGAACGGCATCGCAATGTCCTCAAACGGGCGGAGCGTATCAGCCTGCTGGAAGATAATGATAAATGGACGGAAGGAAAGTCCGGCGTATTTAATCTTCCCAAGGTGGCGCATCGCAAGGCGGTGGCGGCGAAGAAAGCACCTAAGGCTGAGGCCGGCGAGGCTGGGGCTACCGCAGCCGTTGTGCCTGGTGCCACAGCTGCGGCGACACCCGCAGCCACGGCGGCACCGGCGGCCAAGGGCAAAAAATAATTCGTAATCGTTTGCGCCTGCGGTGTCCCACCGCGCATCTGAAATCTGAGATTTGAGATTTGAAAATGGACACCAGCCGTCGCAAGGCGTTGGGATGTTGCAAGGCCTTGATACAGGTATGTGGACGCCAACATTGCAATTAGGCACCAGCATCGCAATGCGGGTGGTGTGCACCGGCTTGGCAATGCGACCGAAAAGTGAAAAGTGTTCTATGTCCGGAGGTGGATTTAGCCGGTGGCATTGTGCCGCCGTGAATCCTCCACCAGGCGAAGTCAATGTTCGCAAGTGGAAACTAAACCACCGTAGCGTGTTATGGTGTTGGAGCCGTGCTTCACAGCAATTCAATCAGGATGGTGTTGAAGTGGGCATCAAGCCAGGCAGACGTTATGAACGAGATCGCAATAATTTCCACAAAGTGGCGGTACTGGTTGGTGCGTGGATTCCGGAGTACTGTCCGTCAAATAGCCACAGGCTTGGCCGGTGGTGGAGTATTCAATAGTAATGCCAATCGGGAAGTTATTACGGTTCCATTGCTTATTCACAGAGGTGCCTGATTTTACGGAGTGATATTTATGGCACGCCGTAGTTCCGCCATGCCGGGGCTGTTGCGCCCAGAAACACTGATTCTCGCGGCGGCCTGTTTGATGGCGGGTATCTGGCTGGGGCATCTACGCCCCGCAAGTCCTCAGGCCCGGCTCCAATCCACCAGTTCGCTGCGGGTATATTTTTCTCCGGATGGCGGAGCTACACATGAATTAGTGCGCCTTATCAATGCCGCACAAAAAAACATTGAAGTTCAAGCCTACAGTTTTACCAGCAAACCGGTCATAGCGGCGTTAATCCGTGCCCGGCAACGAGGCGTCAAGGTTGCCATTATTCTGGACCGCTCTAACGTGGAGCGCAGAAATTATCGTACCCGGACTTATCGTCGTTTCATCAGTCCCGGTCTGGAGGCTGTGTACACCGCCGGTATTCCAACTTACATTGACGATCGTTATCTTATTGCCCATAACAAAGTTATGCTGATTGACGGCCACATCATCATCACCGGCAGTTTTAACTTCAGTTACGCCGCCGCGCATTTTAACGCTGAAAACATGCTGGTAATCCGGAATGTCCCCGCCTTGTTTAACCGATATGAGAAAAACTTTCTGTTTCATGAACACACCAGCGCACGGTATCAACCCGGGCTGGTGCTGGAACATCAATTTCATTTTCCAGATGGTCATTAAACTGCACCCCACGTAACCGGTCGGGGAGATGTTGCCGGCATTGGTGGCGGCGATCAATTGCTTCGCCACGGCAACCGGCACCGGCACACTAAGCTTGGGCGGTAGAATTTGTGGATTCTGTATGATAAAAATTTGTAATCGTTCACGGCCATGCCGAAGGGCCATAGTGAGGGCGGTTTTGGTGTACCCCAAAGTGGGGGCAGCCCTTGTGGTGTGGGCTGCCAGCCTGCTGCAGTCACCTCATCGTGAACGGTTACAAATTTCGCGTAACGGCGATCATTGGGGCCGGGAACGGTTACACCAATTAATTGTAAACAGTTAAAAAAAGCATGGCCGGCAAGGGAAGCTGCTACCCTTTACCGGCCATGCGAGGGCAAGATGGATCATCACAACCGTCCGCATGCCCCCATAGGCATCCTGGGACGGTTCCCAAATTTCACGATGATTATCATCGCTTATTGCAAGTGATTTGTGTATCAGTAGTTCACTGAATCGTTCCTAGGGAATTCTCCGATACAGAGTCTAGGAAATTAGCTGTTATTTTCTTGCCATATAAGTATTTCAAGTGGGGCTTGATGCGGTATAGGCCTGAATTCAGCGGTGATTGGCTTCATTATGGGTGTATCGCCCAGACCGCCAAAGCCATACCCGTGGCGGCGGCGAGCAGAATACCGATGCGCATCGACACGATCTGACGGTTGAACCGTCGTTGCATTTCTGGGGATATGGCCAGAGCGGCCAGCAGGTTCATACGATTTTGCAGACTTGGGTGCAGCCATCCGGCGCGATCCGGTGGGTGGTTGGCCAAGTCCACCAGTGTGCTTAAACTTTCGGAAAATATTCTGGCCCCGGCCTGTGCGGGCGTTTCCAAATTATCTTCGTTGATGTCCGAATGATCGTAATGACTGTCGGCGATCATAACTACGGTCGCACCGGAAGTCTGTGTTTTATGTGCGGCGGCGATACGCGCGGCCATATAACGGGCCGCAAACCAGTCCGCCTGATGTTCACATAACCGGCTTACACGCGAAAAAGCAAATACAATCAGCAGCGCCACAATGGAAAAATTCAGCAGCATGACGGTGTTATCTCCCAGAGACCAGATATTCCCGGCCCACAGAGAAAGGCCCGTGCCCAGAAGATCAGCGGCGACAAAGGTTAACAGATACCACCATATATGCCGGTGATGCCCATGCCCCACTTCATGCGCAAATACGGCCTCCACCTGTTGCGGTTCCAGCCGCTCAATGAGTAAATCCGTCAGCAGAAAATAACGACACCAGGGCCACAACCCCAATATGGCAGCATTGGGAATGCGGTAATAGGTGTTCCATACACGTATGTCCACAAAGCCCACCTTGTGGCGGCGGGATAGCTCTTCCAACCGTGTGCGCAACGGTCCGTCCGGTAAGGGAGTGGTACGCCAATAACGTACCACCACGGCCGGCAGTATGACCAGCAGCACCAGCGCCGGCAGCACGGTGACAACTACGGACCAGTTGCCCAGATGCCAATGATTCATCAACGTTGTGATCGGAACGGTTAGAAAATCAAAAGCCAACAGCACAATCAACAGGGATAGCCCATGTCGGAATTGCATGTGGACGTACTGCCAGCGCGTAGGCGGCTGGTGCATGGGATGAGTTGAAGCCTCTGACAAAATTTCGGCCTGATGCTGGAGTATCAGTTCCAAGGGATATTCCAGAGACCATATCGCCAACCACGTCAGCACCGGGGCGGTTAACCAGATCACTGAAGACAACACCGGAATTCGCCCGGCATTCCATTGATATTTTACCAGCCAGCCCAGGCCGAAAATCCATAAATCCGCCGCCAGCAGAGCGGTGTTCAATGCCAGCAACCGGCGCACCACGCGTTGAATGGCCCTGTTGATAGCTGCGGGCGATAGCGATCCGGTTTGCCATTGCCGGCACATCCGGGCGAACCGTTGCCGCGCTGTAATCAACAGTGTTCCGTGCGCCAGTATCACCAGTAAAATCACGGTACCGGCGGATAGTGGAACGGCAGGCCGCTGCGGTGCGCTGTCAAAGGCTGCCACGATTAAAAGAAGAATAATAACCTGCAGGGGTGCAATCATGATTTTATTCTACACGCGGATCGATTCTAATGAACAACCCCGCAACATCTTTCCAGGAACTGGACCCGACACGATCTCGGGGCACTAATTCTGACGCACCGTCCCGCAGATAACCACAGGCTTGGCCGGTGGCGGCTTCATCGCGTGTTGCGCCCATCGGGACGTTCTCTCGCGGTTGTCGGTCTGCGGGGCTGCTGTGCCGCAGCTGGTTTAAAAAGTCATACGAATAAATAAGCCCACGATGGTGGCATCGCTATGCGTGCCGGCGGGTTGCGCATAGCGCGTGCCGGCGAAGATGCTGTTGATGACCGCACCGATTTCGTAGTGGCCGCGATTTTCCGGTATATGGCAGATTCCATTAAGCGGATAGGTAATGGTGGTGCCGACAAACGTGCCCAGATAGCCATCACGGTAACTGCGCCGGTTGACATCCAGCCGTTTTTCATCGTGAATGAAGGAAACGCTCAATGGCGAATAAATCGTCAGGCCGCCGGTATGGGGCACCACAAAAATCGGATCCACACCAACTTCAAAGTATTGCCCGGCGCCGCTGGTGTAGTACGCACCGTTATAATCGAATCCAACCATAATAAACGGATGGAAGGCGAACTGGCCGAAATAGCGATCATCGTTGAGACTTAAGCGTATATAGGCCTCCTGGCTGTCTTCCTGCCCATGACCTGTGACCGTATTGCCGATGGGGTTATTTGAAGGTACGAAATACCGGCTTACCGGAGTGATGTAATTGGTATAACCGGTATCAACTCTAAGCAGATCCATAAGGTCATATTGATAGCCTATGGTGACATCCGCCTCCGTAAAATTGCTGGATGGAACAAACCCGATATTGCCCCCCGCGACGGGTGTTCCCGCGGTGCCCTGGGCCAGAGAGTTGATGTAGACATTACGGATGTCATAGGAATAGTCCGTGAAGGTGCGTAAATAAACGCTGCCTAATTTGTGCAGGCTGAAACTCAGACGCGTGATATTTTGCAGATTCAGGCGATTGGGGGCTACGTCATGATAACGGAACCAGTAATCATTAAAGTAGCCGAATTGCGTCATCAGGCGAATTTCTTCCGGATGGGTGTGATAAGCGGCCCATGAAGGCAACCCTCCGGAGTTTACAACACTGGCTGGATTATTGGGGGCAAAGGTTGGTGTCGGCAGCGGCATAAGGCCATTATCCACACCGGCGGCGGCCGCCGGTCCGGCGATGGTCAGAGTCAGAAGACCACCGAAGGCAACTATGCTTAGTATTTTTATCATCGATGCGCTCCATGGCTCAACGTCGTTAAGGTTCGACCGCCAGCAGCGCCTGTTGCTGCATAATGCCCACTTGCGGGAAGTTGGCGGGCCATATACTCACCATCGCCGCGCTGGAAGCAGTATCGGCATTGTACGCCAGAGTAATGCCGACAAAAAACCGTGGTATTTCACGCACAAGACTTACTTCGCTTAAAACATTCTGTCCCAGGGCAAAGTCATAACTTTCCGCCGCCGCTATCGAGTATTTACTCGTTAATTTGTATGAAATGGCGGCCGTCCATTGGTCTGAATCCACCGCCCGGATGTACCGGTTACCAAGAAAATAACTCAAATTCGGAGTTTGATTTACTTCCACACCCGAATCCAGTTCCTCCAGCTGTTGCACATTTATATTCCAGCTTTCATCCGCCAAAAACTCCACGTTGGCCCCAAGGCGCCACTTAAAATTGGCATTGATGCTGTCGGCGATCTGGCTGAGTTCCGGGCGGCTCCAATCATAATATCCTATGACCGGCGTGCCAAAATCACTGGTGGAAAACGGTGCCCCGGCGTACTGCGGATTATTAGGATCAAACGGCCCGGAGAGATGATTGTTCCAGAAAACATCCGCCGCCACATTGAAGGTGATCCAATTCACAATCTGCCGTTGGCCCGGGCGGCCGCGCTTGGTCTGCAACATCTGCCGTAACGCAAATTCCGCACCGCTGGCATCCGTAATGCCTTCCACATTACGGTCAAATGGCTGCAGATACCCCTGTTGAATATTGGCTCCGGTGACGAACATGCTGATCTGCGGCTCGATAATGTGCCGCAGCTGATCAATATCCAGCAAATCAGATTTTACATCCGGATAAAGTTTAGAAAAGGTGGTGGAACTGCGGAAGCCCACCGTCCCCCAGACACGTGTGGTACCACCGCCGATCTGATTATTAACCGCTGGGAAAGTGGTATCCCAGTAGGTCAAGCGTCCGCTGACAAACGGGTCAAACTGCACCGGACCTGCCGCCATGGGAAAATCAATTTCCTGGCGGGAATCCACCCGGGCTACGGGCTGGTCCGTCCAGCCGTTACTGAGATAATATTGGGAAAAAGTTTCATTGGGATTCAAGCCGGGAAAGTTCAATTGCAGCGCCCGAATGCCGGAAGTAGTGTCGCTGAACTGGTCATTGATCATACCGCCGCTGGTATCGCTGTAATAGGTAAACAAGCCCAGTAGTTTATCGCCTTCGCGATAGTAATGCGCTTCCGGATAGCGCTGCACGGTGTATTCATTGTTTTCCAGATCAGCATTGGTGATAAAACCCGTGAGATTCCATTTGCCCAGTACGGTGAATGCCTCGGTATGGTGCTGTTGTTCAACATAAACGGAAGTTTGTTGCTCCGGCGCGGTTGCATATACGTAAGGAAAGTATTGTTCCAGATAATTTGGATCGGAAACGTAACTTCCCTCCACCGCCACACTCCACTGCCTGGATAATTGCTGTAAATACCGCGCAAATATATAGCCGCGCGTGTGCTGCGGCACCGGCAGATTATCGCGGTTGGCGCCAAGTTGATCGGTCCCGGTGTCATACATCAGTGAACTGTTGACCACGCCGCGCATGGAGCCGACATCATATCTCGAATTCAGCCCCACCGCCGGGCCGCGTTTGGAGTATTCGTTAACGCTCACGTCCGCTTCCACGCCTCCAGGCGGTGTGATACCCATGAGTTCCAGCAAATTCCAGTCGGTAGTGGCGGTAACCCCGAAGATATTGGAATCGCCGATGCTGGCCGCCTTCAATGGTGATGGGCTTTGTTGCGTCGTGCCGGAAACATAGGGCCAATAGAAAAAAGGAACCCCGAAAAAGTTGGCGGTGGTTTTCGTTGCTGTAAAGGCATAATAGGCAGTCTTGGGTTTCCCACCCGGTGGTGTCGGTGCCGCAATACTCCGTACCGTCATGGCACTGGCGCCGATATAATAGTGGGGTTGATAAAATTCATCGGTGGATAATTTCACCGATTTCGCCTCAAACTGTCCCTGTGCTTCCTGGATAATTTCTCCCGCCCGCATATACAAGGGCGACTTCGCCTGCACAATTTCCGAGCTTAACACCGCATGCAGCAGTATGGCCCGGTTGGTGGTGAAATCATAATAAACCTGATTCGCATGGAGTGTCTGATGGCCATAGGTGATCGTTACATCGCCGTCCAGATACACTCCCAGAACCTTTTGGGTAATGGAATGGTTGGTAATTTTTGTCGGCACCGGCGCGCCGGCCGCGCCGCGCGTACGGATCGGACTGAACATCACCGCATTGTTGGCGCGCAACTCCAGGGCATTATGCCCTGGCAATTTCCGAAAGAGGAAAAATTCTCCTTTGGCCACCGTTACCCGCTGCCGCCCAATGACCTCTTCGGTAATGATGTTGCCCGTGGCCATGACGATGGGCGTTGGAGGTGCCCGGTGGGGAGGCTGTCCCGGCTTGAGGTGCAGCGCCACTGGTGGGCCGGGCTGGCGCGGCGCCGGGGGCGCCGGCAAACGTGATCCCCTGGCAAACCAGCCATTGCTTAAGGCCAATTCGGTCGGTGATATCTCAATGGTGGGGATGGCTTCTGGAGCCTGCGGTGCCGTCGCGATTTCTTCGATCAGTTTTTTTCCCCGCAACACGATGGGATTATGAGCTTCATTTTTCGCCAGCGGCGGTGGGCCGGAAAGACGTACCCGTGCCGTGATGCGCGTTGTTACCAGCATTTCTTCAGCGGTGCTTACCGCCGCATTCCCGGCGCCTTCCCGGATCACGACCTGACCGGCAAGATAAATCTGCACTTTATAAAATCCGGATTGCCCCTGTCCCTGTGGATGCAGCCAGATCACCGCATGATCCGCCGCAATCCGGCGATAGCCGACCTCAATGCGCACCTGACCCTCGGCTAAAATATGGATGGTTCCATCATTATTCTCCCAGGTTGTCGTGTGGTCCGCCGCCACCTGCAGCGGCACACTGATAGACCCGGTGGGTTTGAGGATTGGATAAATGGTCGGCGTAATGGGTTGTTCCAGTATCTGGCTCCGGACCATACATGGGCCGAGAACGATGGTGGCCAGAATGGCGGCCATGGCGGCGCGGCGAAATATGCAGATGAAAGCGGGATTCGCCTGATACGTCGATTGTTTGTTTCTTCGTGTTGCTGTCACAATCCCGCTCAAGTACATTCCACCACGGATACCAGACGACACTTGTCGACATTTTTACGCCGGCACATCAACGCCACGTGCAGAGATCATAGAGCGCCTGAGGAATACTGAAAAGTCCCACTCCGTTAATAGATAACCGTTCACGGTATGATCACCAGCATCGCCCGATATTATACTGTATACGTCTATTAATGATACATCTGATACACATTATTGCTCTAAAATCAGTACTTTTTCGCATTATTCACTTCTCCCCATGTATCATTAGAAGCCGCGTTGAGTATAGCCACCTGATGAAACGCTTTTGAAACGCAAGACGTGAAAAACCCGGAATAATATATTCATGGATCGTTAGATATTGTGTAATCGTTCACAAATAAGATAACAACCGTCATACGCATTGCTGCTTTGGGTAATCTATTATGAAAAGTAAATGATGCGGGACAGTGCCAAGTTGGGGCCATCATGTGGATCAGATGTCTCCTTGATAGCCGCATATAGTATATAACCGCATGCAATGGTGGTGCCGGGTAGCCGTTGTATCCAATTGGATAAAAGTTATGCTGTCAAGATACTTTATCCATAGTAGCTCAACGTCATACCCCTGTCACCGTCCGGAAGCCTGGGAGAGTTTTTCAAAATACGCTTTTACCGGATTGGCGTATCCTCTGGGCATGCTGCCGAGCATGGTATCCGAAACTTTGCGCAGAGTTTTGCGGCCCCCGGTGGTGTTGTCCATGGTTAACCGCGCTTCGGCCTGGTTAATAACCCTGGCCGTATTCAGACTCTGATTCGCCAGTTTCTGGTATAACAGTGCGGTATGATACTGATAGGCATTTAAGGCCTTTTGTGCATCCTGCATTAACACCGCGGATTCAATAAGTTTGAAGTTGTTAAAGCCGGCCGCGCGTAACTGGATACGCAGCCGATCCGCCTGATTCAATAACTGGGCCTGAATACCGGCCATGCGCTTTATATCTTTCTGCATTCCCTGTGGAGCCGGACCTTCCAGGCCTTCACCTCCGTAGCCGGAGATTTTGCCGCCACCGGTGGCGCCGCCAGGCGGCTGTTTGGAGGAATCCTTCACCTGCCCGGAACTGAACTGGTCGCCGGTAAGGCGGGTGGGCGTGCGGCGACCACCTTTATCACTGGCGGTGGCGCCGACCATTTCACCGCTGGCCCGGCCTTCGCGACCGGAACCGCTGCGGCCCTGAATTTCATCATTCTTGGGCATGGTATTGCCGGTAATACCTTGCGCGCTCATATCGCTGATGGGTCCATCTATGGCGCCCCATCCATTACCTTTGTTGATGGAATCGTTCCATTTGCTGCCGAGACTTTCCATATCACTGGTGAGGTCTTCCTCATGCTGGAGCAGTTTTCCGATCATATCGGAAAGCTGGGAAGGCAGTGGTGGCGCGGGAACATCATTTTGAGTCACCGGCTCTTCCATTTCCCATTTGTAGGTATCAGGCTGTTGAGCCAGCCATTTTTCGATATTGGAGGTTATTTTTTTCGCATCTTCCAGCCCTTCCTGTTCCAGCGGCACCACGATTTTCATCGCTTTGGCGGCCAAGGCTCCTTTGGACAGGGCCAAAGCCACATTCATCTGCGCTAAATCATCTTTCAAGGATGCGTCAGCCTGGTCCTGTTCGGTCAGGTTGCT
This sequence comes from Planctomycetota bacterium, assembly GCA_023489375.1. Lineage (GTDB taxonomy): Bacteria > Planctomycetota > Phycisphaerae > WQYP01 > WQYP01 > JAMDCX01. The sequence goes on from JAMDCX010000100.1 coordinate 16,910, forward strand.
GAGGTTCACAAGTTTCTGGCTGAGAAATTTCGACCATTTATCTTCAATGGCCTGGGCTTTGAGTAATTCATTTTTATCTTTGGCATCAAACTGATTGATGGGTTTTTGCGCCAGCTTCATCGATGTATTCATCACGCCCATTTGTTGCTTTTCCATTTTCTTCAGGGCCAGCGCCAGTTGCCGCCATTGTTCTCTTCCCTGATCCGGAAAGTTCGTACCCTGATGGGAGACCACGGAATTTACGCTCTCTGCCTTCGCTCCCGCCATGGCCAATAAAGCCTTAAGCGCATTAAGCACATTGAGTTGATGCGTGTGCAGTTTTATAAATTCCAGTTTCACTGCCCCCATATCAGAAACCAGTCCCAGATCATCCGCTCGCGCTACCGCCGCCGTCGCATCACCATGGACCATCACGTCCAGTGCCTGTTGCACGGTGGCCATGGAATGAATGAATGGGAAATGTTTATAAGTACCGTTCATAAACTGCCGCAAATGACGCTGCCCTTCCGCCACTTTGGCCGCCGTTTGATGAACGATGGCCAGCGGTGGTAAAAGATGTATGCCGTTACCCAGCACAATAAGACCCTGCTGTTGCGCCAGCATTTTTTCCAGCCGCTGTTCCAGAGCGGCCCAGCGACTGTGGCCCATGGCACTGGCTGCGGTAGATTGTAATTTGACGGTATACACCCGCCCCAACGCGGTCTGCGGGCCATACTGATTCACCCCGATATTAAGCTGCCGATTGTCGGTGGCGGTAAAACGGTAATGGATGTTCTGGCCCAATCGATATTTCCGCGCCGGTAGTGCTAACAGGGCGCGCACCGTGGAAACCGTTGCCGGTTTGCCATTTTCGGCCATCGGAATCTGCCATTGACGCAGGGTGGTAAAACTTCCGTTGTTGACGGCAATCTGCAGGGCCATCGCGGTCAGGCCGTAGTCCGCAGTGGCTTTGGCTTCCAAAGGGATATTGGCTCCGGGAAGAGCTGATAAATCTTTATGGGGAATCAGCACATGAACCATGGGCGGCGTGTCCGCGGCCACCCGCACCAGCAGCTGGTCCGGCGCGGAGGCGGAAGAAGCCGGAAAACGTTGCAGGGCATTGCCGCGCGCATCATTGAGCAACCAGTGATAACGGACGGTTTGTTCCGCAATCCAGGAAACAGTAAATGTTTTCTGATTGCTGGAGCTGGCCGGGATGGTTTTTCCACCGGTTTGTTCTACCAATGCCGACGCCCCGATAATCGTGTGATCCAGTGTGGCGGACAGATTGATTTTGCTGCCGAAAGGAACCGTAACCGACGCGGCGGCGGGATCGAATGTTTTTCCTGTCAATATGATATGGCGGGCCGGCAATTGCGTGTAGGCGGGGGGGGTTATATTGATCTGATATTGCCGCAAGGCAATTTTGGGCAGCACGGTCAGATGGTATTTCCGGCTTTGCGTTCCTCCGGCCGCCACAAGGTAAGTAACATTTTCCGCCACACTGGCCAGGTGAAACCGAAAAGAATGAAAATGTCGTCCAAATGGTATCATCGCTACTTTCTGGCGCGCACCGCTTTGGAAATGCAGATACAGATTCGTGGCCACCAGTTGATGACCGGGCGTATTGATGCGGACCATAAAATCCACCGGTTCCCCGGCCAGAATTGTTTCATTACCGGGCTGAACCGACAGTATCTGGGCGATTCCCTGCGTTGGAATAAACCGCCCCGGTGCGGATAATACCTCCAGGCCATACCCCATCTGGTGGTGAAAAAATAATCCTGCCAGTACACAAGCCAATACAATAACCCCGGCGCGCACAGTAGCCTTACGCTGCTGCGGCCAGGGGGCGACTGCGGAAAGATTGTCCGTTTCCACGGAAGAGCTGATTTCCTTGAGCACCTGCGGAATCAGCACCCGGCGCATATCGGCAGCACCGGAGGAGGCTGGAGACAGTTTTTCCAATTCGTCGGCCAGAAGAACGGCATTGATGAAATGATTATTCAACGGCAATTGCTGCGCGGCGGCTTGTTCTTCCACCCAGCGTGCCATTTGACCATAAGCGGGGCGTTTCCAGATTATATCATGAAGAAACCACCAGTAGCCGATGGCCATGGAAGCCGGAATGGCGGCCAGCAGCAGCCAAATCAGCCAGTCCCCGGCGTACGACCCAAGCAATCCCGCTGTAAGCAACGCTATTGTGCTTACTGGAAAAACCAGCGCCGCGAACCGCGCCATGGCGCCGATGAACATCGCCAGACGAAAACGATTTCCAGCTTCCTCCAGTTTCTGCAAAATCGCCTGAAATTCTTCCGGCAACGGACTGGAAGCATGGATGGCCGTCATATCCGATCCCCTAAACGCTCAAGTAAAGGAATGGCAAAAGTTTCCCTTTCCATTACCCGACTTATTAGTGCTTTTTATTATACCATGTTTGGCCACCGACAGAACATCCGGTTAACCGTTCACGGCGTGATAAATTACGAAATATAGAAATATAAAAGACATAATATGGATACATTTTCTATACATAAAGGAACGAGATCGCAATAACTTCCACCAAGTGGCTGTACCGGTTGGTGCGTGGATTCCGGAGCACTGTCCGTCAAAATAGCCACCGGCTTGGCCGGTGGTGGAGTATTCAATGCTCATACCAATCGGGAAATTATTACGGTCCCATTCCAAACCTGTTATTGGTGGGCGTACTACGAACCACCGCAAGGCGTTGCGGGGCTGCATGGGCGTTAATCTTCCAATGCGGACGCAAAAGTTGTAATAGAGCACCGGCATGGCATTGTGGCAGGCGAGCACCAGCATCGCCATGCGGTGGTCGACACCCGCTCATGTATAATTCTCAGCTATATGAACGGTTACTTTTTCCCACTTTTGTCCTGTTGTGGGCGGTGGAAATTCTCTTACCGCGACTTGGTTTTCGTCAGTCGATGCCAGGGGCGAACGTCGATGCCGACCATGCCCGCGGCGGCGGCAGCCTGGAATCCAAGTTCACCATCTTCATACACCACACATTGATCCGGCTTTACCCCCATGCGCCGGGCCGCCAGCAGAAACGAATCCGGGGATGGTTTGCCATGTTCAACATCATCAACACAGATCACGACAGGAAATAATTCCGCCAGCCCCGCGACCTGCAGTTGCCGGTCCACAATACGGTGGATGCCGCCGCTGGCCACAGCTAAACCGCGCCGGCCACGTTCACGACGTGCAATGTCCACCACCGGTTCAATGCGTTGAATTTCCGGTATTCTATGGATATAGGCTTCTTCCTTGCGGTGCGCTATTTCTTCGCCGGTCATCGCGGATTTATGGTTCCGGGCCAATGCCTGAGCAATTTTCAGCGTAGGCATGCCGGCAAGGCGATAAAACTCCTCTTCCGCCAGCGGGATACCGGCCTGACTCAGGGCCATCTGCCAGGCGTGATAATGAACGGGCATCGTATCTACAAGTGTGCCATCACAATCAAAAATCAGCCCGCGGATATGGTCGGGAAGAGGGGCCAGAGGATTGGTTTGCCATTCCGATTTAATTTGAGATGTCAACATTCATTACCTTTCCATACTATCGCCATTCTCCGGTTGCCTGCTTCTCTGCCGCCACACCAGCATGAGGTGTCAGGCATGAATCAATAAGGGAATATCCCGCGGCAGCTGATCGGCTACGGCGGTGAGGGTATCCCCGTGCAAAGCCCGCAGCATGGCACCCCGCCGCGATACGCCCATGAGCAGTGCATTGACGCTGTAGGTTGCCGCGAAATCCAGTATCGTGTAGGCCACATCAGGAGAAACGGCATAAATCGGCACCAACGGTACTCCCTCTTTGCCGCAAACTTCCTGTGCCCTGCGGAACGTGGCAATGGCTTCATGGTCTTCCTCCAGAGTTGGCCCCTGGCTGTCGGCGGCAAAGGCCAGATTCAACTGTCGCACAAAAATAACAAAAAGGATGGCGCCAGTTTGTTTGGCATATTGGGCGGCGAAGTCCAACAGCCGTGGCGAACCACGGGTCGCCACGAGCACTTTGGGCATGGACATTTCCAATTCTCTCGCCGGCGTGCCGAACGCCAATTGTTCCGGAGCTTCTTCCCGGACCGGAGTCGGGGTGACCGTGGCGCGTAACGCAACGGTCAGCTGTCGTAACTGGTATATCGCCGCTACGGCCAGTGCCAGAAAAAAAGCGGCCCCGGCGAACAGCCAACCGCCGTAAACAGGATGATGCCTTAAAAACATGAAGCCCAGTTTTAGCAGTCCCAGCGCCATGACCGCCCCGGCGGCGCTGCTGGCAGCCAGAACTCGGACCCGTGTTTTCACACTTAAGACAGGATATTGTTTGGTGTAGAACCGGGCCAGCAATCCAGCGGCCAAAACACTTAAGGCAAATATCAGGGCTTCATGCTTTTCAAGCGCCAGCGTCAACTCAATGCCGGCCATAATCAGACCGACGGCAGCCAGAAAAATCCGCTCCCAATGCTGGACTTTAAGTTCCCGGTTCAGCGCAGCGCTGGACAGATTAATGGTAATGGCTCCGACCACGCCGATGGCATACAAATCTCCCAGTGTGCTTAAATCATGGAAAATGCTCAAGATCAATACCGGTACTATTACCGCCGGTACCAGAGCCAGCCAGGGCACTCCGAACATATTGAGTTTGGCCAAAAACCGCGGTAACTCGCTGTCCCGCGACATGGTGTACTGGATGCTCATCATGGCGCCAATGGCGGTATTGACCGCGGAAATCAGCAACACGCCGAAAACAATACCACAAATCCAACCAAACGTGCGGCCGACAAAATCGCTGGCCATAACACGCAAAACCTCATTTTGTATCTCATTTTCACGTTTGTAATTGGTATCCATCCTGTGGATCTGCGCGATCAAAAGGGGATGGCTTTTCCAATCCTGATGCTGCTGCTTGAATTCACGCACCTGATGATGCAGGATTACCGCCGGTGTTGTAAATCGCTCTTGGGGTTGACTGGCTTTTGGACTTAATGCGCACATACCCACCGCCAGTATGGCGTTAAATACGACCACTTCCATCAAGACCGGTAAAATCGTCTTGCGGGCCGTGGTCTTGACGGGGCGTACCATGACCCCGGTCATGTTGGCCACCGCTTCCACACCCGATAGCGCCAGCACGACATTGACAAATGCGAACCAGTGATTTCCCAGATTTCCGCTAAGCTGTCCGTGGGCCATAATTCGGTGCCATCCGACAGCCAGATGGGGCACACTGAACGCGGCAATAATTAAAGTCAGCACGAATGTGGCCAGTGCCGCAATCAGTGCCAGAACACCCACTTTGCGCAGACCGAAGTAATTCAGAATACCGATAATGATAATGGCCCCAATGCCGCACATGGGCACCAATGGACCATCATTGGGCACGCCGATGTATTGCATGCCGTCATAAGCGGACATGGCCGCCGTGACGATAAAATCGGCGCACAACAAAAGCGCCCCGATAACCGCCAGTTGTCGGCTCAGGTGTTTGGCTGAGGAGTACACCCCGCCCCCATCCGGAAAGCACCGGCAAATAATGGTATAGGCCCAGCCCACCAGCGCCACCAGTACACCAACCGCCAGGACATACCAGAAACTCTCATAGAGCGAATAGAAGAACGCTAATCCGAGTACATAAAAGCGGCTCGTGCCCCAGTCGCCATACAAAATACCGGAAGCGTGGTACCACTTGAGTTCACGCGGACGTTCGTTATGTCGAACGGAATGATCCATGCTGCTCCGACTTACAATTCACCCCTCACCAGACGGTTTTCCACCGCCATACAGCGGCAGTGAAGAGAGTTAAAAAATGATGGTATACTGTTCATGGCCCCCGTCAAGCCCATGGGAGGGTTGCGGCCCACGCGTTAACTTTTCTTTTCTTCGGCAGAGAGATATAATAAATGTTGGTTATTAAGGAGTACTAACATAATGGCTATTGAATTAACAGAAACGGCGGCCAAGGAAATTAAGAATATCATCAAAGAGCAGGGATTATCAGCAAATACGGCCTTGCGGGTCGGTGTTAAAGGTGGCGGTTGTTCCGGGTTCAGTTATGTCCTGGATTTGACGGAAGATACATCCGACACGGATGAAGTCATGGAGTCGCAGGGCATTAAGGTACTGTCGGATCGAAAAAGCTATCTGTATCTCAACGGCACGGAAATCGACTTCAAAAACGAGGTCATGGGGCGTGGATTTGTATTTAAAAATCCCAATGCCACTCATACCTGTGGTTGCGGGTCGTCTTTCAGCGCCTGATGCCACTGACATCGCCGTTGGGATACCGTGTATAGAACAATAAGAGGCTTGTAACCGTTCACAGTCTGACCACCTTGTGAACCACTGTTGAACCGCAAATGGGAACAGGTTACGGGGGACAGGTTACAGGTTATAGCACCGTTGTTGTTCATTAATCTTTGATCATTGTTGTTCACAACAGAGGAATCAGAGATAACTGCCCCCAGTAATTCTGTAACCTATAATCTGTAACCTCCGTTATATCGTCGTGTCGTTGTGGTGGTGAAATAATTTTGTTTATATTCATTATTTAATTGCCTTATGATTTTTCACAATATGACCCCGTGAACGGTTACCATTTTTAACCGCAGATTCGCTTATACCATCCGGATAAGCGTGGCGCAAATTCGCGGCGGCACTCTGCCGCCGGATAAATGCAAATTTCAAACTACCGCATTCTCGTCCTGTCCCCTGTACCATACAACCTGCAACCTTTATCGCCCACCGACTCGCATTTTCCCCGTCTCCTGTCTCCTAAATGCTAAATACTAAATACTAAATGTATTCCTGCATTCTACTCATTACTCATTATCCACTTATATTTTAATTTATCGCGATATAAACCTGTGAACTCTTACCGATCCCCATGGCTCCGAGTATACTATCTTCGTTGGCTCGCGGTGTTGGTTTTGCTGGAAACTCGAACAGGTTGCATACACAATGATTGCCAGGATTCAGGGGCGTATTGATGCGGTAAGCGAAACGGCGGCGATTATCACCGTTGGTGATATCAGCTATGAGATTCTTACGCCCGCCGTGGATATTCCCCACCTGCAGCGGCATATCGGGCAGAGAATTACCTTTGTCACCCTGCATTACATGGAGGGCAATGCCTCCTTCGGCCAGCTTACTCCCCGGCTTATTGGTTTTATCCGCCAGCAGGATAAAGATTTCTTTGAACAGTTTATCACGGTTAAAGGTATCGGCCCGCGCCGGGCGTTAAGAGCACTGACACAAAGCGTGGACTGTATCGCGGCGGCCATTAATCAGAAGGATTCGCGTTTTCTCACCAGTCTGCCGGAAATCGGTAAACGCACCGCGGAACAGATTATCGCGGAACTTTCCGGCAAGGTGGATCGGTTTGCCGGTACCGTCGGTGGCGTTACCGCCCCGGCTGCCCGCAGCGATCAGCAGATTGCGGCCATTGAAGCCATGATCGCCTTGGGTGAGCGCGTCGCCGAAGCTGAAAATTGGGTGGATCGCGCCTGCCGGGCGGATCCGACGCTGACGACTTCCGCCAGCATTATGAAAGCGGCGTATAAATTAAAGGCGGGTGGATGATGAGAAAAATTCAAACCGTTTGTCTTGACCAGCTGAATGACGCTGGACGGGTCAACACCGCTTCCCTTTGGACGAGGCCGTATTTTTGCTTTACCGCCGGCATACGATCTCAACTCCGTCCGGCAGAATGTGTGGCGATAAAACGCCCCTGCGCGCCGGGAATAATACCAGCATTGGATACCAGGGAACCAGACCATGGCACGTGAGCGGATTATCACAGCCCAGAGCCTTCCCGAAGATCAGGCCGCAACGCCTGATCAACCCACGTTGCGCCCCAGAACGCTCAATGATTATATTGGCCAGCGCGAACTTATTGAAAAGTTGCGCATCAGTATTGCCGCCGCCCGTCAGCGCGGCGAAGCCATGGAGCATGTACTGCTCCATGGCCCGCCGGGCCTGGGAAAAACGACGCTGGCATACATTATCGCGTCGGAACTCAACGGCACAGTTCCGAAAATAACCAGCGGCCCGGCCTTGGCCCGCCCGACTGAACTGGTCAGCATGTTAACGAATATGCAACGCGGAGAAGTACTGTTTATAGATGAAATTCACCGCATTCCCACCGCCGTGGAAGAATATCTGTATCCCGCCATGGAAGATTTCTGCATTGACGTAGTGATGGGCACCGGCACGCACGCGAATTCCCTGCACATGGAAATTCAGCCTTTTACGCTCATCGGAGCCACCACGCGGGCAGGCTTGCTGTCCGGGCCGATGCGTTCCCGTTTTGGCATTGTGCATCATCTGGCGTATTACGATCTGCCTGATCTTTTGAGTATCGCCACACGCTCCGCCGGGGTATTGAACCTGCCAGCCCGGAAGGAAGCGTTGGAACTTCTGGCTCGGCGGGCGCGCGGCACTCCGCGCGTGGCCAATCGGCTTTTAAGGCGCGTGCGCGATTTTGCCCTGGTAAGGGGGGAAGGCCAATTGACGCCGGAAATTGCCGTTGCGGCGTTGCAACTTGAAGGCATTGATGAGCAGGGTCTCGATGCGCTGGATCGCCGGTTTATGCAGGTTTTAGCCCGTGATTATGAAGGCGGACCCGCCGGCATCGAGGCTCTGGCCGCCACCATGGGCGAGGAATCCGACACCCTCGAAGATGTTATTGAACCCTTCCTGCTGCAAATTGGTTTTATCCGCCGGACCCCAAAAGGCCGACAGCTTACCACGGCCGGTTATGGCCATCTGAAACTCACACCACCCGCCCGCCCGGCCATCGCTGACGATGGTTTATTTCAATAAAATGTACCTTCTCGGCATGCCATCTACCTTGCCGCGGTTGACCGCATCCGAGCACTGCACCCCCGCGGGCAAGGTAGATACGCTATCACAACGTATATCTAAGATTTGAAATTTGGTAATCGTTCACGGACACACGGCTTAGCCAAACGGGTTATGGTTGTTGTTGCGTGGTTATGTAGGATAAATACAGGAGTTCCGTGGCATGGGCATCTTGCCAATGAACAGTGCGTTCCGGTTGCCTGATAACATGGCCATAGCGTCACGGGCAAGATGCCCATGCCATAATATTACTCATTACTCATTATTCATTGAACGCCGTGGCCATGTCGTGAACAATTACCTATTTTTTAAGCAGTGTTTGGACTGCTGATACCAGGCTGTCATGGGGCTGGAAACTCCAAACGGGAAGCCCTCTGGCAACTCCAGTTTCCGAGAGTTCAGCACGCCATTGAAATGTGGGTGCCGGAGCCGAGGTTTTCCCCTTGACCGTTGAGCGTGGCGATTTTGGCAATGTGATCCGCCAGAGCGTTAATACATCATGCTTCCAGATATAGTTCATTTTGGAGGGTGTTGAAGGCTTTTTCTTATTCGCCGGCGTGGCGGTCGGAAGCGCCGGCTTGACCGCATGCCGCAGTGCAAGATCAACTATAATGGGTGGAACGGAGGAAACCGATCGCATATTGATAAACCATTTTTTGGCCCGCAGTGGTCTCCATGCGGACAGGAGGTTATTCACCGCGCCGGCGGGAGCGGGTGTTGACCCCCGTAACCATCGGCCTTTGACCTTATGGATTGTAACTGTGGTTCCCGCCCGGCGGATCGTAATACGGCGAGGGTTCGCTGCGGCAAGATCAGTCACTTTTTTACCGCGCAAGCTGGTAAGTTGAGGCAGCAGTGGTTTGATGGCCACCGGACTGACCATATAAATACTTGGCCAAGGCGATACTTTTACCGGAATCAATCCCGAATGTTGTACCGCGCCAAAGGTCAAGGTGATGGGATGAACATGGTCGGGTATGGTAATTTCCCAAGTCGCGGATGGACTGGTCAAACCCAAAGCGACCATATTCGTGGGTTTATCAAGGAACCTTTTGGCCGTTACTGTATGCACGTCTGCAAGTAATTTGGTTACCGCCCCGGTACCGGCCGGAACGTTGCGGTTGGCGGCCTCTAATATCTGCCATTGGCCGTGCGTCCTGGCCAGGGTCAGGGTGGCTGGAGTATTGCCGGTAATACCATTTCTGCGGGTAATGACGATATGTGAAGCCTTGCTGACATCGGCCGCGAGCAGATGGTAATCGCGCAGCGCGGCGAAGGATTCATAAAGTTGCTGGAAAGAGGTGTTTCGCACCACGCACACGCCGGGATTATAACTGCTTTGGGTATAGAGAAATTTTCCCGTCAGATCCGTCTTAATGCCAAATTGAATTACCAGCGGCGCCGGAGCGGGCGGAGTTTTAACTGGAGCGGTTTTATTTTTATTCGGTGTGGCCACAAGAGGATGCGGCGCCTTGAAATCCACCGTGATGGTAAGTGGACCATGAGTCAGTCCGGCGCGGGCGGCGGGAATATTGGCGAAGCGGTGCGCGGTGAGCAATTGCAGATTACTGATCCAGGTAGTGACCTTGGACTTGTCCACCGGCGCCGGCAGCGGCTGGTTGAAAGCCCAGGTTTTTCCATGCGGTACCAGGCGCATGGTTCCGGAGTCCGTACGGAGGGTGATGGCGGCGATATTCCGCGTGTGGAAGGAAGTCAGTGAGCGGTTCCGGAATTTTCGTACCGGGCGCTCCAGGCGACGCAGCCAATCCGCTTTCACAATATCGATATATGGATCATGTACCCCCGCCAGATGGACATACAACCGCCCGGTGGCATTGAGCGAACCGATATTCAAGGTAAAGGTTTTCCCCGCCTGATTGACCACCGTGAGAACAGCCTTTGGTTTTTCCAGACCGGTGTGTGCCAGAGTATGATGTCCGCGGGATGCTATTCTGGCGCGATAACGCCACTGCAAATCAGCCAGCGTGCCTGCCAGATCGCCAATGGCATAATCCCGGCCCCGGGCTTTTATTGGGCTGACAATAAACCAGTGTGTACCGACGCGCTTAAACGCCAGCTGAGGCCCATGGGCTGATTTAAATGAAAAACGATCCAGGGCCGTGGGATGAGGGAGAAATACATAATGATGTTTTGCCGGTGATGTGGACGCATGAGGCTGGCGGTTCACATAGGCCACCACCCCCACCAGAACAATCAGAACGAGAAGTACCGCTATGGTCAATCGCAAATTCATGGTGCCGAATCCTTCAGAATCTTGAATGGTAATGACGGTTCGACCGTCTCGTTTATACTAGATTTAAATACGCCGCCGCGCCACATACACCATTAAACCAATGGCCACGGCCAAAATCGCCGGCATGGCAAAACTGGACAGGCGAACCAAGGCTTCTTCACTGCCGCTCATGCGTTCAATACGCAAAGCTACGGTAGCACGCGGGCTGGCCGCAATCAGATGCGATTGGTGCGCCAACCAGTAAATGCTGTTCATGAACAATTCCGCGTTACCCGGAAAATTGGAAATCATGGTCAAAGCGCCATTGGCGATCGCCGGAGTTCCGGAATTGATCAACTGGTCGGTGATAAACATCACATTGCCGATGGCAATGATGCGCCGCCCACCCTTGCTGGCCATCACTCCCAGGGGCACGGGAGATTTGAGATCGGCGGAGGGATTAAACGCCGCATCTGGCGCCGCCGGCTGCGTTTGTCCAAAAATATCCGGACTGGACGCGGTTTGCAGAAATACGCTGGTCCGTACGCCCTGCGGCTGCGGCACCATGGTGCCGACATACGTAGGCGAGAGAATAAAGGCCCCATTTTGCGCCGGCGCTCCGGCAAGCATGGTGGCCAGCGATTCCACGGGTTTCGTGATGATGGTATCCGGGTAACTACTGATTTGAATTTGCGGTACATCCACATGCTGACCGCCCTGCACAGCCATACGCTGTACTACCTGATACGTACTGCGTAAACGAACTCCATAACCCGCCAAAATGCTTTTGTAGGGAATCTGTCCCTGGGTCATCATCATTAACTGCGGCGGCATGGCGCTGAGTAAAAACAGCGCATTGCCGCCATCCGCCAGCTGCACACTGATTTTCTGCTCCAGCAGAGAATAGATCATGGCTCCCATTTGCGCCATCTGACCCGATGGCGGTAAATCCAGAATCACCCAGATGACACCTTTTCCGATAGCCGGCGGTGTTTCACTGCTGGTCGGCGATTGTGGATTGCCGCCCGGTCCGGGCGACCACTGATATACTTTGAAGTTATTTTGCCGCAGCATTTTCGCCGCCGCCGAAAATGGTCCGCCCGCGGAAATAAGATTCATGGCATTGGCACTGACAAAGACGACTTTGGTGCGGTGGGTTTCCGTCATGGCCAGGAGGGCGGAATTCACCGCTTGTTCGCCTTGAAAGAGATACTGTACACGCCCCAGGCCGGCATTTCCCTGCGGTATAAACAACTTATCACGCCGCAGCACCTGAACCGTCCGGGGTCCAATGACTATTAAACTGTCGGCCCGCAGCGCACTTAATACATGGCTGGATTTTACGGGTTTCAGGCCGTTGAGAAGGTCCATATAGGCTTTTATTTTCGCGGCTTGTGCGGCCAGCAGGCCGGCATCTTGTTTTAGAAGTTTCTGCACCAGCGGACTGAAGGCGGACAGAACATTCTTCTTGCTTAAGGCCTCAAACTGCTGGCGTATACTGCGGAGATTGGAGACCAGAGACCCCGTCAGCTCTGGCCAGTCCGGCAGCGGATTTTTCCGCGTCGCCGCAACTTTTCTCTCAAGACGCTCGACCAGTCGCGGTACCCCGGCACTGCGGCTGAAGCTCAATTGCAGGGTGGCAAAATTCTGCGATTGATCGCTGGTGGTGGCCACAGCCGGGTTGTTGGCCAGGGCGTTAATTTTCTTCGCTTCCGAGGTCGAGAAGGTGATCAGTTCCGCGGCCAGGGGTGTGAATTGATTTACCACTTGCCGGTAGGAAGCAAACTGTCCGCCAAAACGCCTGCGTATTTTCAACTTCAAGTCGTTAAGTGTGGCGGGCTTGTATTGAACAATATGAGAAGATTGGTCCGTATACTCGCGGATGAGGCGTTGAATTTTCAAGCCCTGGGCGCGTTCCCCGGGGTCCGCGTCCAGGGAAGTTGGAAATTCATTAACCAGGTAAAACTTTTTTCCGGTCTTATCCACGAGCTTCAACAAATCCAGGGTTTTGGGCGACAGCGAATATATGCCGCCGGTGGTGCAGTCTTTGGAATAGTTAAAGCGTACCGACAGCCAATCCACAAACACCACGACCAGCACCGCCGCGATTATCAGAATTGCGGTGTTGGAACCATAAATGGATCGGCGTTTACCGGCATTCCAGACCGGCTTTCCGGTTGTGGGGGTCCCCGTCGGTTTGTCTTTATTGTCTATGTGCGCCATAAGAAATTAAATCTCCGATCATGCGTTGTTCGTGGTACGTCGGTTATCTCCATTTGCGACTTTCCAGCACAATGTAGGTCAGGAATAAAAACAGCCCGGCTCCGGAGAGAAAAAATACGACATTTCGGCTGTCGACCAGGCCGCGGGAAAAGTTGACCATGTGCGGTTCAATAGCCAGATAACGCAACACATGCCGCAGCGTTCGCAACCAGGCCCAGGAAACACCCAGGGCTGCGCCGAGAAAATACGAGATTGCCTGGAACAGAATGCCCAGCGCCACCAGGGTGACACAACTGCTCATGGCGGCGAGTATCTGGTGTTGCGTACAGGCGGAGAAAAATAAACCAATGGCCACCATCAGCAAGCCCATCAGGAACAGCCCCAGGTAACTGGTCAGCACGGTCATATAATCCGGTCGGCCGAACAAAGACAGAATAATTATAAAAATCAGGCTGGAGGCAATAACCACGCAATAAAAGCCCATGGCCCCCAGAAATTTTCCCAGCAGCAGCTGCCAATCCGTAATGGGGCTGGTGCGGAGCGTTTCAATACGACCGGATCTGTATTCCTCGGAAAAAAGGGACATGGTCATAAACGGCACTACGAATATTAAAATCAGGTGGTTCCATTGAAACATGGGGCCGGGATCGGCAATGGCCCCCGGCTGCATGACCAGCAACGCAAACAGCAATCCCACAAAAAGCAGATAAATCGCCAGAACGATATATCCAATGGGGGAATAGAAAAGTCCTGAAATTTCACGTTTGGCCAGCGCCAGAACTGTTGACATATCTAATTCTCCATACCACTTCACCACGGTTCTGTTCATCTTCCGGTGGTGAATATGCAATTTCCATCATGCCGCCGCCGCAGCGCCCGGATCAGTAATTTGAACGAAAAACTCTTCCAAGCTCGCCCCGCTGCTGCGCATTTCCCGCAAGGCCCAGCCCCGCTGCTGAATTAACGCCGCCATCTGCTCCCGCAGGGCGCCATCCAGTTTGCCCGTCAATTCCAGCGTGGCTACGGTCGTATCGGAAATTATCCGAACCTGATCCACCCCCGGCAAGGCCGCCAGGGCAGAGCGTATCTGATCCGCGGGACCGCGTATTTCCAGCACCAGCTTCGCCCCGGCTCCGCGTTGGGCACATTGCTGTTTTAATTCTTCCGGCGAGCCCTGAGCCAGAATTTTTCCGCGCCCGATGATAATAACTTTCTGACACACCAATTCCACTTCCGAGAGTATATGCGTGGACAGCAGCACCGTATGCATCCCCGCCAGATTGGCGATTAATTTGCGCGTTTCACGAATTTGCGCGGGATCCAGCCCCACCGTCGGTTCATCCAATATCAGCACGGGAGGGTTGTGCAATAACGCATCGGCGATTCCCAACCGTTGCCGATAGCCTTTTGAGAGCTTGGAAATGGGCCACCGCCGGCGATCCGCCAGCCAGCATAGTTCTGTAACTTCAGCAATCCGCTCTTTGAGACGCGATCGATCCATACCGCGCAACCGTCCGCGGAATTGCAGATATTCCGCGACACGCATTTCCATATACACGGGGGCATTTTCCGGCAGATACCCCAGATGGCTCCGCACCTTTAATGAATCATGAAAAACATCAAAACCCGCCACGCGCGCCGACCCGCTGGTGGGCGGCATAAAACAGGTCAGCATACGGATGGTCGTGGTTTTTCCCGCACCGTTCGGCCCTAAAAAACCCACCACCATGCCTTTGGGTACCGCAAAGCTGATGTTATCCACGGCTAAAAATTTGCCGTAGGCTTTCGTCAATTCTTCGGCGACGATTTCCGCGGGTTGCGACATTCATTTCTCCTCATAACCGTTATTTTTCAAGCCCCCCTTATTCCGTCGGGGATTCCACCGCCCCTTTTACTACATGGAGCCATACGAATTGTCAAACATTCCGGTTTGCTATTTCCATTCCGACGGTTCCCATGGACATCGGTATTGGCGGTTGCCCACCGCCTTGCCTTTGGGCCTCTTTACGCAACTTCCGTATCATCTCCGGCGGCGTGTCGGAAAACGTCCGGAAAGGGGACGTCGAGCCGTGGCTGGAGCGGCGGTGAAAGACGTTGGAGCATAGCCGTCGGTGGCGGCCGGGGCTGGAGACATGGCCAAGGAAACACCGTCCGCCACGGGCGTATCGGTATGGGACGATTCCATACTGCCTGGCGCCGCGGAGCCGGGACGTTTGCTGGGTTCCAAGGACGGCATAAAACCAGGAATTCTATATTCTTCCAGCAGGCGATTGATGAGTTTCTCAATCTCCGTCTGCTGTTGCGCCTGTCCGATGGAAACAAACGTAAAAGCCTTACCAGTGGCCCCCATGCGTGCGGTGCGCCCCACACGATGTACATACGCTTCAGGATCTTCCGGAACATCATAATTTATGACATGGCTGATCTCATGAACATCGATGCCACGGCTGGCCAGATCCGTAGCTACCAGAACGTTGATTTTTCCGGTGCGAAATCCGCGCATGACCCGCTCACGCTGAGTTTGCATCAAATCCCCATGGATGGGGGAGGCGTTGACACCGCGTTCGCACAGGGCATGGGCGACTTTATCGACGCTGCGTTTCGTGCGGCAGAAAACGATAGCCAGTGTTGGCCGCTCATGCTGGAGCAACAAACGCAAGGCCCTCAATTTATCCCACGGTTGTACACCGACAACATATTGTACCGCCTCCGGATTGGTGAGTGTTTCATCGGCCCTGGCGGTAAAAAAACGTTGCGGATGATTCATGTGCTGCTGTACCATTCGCTCAATTTCATCATTGATGGTGGCGGAAACAAAAATGGTTTGCCGCGGACTTTTACACAAGGATAGTATCTTGCGCACATCATCGCGGAAGCCGATATCAAACATCCGATCTACTTCGTCAAATACAACGAATTTCATATTGCCCAGCGGCAGATAGCCGCGTTCATTAAGATCCAGAATACGGCCCGGCGTACCCACCACAACGTATGGATGGCGCTCCAGCAGTTTGATTTGATGCTGAATTTTTTGTCCGCCATAGACCACGACCATGTGGTAGGGTTTATGCCGGGCGAAGCGCACCATTTCGGCTTCCACCTGAATGGCCAACTCGCGGGTCGGTGTGACTATCAGTGCTTGCAGAGGTTGGGCGGGGTCCAGCCTCTGCAAAATAGGCAGACCAAAAGCGGCGGTCTTACCGGTACCGGTCCGCGCCTGCCCGATAACATCCGCACCCGTCAGTGCCGCGGGAATCATCAGTTGCTGAATCTCTGATGGCGCAACAAAGCGCAATTCATTGAGAGCCATGACCAGAGCCGGTTCCAATCCCAAGGCGGTAAAGGCGTTAGACGATTCGGTTAGTGACATGCGATCCTTGCTGATTTCTTTCATATATCATCATGTTTATCATACGACTTCGCCGGCAGGGGTCAACCTGATATACCTTCCGCCGGCCAAAGGCAATCGGTAACCGTTCACGGCCTTGCGGTCAGTCAGACTCCCAACGAGTCTAGTGCTCTGTCACGCCTACAAATTAGGGTTGATTGGCGGCAAACGCTCCAGATGCAAGAAGCCGCGGTGAAAACTGGGTCCGTTGACCCTTTGAACCGCGGCGACGCCGCAGATGGGGCGTTGGC
>JAMDCX010000089.1 GCA_023489375.1 Planctomycetota bacterium
AGGAGCCATAAATGCCATGCTTAACTGGCTCCAGCGAACCGGACGTATACTCGCAAACCCCCTGAAGACAGTCCGCCCTGTTCCGACGAAAGGCCGTGAACGCCGTCTTCGACGAGCCATGACCGATGACGAAATAGTCAGGCTGTTACGAGCATCACCGAAGCATAAGCCGGTATATCTGACAGCGATACTGACGGGTTTGCGGCGGGGAGAATTAAAATCTTTGCAATGGGCCGATGTTCATCTTAACCAAACACCACCATTCTTGAGCGTACGGGCCAGTACAACCAAGAACCGATAGTTAGCAATCATTTTCCTGCGCGATGATGTAGTTGCCGAGTTACAGCGAATAAAACCCGATCCTTGTCCCCCTGGCCGATGGGTATTTCACCGTATGATTCCCCGCATGCCGGAATTTCTTGCAGATCTTAAGCGTGCCGGAATACAAGAATTTGACGCTCTGGGGCATCGTGCGGATTTTCACGCTTTGAGACACACATTATGCACTGGCCTTGGACGGGTAGGCGTAGCGCCACGTGCGGCAATGGAATTGATGCGGCATAGCGACATGCGATTGACCAATATGAACCATACAGACATATCCCAATTACCTCTTCTGGAGGCGCTGTACAAGCTCCCCCGGTGGACCGATTCCAATCCTGAAAACACAAAGCCGGATAGTGATAAAATTGTCTCACAAACAGGGGACGTTTCAGGTCATTTTGAGGCATATTCTGGCACAACTGATGGTAGGAATATCAACGGAGATAGCACCTTATCAGCGTGTAAAAACGGGCTAAAATCGCATGTTTCAGAGGGGAATGGGACTTCAAATAAAAGCTCCGCGGGTAGGATTCGAACCTACAACCCGCCGGTTAACAGCCGGCTGCTCTACCATTGAGCTACCGCGGAAAATAGCTTCCGCTTATATATTGGGCAGAGCCGGAATCGAACCGGCGACACAAGGATTTTCAGTCCTTTGCTCTACCAGCTGAGCTATCTGCCCGCTGAATAAAGCAATTTACGATAGCCGGCGCAAAACTGCAAGTGCCCTGGATTTTTTTGATTTTATGCCGGGTTACCGCATACAACGCACCCGCCGACCGTTAACGAATTCTGGCTGACAAACGGAGACTGGTATTCACAGCCAGGGCAGATATTTTTTTTATACTGTTGGACTGCGGCGGAGAATTCCACCGTACCAGTTGCCTGGTGACTTCCGAACCGGAATAACGTGAAAGGCTCATTAAGAAGGACGGAAAAATACCCAGGACCATGACCAGCGTGGCGGCCAGAGCGGCGGAAAGCTGGATCGCACCGGGCCGTCGGACGGTAACGGGCGCCCACGGTTCACGGAGATACATGGCGGTAATAACAGCCAGATAATAGGCTGCCGCAATCGCCGCGTTAATCATGACGATGACCGCCAGTATGCTGTGTCCACTGGAGAAGGCGGCCTGCACGATAAAGAGCTTACCGAGAAAGCCGACGGTAAAGGGCATGCCAATGAGGCTTAACATGCACACAGCCATGCAGGCGGCAGCCAGTGGATACGTGGAGGCGACGCCCGCAATATCATCAAGTTCTTCAGCGGCGTCCAGTTTACCTTGCAGATAGACCAGCACGGCAAATGCACCCACGGTCATGACACTGTAGGCTCCGAGATAAAACAGCATGGCACTGACGCCGTTGGTCATGCTGGAGCTGATTAGCAACGGGCCGACGGCCAAACCGGCAAGCATATATCCGGAGTGGGAAATAGAACTGTACGCCAGCATGCGTTTGATGTTTCGCTGCAGCAGGGCTAAAACATTACCAACCGTCATGCTTAACACCGCCAGAACCATAAGCAGATCGGGCACGGCCCGGGCGGCGCCATGCGAAAGTTTCCAGCCAGTGAGATTAAATACCAGAATCAGGGCTATAAAGCCCGCAGCTTTGGGGGCAAAGGATAAAAATGCCGTCACGGGGGTAGCGGCTCCCTGATAGACATCGGGAGCATAATAATGCATGGGGACGGCGGCAATTTTATAAGCGATACCGATGACCACCATCAGCAGGCCGATAATGGCGATGTAAGGCAGTTGGGCACTGGCGGCAAAGGCGGCGGCGATTTTGGAAAAATCGGTGCTGCCGGAAAAGCCGTAAAGATAGCTGAATCCAAAAAGATAAATGGCCGCGGCCAGCGAACCCAAGAAGAAATATTTGACGCCGGCCTCCTGGGCATTGGCGTTACCACGGCCTGTGGCCACCATGATATAGGTGGGGATGGAAACCAGTTCCAGGGCGATGAAAAGCCAAATTAAATTATTTACCTTCGCCATCATGCTCACACCGGCCAGAGATACGAGCATCATCGCAAAATATTCACCACGGAAAGTTTTATCCGCCCGAGCCGGGTCCAGAGCAAAGGGCATATCCCAGGATAGCAACACCAGAAGAATTCCAACTCCGGAAGCCAAAAGTGTGCCATAGGTGCCCAAACTCCCCAGTGGCCAGGCGGAACCGGTATCGACGATCCCCAGGCGCCAACCGGCGATAAAGGCCAGAATAAGGCTGATAAGAGATATCCATTGCGCACTGCGGCGCACCGTGTCGGATCGGGCCAGCCCCACCAGAGCGACCAGACACGCCGCGGCGATCATAATAATTTCGGGGATCAGATGATTCAGTGGGATATTCACGTACAAAGCCTCAATGACAGCAAAACATCAGCGTGACAACCGGGGCGGCAATCGCAGGGCCACCGCCGCCGCATGTTTAAGCGATGGTACCGGCGTATGGCTGGCCATGGCCGGAGCGGAATTGGCCGCCACGGCCGCCAATACCGCATGGCGAATTTTACCAACTGCGGGTTGCAGAGAATTCAAAACCGGCGCGGGATATAAACCGACGAGTAAAACCGCGCCAGCCAGTGGTGTGAGCACCAGCCATTCCCGCATGGACAAATCCCGCGGCGCAGAGACGGCGGATGTATCATGACCAGCGTAGGTAGTCGGCTCGGTTTCAACCAGCGGGCCGAAAATAACATGGGCAACCCAGTAGAGCATATACAGTGCGCCCAGAATCATACCCAGGGCCGCCGGTACCGCATAAGCCGGCCCCAGAGTGCCGCCATGCCCGGCGCTGCCGCTGACATAAGTTCCAATGAGCGAAATAACTTCGGAGATGAAACCGATAAGTCCCGGCAATGCCGCAGTGCCCATAAAAAAGAAGACGGCAAAAAAGCCCAATACCGGAAGCCTCCGGGCCAGACCGGAAATCTCCCACAGATTGCGGGTATGATAGCGGCGATAAATCATGCCCATGACCAGTAACAAGCCGCCGGCCAGCAGACCGGAACTCAGCATCACCAGAACGCAACCGGTCAGGCCGGTCATGGTCAGGGCCAGCAAGGCCAGAATACATAACCCCAAATGACTCAGCACACTGTAAGCGATGAGTTTTTTCATATCGCGCTGCACCCAGCTGATCAGCCCGCCATACAGGATGGATATAACGCACAAAACAGCCAGAAAAGGGGTAAAGCGAACGGCGGCGAGAGGCAGCATCGGAATGGCGAACCGCAATAAACCGTAGGCCCCGAGCTTGACCAGGGCGATCATGACGGCACCGGGCGTAGGCGATTCCGTAATAGCCAGCGGCATCCAGGTATGCACGGGAAACAATGGAACCTTAATGGCAAAACCGATCAACAAGCCGAGAAATACGAGGCCCTGTTGCGCCGGACTTAACGACTGACCGGCCCGGTACAAATCTGCCAGCGCAAAAGAGAACGTGCCGAATTTTACCTCATGTACATAAGCGAGATAAATCAAAGAGGCCAGCAGCAAAACCGAGCCGGCAAAAGCATACAGGAAAAACTTGACCGCGGCCTTCCGGCGCTGGGAATGCCCCCAGATGCCCAGAATAAAAAAGGTTGGTATCAAGCTGAATTCAAAAAACAGATAAAACAACAGCACATCATGGCTGATAAATACGCCGATCATGCAGGCATAGCTGACGAGCATCCAGGCAAAGAATTCATTTTGCCGATACCCGATTTTTCCCACCACATCCAGAATTGTCACCGGCGTAACCAGCAAAGTAAGCATCAACAGCCACAGGCTGATGCCATCTACGCCCAGGGAGAAATTGACATGAAATTGCGGCAGCCAGGGATGAAAAAACCGCTGCTGCCATACGCCGCCGTCCGCATAATGAAAGCGGCTCAATAACACGATACCCAGCAGGGATGGAATCAGCGCAAAACAAAACGCCAGGATGCCCAAGCCCTGCCCGCGTGCACCGGTGGGTTTGATCATAAAAATCAGCGCCGCTCCGATCAGAGGAATGGCCAGCATCATGGGCAGAATTAAATGCGATTGAGTCATAATGTTTCAGTTCCGATTTTTCCTGTCCGGATGGCGAATGTTATCCCGCATCACCGCAGCAGGTATAACACTCCCAGAATCACAAATACCAGGCCGCTGACCATGCCGATGGCGTAATAACGCAACCGGCCGCTCTGTGTGGGCTTGAGTATCCAGCCGACAAACTGCGGAAAATATCCAAAAAAATTAACCACAATTCCATCTAATACATGGTCCAGACCATACAGGATGCGTCCCAGAAACCAGAGCGGCATAACCAGGCCATAATGATAGATCTCATCAAAATACCATTTGTTTTCAAGGAAGGTTACCACGGGACGCAAGGCGGATTTGACGATATCCGCGGCGTGACGATTGACCCAGTGAAAATAAAAGGCGATTAAAATCCCCAGAACCGCCAGAGTACCGCCGATAGTCATGCCCATGGCGGGACTCAGGCGTTGTACCGCTGTGACCGGCAGCGGCAGACCGGCCGGTGGTGTAGGCACGTAGCGCAGCCCCGCATTCATAGGCACGCGGGAGAGAAAACTTTGAATCCAGCCCTGATCGCCGTGGCCTCCCCATACTCCCAGCCAGCCCACCGTGGTGGCTCCTATGGCCAAAATGACCAGCGGCCCCCACATGGAAATTGGCCCATCGAATGACGTGTTCCGTCCCTGATGATCAGCGCTGTGGGCATCGTGCCCTGAAGGACCATTATCATGGCCGCCAGCATCAGCATGGCGTTCATGATCAGTATCTGCGGGAAGGGTAAAGACACTGGGTTCATGCAGACCGGCGGTTCGCGGCAAAACCAGATCGCCCATAAATACACGGAAAAACGCGCGGAAGGTGTAATAGGCTGTAATCAAGGCGGTTATCAAGCCCACTACCGCCAGCCAGGGACCGCCGCTCCAGGCTGAGTTCATGGCGGCGGATAAAATAGCATCCTTGCTGAAAAAACCGGCCCATCCCGGAAAGCCTGCCAGCGCCAAGGCACCCATCAACAGGCAAACGGCGGTAATGGGCATGCGCCTGGCCAGGCCGGACATTTTCCGGATGTCCAGCTCTCCGCCCATGGCGTGCATGACCGAGCCGGTGGACAGAAATAAAAGCGCTTTGAAAAAAGCATGCGTAAAAACGTGAAACACCGCCGCGGAACCGGCCGCGACACCCAATCCCATGAACATGTAACCCAATTGCGACACGGTGGAATAGGCCCATATCCGCTTGAGATCGTACTGGCACATGGCAATGGTAGCCGCCATAAATGCGGTAAACGTACCGATAATACCAACGAGATGCAGTACCGGCAGATCATGCATAAATATCGGCATGCAACGGGCAATGAGGTATACGCCCGCCGTGACCATGGTGGCGGCGTGAATCAGGGCAGAAACCGGAGTAGGACCCTCCATGGCATCAGGCAACCAGACGTGCAGCGGAAACTGTGCGGATTTGGCAAAAGCACCGAACATCAGCAACAGCGGAATCCAGAACATCATGGATGCATGAGCCGCCCGGAAACTCGCGCTCTGCAGCGGCCCATAGAACACATTAGCGAAATTCAGGGAATGAAAGGTCAGATAAATCATGAAAATCGCAATGGCGAAGCACGTATCGCCGATGCGGTTGACGACAAAGGCCTTGGTGGCGGCGTCGCGCGCGGAATTTTTGGGATAGTAGTAACCAATCAGCAGATAACTGGCCAGACCGACGCCTTCCCAGCCCAGATATACCAATAGAAAATTATTGGCCAGCACCAGGATGGTCATGGCGGCGACAAACATGCTCAGATATGCGAAAAAGCGGAAATACCCGTAATCGCCTTCCATGTAGCCGCTGGAATAAATAAAGATCAACAGGGAAATTCCCGTTACGAAGCTGATAAACAGCACCGACAGGGGATCAAGATATACGCCGAAGGGCACGTGCAAAGCGCCGGCGCTGAACCATGTGGCGAAAGAAATGTGGTAGGCGCTGCGCATGACCTCGCCAAGTATTCCGGTGGAAAACAACAGCAGCAGCACCAGGGAAACAACGAAGGACATGGCCACGCCGATGATCGCCGGCACGTGCGAATGTTTTTTCAATATCTTGCCGCCGCACGCCGCAATGATGACCATCGCGGCCAATGGAAACAGCGGAATCAGCGCTGCCAGGAAACAGGCCTTTTGTGATGGCGGTAATTGACCCGCCCAGCTATAAAATTCGGTCAGGTGGAACACTTCATACTCCGGAACGTCCCCGTTTCACAAACCCCGGCGCCAAGGCCGCGTTTCCAGGGAAAATACAACCGCATCCTACCCCTGCAGGTCGGACCACATATCCACATTAAGCGTCTGCCGCCGGCGGTATAACATCACCACCAGGCCCAGCGCCAGCGACGCTTCCGCCGCCGCCACCGTTAGTAAAAAAATAACAAACGACTGTCCATCGGCATTATGCCAATACCGGCTCAAGGCAATGAGATTCACGGCCACACCCTGAAACATGATTTCCGTGGAAAGAAAAATCATGATCATATTGCGGCGGGTCATAAAGCCGACCAGTCCAATGACGAACAGCACCGCGCCCAGGGCGAGGTAACGCGCCAGCACCGGATCCGTGAAAGAGGTTGTTACGGGGTTCATTATCATCCTTAATCCAGTCCAGTTATTCTGTCGGCATATCTCCCGAACCAAGCGTGTGCGTACGTGGAGCATTTTTACGCGCTATAACCACCGCCCCTACCAGCGAAATGGTCATTAAAACACCGGCCAATTCCAATGGAATCGTGTAGCGCGAATAGAGATTCTGACCTAAGGCCGCCAATCCGTTCCAATGCGCCCCATGGGCGGTTGTGACGGCTCCACCGACAACCGCGGCTGCCGTACCTGGCGCGGAACTCGAGAATAACACTTCCAATATCGTTCCCAAAAGTAAAAAACTAACCAGTATGGCAATAAGAGGATCAGCGCTGACGCGGTCATAATCCACCGCCGCCGCCGCCACTCCGGAGGGGCTGGCCAACATGATGACAAATACATAGGTTACCAGAATGGCCCCGGCATAAATAATAATCAGCACCACCGCCATAAATTCTGCCAGCAACAGGACGAACAGGCCGGAGATCGCCAGGGTCATAAGCACAAAATAAAGAGCCGAGTAAATGGGTTTGCTGTGGCCTACCACCCCAACGGCAGACCCGATGGCCAGTAGCGAAAAGACATAGAAGAACACACCGGGACCAATACCCGGATGGTTTGGAAAATGAAGCGTCGCCCAATGTGTAAGGTAACTTAGTCCAGTTCCCAAAGCCAATACGCCGATAAGCATACCGAGTTTAAAAAGCCAGGCTTCGCCACGCGGCATCATCAGATACAGCGCTATGGCGCCAAACGCGGTTGCAATAATCAGCGGATAATCCATATATCCCAACCCGAGGTAATCAACATCACCAACATACTGCCCGTGGTTTTTAGCCCAATACCTGCCCCGGCATGGTTTTCCACGGTTCAACCCGGCGGTACCGCGGGGTGTACCATCTACAGCCCGCAAAGCACAGAATTATGGCACTGTGCGCCGTAATTGCAAGTTATCTTGCCCCTCATATCACATATTTCACCGATTTCTGACCTGGTGATAAAAATATTCCGGCCAATATCCCTTGAGGACGCGGTTCTGTTACAATATATATATGGTGAAAAAAGTTCCCAAACTTGATGTCGCACGCATGGGCGATGACAAGGCGCTGGCTATTGCGGCCTATGGCGAATCGGTCTCCGCTTATCGTTACATTGTGCTGGCGGAAAAAGCGCATACCGACGTGCTACGCCAATCCTTTCAGGATATGGTACAGCGCGAAAACGTGCAACGGGAGACACTTCAAGGTCTTATGGCACAATTATTTCCCGCCGCCTGTTTTTTTCTTACCGCGGACGATAAAAGTCTCGTCTGTATAGGTCCGCGCCTGGTCGATGCGCGTGATGATGCCCGTTTTGATGAAGCCATGCGGTTAATTGTGGCCAGTGAAAAACGGTCCATGAGTTTCTACCGCCGTTATGCTCAACTAGCGGAACATCCGCAGGTAAAAATACTATTTGAACAATTGAATCAGGACGGGTTGGAACGCGTCAAAAAACTGCGGCAACTGTTTTTAGAGGCGGGAAAACCAATCATCGAGGCGTGTCCCATTCAATGACTTTCTTTAACCATTCACAGTCCAGCCACCAGTATCGACCGCCCTGCGGCCGTGCCGTAATGAGTAATGAATAATATTGTGGCATGGGTATTTTGCCCATGAGAGTTCATGGCCAGAATGCCCGTGCTACGGACTTCTGAATTCCGTCTTTTTCAACATATTCATAAGTCACCATTTATTCTCCGTGGCACATAAATGTGCCGGCTAACTTTTTCCGGTGGGATAAACCCACCGGCTCGCCTCGCCCTGTAACCTGTAAATTACAACTTGTAACCTCCGTTGTTCGTTGTTCGTTGTTCGTTGAGTTGCTGGGGCGTCGTGGTGAAATTGTTTTGGTTATATTCATTATTCACTTGCATTATGATTTTTCACGATATGGCCCCCATATAACCAATAAGTCACGACCGAACTGCACAAGCTACTGGAGGAAGTGTTGATGCGTCTCGCCGGCAACTGGCCCTGGTGGCCTCTCTACCAGATGACTGCCGAACGTTCCAACATCTTTCAATTGACCGGCTGACAACATGATAACCCAATTGGTCTATGGGGGTAAGGGAGTATTTTGCGCCGCTTAGCCCAAAAAACCGCTT
The DNA here is from genome assembly GCA_023489375.1 of Planctomycetota bacterium. Classification (GTDB taxonomy): domain Bacteria; phylum Planctomycetota; class Phycisphaerae; order WQYP01; family WQYP01; genus JAMDCX01. The sequence continues at coordinate 9,126 of JAMDCX010000089.1, forward strand.
AAATCATCACAACGTATATATACATGTAAAAATATAATAGCATCCGCCGCGCCGTGAATAATCCGGGTTAACTCTGAAAATTACGTCCCCGCCCCAAAAATATGGTCGTACCCAATAGGCAACATAATCAGGAGAAACGCGGGTATCAACCGGAACCCACATCCATCGGCTATAATATCTTTGCGAAGTCTGAGGATGGCACATGAATCATAAACTTAATCATACATGGACCATGTTGATGCTCGCGGGACTTACCGTGTCGGTTTTCCTTTTCTACCACCGTATGATGAATAACGACAATCCGGTACTTGGCGTTACCGATTCTGGAATCCCGGCTCCGGACTTTCCCGCAGATTTTACCTGGATAAACACGCCCGAACCGCTGAGCTTTCAGCATCAATTGAAAGGGCAGGTGGTGCTGCTGGATTTCTGGACTTATGGATGCATTAACTGCATTCACTTGATTCCCACCGAAGAGCGTTTGCTGCATCATTTTGCCAATGAACCATTTGAAATTATCGGCGTGGAGAGCGCCAAGTTCACCAATGAAGCCGTGGCTTCGCATGTGCGTGATGCGGTGCTGCGCTATGGCATTACGAACCCGGTCATTGTTGATCAGCACATGCAAATATGGAACGAATATGGGGTTAACGCATGGCCCACACTGGTACTGGTGGATGCCTCCGGGCATGTAGTGGAATCTGTGGCGGGTGAAGTGAGCTATAAGGCATTGGAACAGGCAATTGCCACTACCATAGCCGTCGATCGTAAGGCCGGCACATTGGCCGTTCATCCACTGAATTTACCCGTGCAGCATACCCTGGTGTCCGCCACCGGATTGCTGTTTCCCGGCAACATCATCGCCGACGCCGCCATGCACCGCCTTTTTATAGCGGATACCGGTCATAACCGGATTGTTGAAGCCACGTGGCCCGGAGCGATGGGACATTGCAAACTCGTGGAAACATTCGGTAACGGTCGAGCAGGCCATGTTGATGGTGCCGCGGTTCATGCGGAATTTGATGCCCCACAGGGGTTGGCCGTGGATGATGGTTCGCTTTATGTCGCCGACACCATGGGCCAGTACATCCGAAAGATTAATTTACATACGGATATGGTTTCTACGGTGCTGGGAAATGGCCGGGAGGTTTATGATACTTCGGGCGGCGGCATCGGGAGTCAACAGGGAATCAATTCTCCCTGGGGTTTAACTGCCCGCGGCCATACGCTGTACATAGCCATGGCCGGCGAGCATCAGATTTGGATGCTGAACCTGCAAACCGATCAAGCCCGGGCGCTGGCCGGCACCGGTGCTGAAGGTCTGCAAAATGGTCCTGCGGATCAAGCCCTGCTGGCGCAGCCGTCCGGATTGGCGCTCCATGGCCATATCCTTTATTTCGCCGACAGTGAAAACAGCGCTGTACGCGGGTTAAACCTGAAAACCATGACGGTATTTACCGTGATCGGACATGGGCTGTTTGATTTTGGTGATAAAAATGGCGGCCCCAATACCGCATTGCTGCAGCATGATCTGGACGTGGCCATGCTGGGAAAACAAATTCTTGTGGCGGACACCTACAATGACCAACTACGGCTGGTAAATCCCGTAACTCGAAGGGTTTCAACTTACGTTGGCAACGGCCAACCGGGCACCGGCGTACCCGGAGGCCCGTTAGAACTCAATGAACCCGGCGGTCTGAGTATTGCAGGCCGCGATATTTTTGTTGCTGATACCAATAACCAGCGTCTTGTCGAAATCAACGCCCACCGTAAATCCTGGCATCAGCTGGTTATTGCCGGGTTAACTGCGCCGGCAATGGATCGCCACGCTAAAGTCCCCGCAGCTTCCGTCACCATAGGCCCGACGACCACGGTACAACTGAATCCCGACAGAACATTATCACTGCAATTCGTTCCCCAATTGCCGCCGTTTACACATCTGACTCCGGATATTCCAATGAGTATAAAAATTACATCAGGATCGCATATTGTTACCGAAGAGTCCGTCAATGACCATGGCACAATACCGGTTGTGTTTGCTCTGACACCGAAGCAATTTGCCATGGCCAACATACGCAATCATGTCCGGCAACTCTGGCGGGTCAAAGTATTTTTTGCGTATTGCACCAACGGAAATCAAGGTTTATGCGTACCGGCATCACAAACCTGGTCCTTGGCGGTTACCTTATGTAGCCGTGGAGTATCAAGGGCGCTACTGCCGCGTGCCCTGGAGGTTCCGGCACTCCAGCTAAGAAAGGACCACTGATGAAATTGAATTGCAACATTGATTCACAGGGAAGCCTTATCCGCGGCATCGGCGGCAGCACTCTACTGGGCCTGGCCATAGTACTGGCATTGGTGGCCTGGTGCACAAGTTGGAGCTGGCTCTGGTGGCTCATTGCCGTTTGCACTATGGGAGGCGTCGCGCAGCTTTTTGAGGCGGCCAATTCATGGTGCGTGATACGCGCTCTGGGCTATAAAACGAAAATATGAATGGAACCATTCACAGCCCGGCCGCCAAAATCGCCCGCACCTGGCTACACCGCAATGAGTAATGAGACCGCCTTATGGCCATTAGGAATGGGACCGGAATAACTTCCCGATTGGCATTACCATGGAATACTCCACCACCGGCATAGCTGGTGGCTATATGACGGATGGTGCTCCGGAATTTGCGCACCAACCGGCATAACAAATATTTGGAAGTTATTATGCGCCAGTTCTTTATTGAGACGTTGCGCTACGCTACACATAAAAGTGATGAATGTACTGTAAACCGCAATGACCCAAAGAACGCAAAGATAATTGGTAACCATTCACGGGGTTATAACGTGAAAAAATATAATGCAAATGAATAATGAATAGTATTTAGCATTTAGGAGAAGAGACGAGGAAAATGCGAGCCGGCGGGTTTATCCTGCCGAGATGTTACGCCGCGACCGTGGGTCGCGCCCACAATTAGAGGTGACGCATGATGAGCAAAGAGCAATGAGCAAACAACCATTGCGACTCCTGCGTTTTTAAGTGTAGCGCAGCGCAACGTCTCATTAAGGCCGCCAGGCCGTCTCATTACTCATTATTCATTGCGGCACGACCGCAGAGTGGATGATGTTGGTGGCCGGGCTGTGAACGGTTGCGATAATTGGTTATTGATCATTGTTCTCTGATCGTGTTTTTTTTACAACAGAGGAAACGGAGGAACGCAGAGGTAACTACTCCCAATAATATATAATCTGTAACCTCTTCTAGCAAAGTCAAACGGGTGAAAACAAGGGAATGTCTTAGCCACTATCCAAGCAGCGGACGCGGATTTTGCCAGCCCCCCTTATGGGGCTGACCAAAACTTGTTGTGCCAACTCCCGATCCACTTCCTTCAGCGATCACTTATCCAGAATCGCCTTCCACGAACCATTCGCTCTCGAAGTACAACGTAACCGTTCACGAAGGGGCAACTGGGCAGGCTGGAAGCCTGCACCACAAGGGTTCCCACCCTTTGGGCTATGTCAAAACCGCGGTAATTCTGGCCCGCCGACATGACCGTGAACGGTTAACCTACAACCTCCGTAGCTTGTTGTTCGTTGTGGTATTTATCACGGATTATTGAAATTATCCTCCGACGACCTCCGTTACCTCGTCGCCTTTGCGATTCAAAAGTGATTAGCACCGTGGCCAAGGGCGGACGATTTTGCTGGCCGGGCGGTGAATGATTACGGCATGGTTATATGAGAAGCGAGCACCTGCATCACCAAACGGTGGTCGACACTCGATTCTGTATAATCCTCCGCCATTATGAACGGTTACACACTGTTATTCCAATGCAGCCAACGCGTCTTCCAGAGTGCGACAGGTGGTAATATGTATCTGCGGAGGAGCGGCGGCAGCGGCGGCTTTGTCGGCTTCGCTGCGGTGAATGGGCACCAGCAGGCGGCTATATCCCAGTCGCCCGGCTTCACTGATGCGTTGCCCAAGGGAGCCGATTTGCCGAAACTCTCCCAGCAGACCCAATTCACCCATAACCAGAGTTCGGCTGGAAAGTCCACGCTTCATGCGGGAGCCGGCGATGGCCAGTGCGATCGCAGCATCCGCCGCCGGATCATTCACCCGCATTCCTCCTACCACATTGACGAATACGTCCTGATCTGCCAGACGTAAACCTCCGCGTTTCTCCAAGACCGCAATAATCATCGCCACGCGATTGGCATCGCAGCCACTGACTTTTCTGCGGGTAGATCCCAACATACTGTCCGTTGTCAGCGCCTGAATTTCCAGCGCCAAAACACGCGAGCCTTGGGTGACAGCGCAGATAACGCTGCCGGGCGGAGAACCTGCGTGCGGTTCAATTAATAACGCTGAGGCATCCGGCACATTTTCCAACCCGGTAAGTCCCATGCGAAACAATCCGACTTCCAACGTATTGCCGTGACGGTTTTTAACGCAGCGGACAATGCGATGATCGTGATGCGTATCACCTTCAAAATAAAGGACAGTATCAACAATATGCTCCAGGAGTTTCGGTCCTGCCAGCAGGCCCTGCTTGGTAACATGCCCCACCAGACAAACCGCCGTTCCGCCGGCTTTGGCCAGATAGACCAATTCCGTGGCACAGTCGCGCAACTGTGAAATACTACCGGGTGGAGCGGCATTGGTGGGTTCATAAATCATCTGCACCGAATCAATGACGCACAGATGGGGGCGTAACTTTTGAATTTGCCGTCCGATTTTTTCCAGATTGGTCTGAGCATATATCAGTAAATGGTCATCACCGACGCCCAGACGCCTGGCCCGTAATTTAGTCTGCGACGCAGATTCTTCACTGCTGACATACAGCACGCGATGCCCCTGCCGCGCCATGCGGTCGCCCGCCTGTAACAGCAGCGTGGATTTACCAATACCCGGATCTCCTCCCAGTAAAACCGCGGAATTTGGAACTATACCGCCGCCGAGAACGCGGTCAAACTCCGACAACCCTGTAGGCATGCGGGGTACATCAAAATCGGGAATTTCCGATATTGGCCGGGCGGGGACATCCTCCAACGCGGCTGAAGTCCCGAGGGGAGAGGCCGCTTCGCCGTCTGATAACGCGCGTGGGCGGTGTGGATCCGCGGCAGCTTGAGTCATCTGCTCCAAACTGTCCCAGGAATTGCAATCCGGGCATTTTCCCATCCATTTGGGTTGTATTGCACCGCAATTGCGACAAACAAAGTATGTTTTTTCTTTAGCCATTTATAAAATTATACTCTGGAACAGTAAATTGGAAGGATAAACCAGAACGTTGAGTAAGGAATGTCGCGTTAGAAACGGGGCTGTGATAATATCCCGCTTGGCGTTACCATCGAATAGTCCACCACCGGTAAAGCCGGTGGCTATTTAACGGACGGTGCTCCGGAATCCGTACACCAATCAGATCATTCACTTTTATGAAATTATTGTGTACCTGTTTCTTACGCTCAAAATCACGGCCGGGAAAAAAAATGTGTTTTTTTACTTGTCTTTTTTCTTAGAAAGGGCGACAATAATACTTGGATGAGCCTAAACGGAGTTTCCGAGAAAGGAGTTTCCACAGCAAGCAGCGTTTAATCTCAAGCAGATTAAACTGAAAGAACCGCGCCAGTGGCGTCAAATATGTACTCCACCGTTAAAAAACATGGAATTGTTTAATAGTTTATATCCGGTGGGTTCAATGTGATGTCGTTGGGGCGGTTTTTCATGCGCTGCAATTGATTGTTATCGAACACTTTCACAATCACTCCCGAAGGCGGTTTTATGGGGCGCGGCCATCAATATTGTTAAAAGCCCACCGTCACCACAAGTTTGCATATTCGAGAAGTTTCCTGGGGAATCCCGCGTTACTCTATAGCTAAACAACCCTTTCCCGGCTATTGGTGGCCGCTGGAAGATGTGTATATACCGGAGTAAAAACTACAGTCATGGTTTTTAGTTATATAAATATATACGTGTACAATAATACAATATGATATACTGGAATCCTGCAATCCTGCACTTGTTAAACGTCATGTTGCCTGAAGTTTTCCATCCCGATAATTACACAATTTACGGCTGAAAAACCGGATAACATCGCGTTTGTGAAGAATCGGGGCAATTTTTACAGAATCTTTACATCTTCGGCCTCAATTTTTACAGCATTTTGATATGGCACCACGTAACATAATCTAAATAGACCACGCCGGAGCGTGGATTGGTTAAGGAGTGTTCTTATGGATGCTTTATATATCGGAGCCATGATTTTGCTTGGCATAATTACCTGGATGTTGATGAAACTCTGTGAATATTTAGGAGATCGATAATGAACGTTATGGACTGGATCGGCCTGGTGCTCGCGGGCGCCATTCTCATTTACCTGATTATTGCGATGCTTTTTCCGGAGAAGTTCTGATGACTCCCAACGCGTGGATACAAATGGGTGTGTTTCTGCTGGTGCTTGTAGCGCTGGTAAAACCACTGGGGGCGTTTATGGCCCGGGTTTATGAAGGCCGGCCATGTGGGTTGGATAAGCCCGTGGGTTGGATGGAGCGGCTGACCTATCGACTGGCGGGTATCAAGCCGGATCAGCCGATGAATTGGAAAACCTATGCCATTGCGGTTCTGCTGTTTAACCTGCTGGGCGGGCTGGTTGTGTATGGCCTGCAGCGCCTCCAAGGTTCTCTGCCGCTGAATCCCGAGCATCTTGGTGCCGTATCACCCGACCTGGCATGGAATACCGCCATCAGCTTCATCAGCAATACGGATTGGCAGAGTTACAACGGCGAAACAACAGTGAGCTATCTCACGCAGATGCTGGGATTGACGGTACAAAATTTTGTCTCAGCGGCCACCGGTATGGCAGTACTTGTAGCGTTGATCCGCGGTATTCGCGGCAAGCAGACGGAAAATATCGGCAACTTCTGGGTGGATTTGGTGCGCAGCACGCTGTATATCCTGCTGCCGCTGTCATTTATTCTCGCTCTTGCTCTGGTTTCGCAGGGAGTGGTGCAGACGCTGGCGCCGTATAAAAAAGTATCCCTGATTCAACCGATCCGCTACACACAGTCCACCACCAACGCTGCTGGCAAATCTGTAAATCAGACCGTATGGGTGAAACATCAGATATTACCTCTAGGTCCGGCGGCCTCACAAATTGCCATCAAACAGCTGGGCACCAACGGCGGCGGATTTTTTGGCGTCAATTCGGCTCATCCGTTTGAAAACCCCAATCCCATAAGTAATTTTCTGGAAGTTCTGGCCATTCTGTTAATCCCCGCCGCACTGTGCTATACCTTTGGTCGCATGGTCGGTGATACGCGCCAGGGCTGGGCGATCTTCGCGGCAATGATGATCATATTTGTGCCGTTGATGGTCGGGTGTGTCTGGGCCGAACATGCCGGAAATCCTAAATTTGCGGCTCTGGGCGTGAACCAAAGTCCATCGGCCCTGATGTCCGGCGGCAACATGGAAGGGAAGGAAACGCGATTCGGCGTCACGGATTCTGCGATCTGGGCCGCTGCGACGACCGCCGCATCCAACGGGTCCGTCAATTCAATGCACGATTCCTACACGCCCCTGGGCGGTCTGGTGCCCATGTGGCTGATGGAATTGGGGGAGGTTATTTTCGGCGGCGTGGGATCAGGCCTTTACGGCATGTTGATGTTTGTCATCGTCGCCGTGTTTATCGCCGGTCTCATGGTGGGGCGCACGCCGGAATACCTGGGTAAAAAAATTGAAGCATTCGAAATGAAAATGGCCACCATCTGTGTATTGGTTCCGCCGGCGATGGTGCTGATGATGACGGCGATCGCCTGCGTTACGGTTATGGGCACCAGTGCCATTGAAAATCCCGGTGCCCATGGCTTTTCGGAAATTCTCTATTGGGCCAGTTCTGTGGGCAATAACAACGGCAGCGCCTTTGCCGGTTTAAGCACCAATACGGTGTTCTACAACATTGCCGGCGGCATCGTCATGTGGATATCGCGCTATTTCCTCATCGTGCCGACGCTGGCCCTGGCCGGTGCCTTGGCCCGGAAAAAGCAGATTCCGGTTTCCAGCGGCACGCTTCCCACGCATGACGCCCTGTTTGCCGGCTGGCTGGTCGCCACCGTGGTATTAATCGGCGCATTGACCTTTCTGCCCGCCCTGGCATTGGGGCCTATCGTGGAATATCTGCATCTGTGGCACTGACAAGAATTGTATCCCGCTTCATCTGACGTTTGTTTTGGAGTTGCAACCATCATGGCAGTAAAATCAACATCCCTGTTCAACGGCGAAATTACCCGCCGCGCTATTGTGGAATCATTTAAAAAGCTCGATCCGCGAATTCAGTTTCGCAATCCGGTGATGTTTGTTGTCTACATCGGCAGCATTGTCACCAGCGGCTTATTTATTCAGGCCCTCTTGGGACATGGTGAAGCTTCGCCCGGATTTATTCTTGCCGTGAGTCTGTGGCTCTGGTTCACCGTGCTGTTTGCCAATTTTGCCGAAGCCATGGCCGAAGGCCGCGGCAAGGCGCAAGCCGATACGCTGCGCCGCGCCCGGCGGGATACCGCGGCTAAAAAACTTGCCGAGGCCCGGCGCGATGCCGCGGTACAGAGTGTCTCCGCCACCACCCTGCGGAAAGGGGACATCCTCATCGCCGAAGCCGGCGATCTCATAGCCGCCGATGGCGAAGTGATCGAAGGCGTCGCTTCTGTCGATGAATCCGCCATTACGGGCGAATCTGCCCCGGTCATTCGTGAATCCGGTGGTGACCGCTCCAGCGTTACCGGTGGCACCCGCGTGCTGTCTGACTGGCTGATTATCCGCGTGGCCTGCAATCCGGGTGAAACATTTCTGGATCGGATGATTGCCATGGTGGAAGGGGCCAAACGCCAGAAAACTCCCAATGAAATTGCTCTTAATATTCTTCTGGCCAAACTGACGATTATCTTTCTTCTGGCCACCGTCACGCTACTGCCATTTTCTATTTATGCCGTCAACGCCGCCGGCCACGGTGTACCGGTGCCATTCACGGTTCTCGTGGCCCTGCTGGTGTGTCTGATTCCCACCACCATCGGCGGTCTGTTATCGGCCATCGGCATTGCCGGGATGGATCGCATGATTCAAAAAAATGTCATTGCCACTTCAGGCCGTGCGGTGGAAGCCGCCGGCAATGTGGATGTGCTGCTGCTGGATAAAACCGGAACCATCACGCTGGGCAACCGTCAGGCGGTCAATTTTATTCCCGCGTCAGGGGTAACGGCGGAACAACTGGCCGATGCGGCACAACTGTCTTCGTTTGCGGATGAAACACCGGAGGGCCGCAGCATCGTTGTGCTTGCCAAGGATCGCTACAAATTGCGGGGGCGTGAACTTGGTTCCATGAACGCGCAATTTATCCCGTTTACCGCCCAAACGCGCATGAGCGGTGTCGATTTGGACGGGCGGAAAATTAGAAAAGGTGCCGCCGATGCCATTGCCGCTTATGTCACGCAACTCGGCGGCGAATATAAATCATCCATTGCGTCCGCGGTTGACGACATTGCCCGTCGCGGTGGAACACCCCTGGCTGTGGCCGATGGCCCGAACGTGCTGGGTATTATTGAACTGAAAGATATTGTCAAAGGCGGAATCAAGGAGCGCTTTGCGGAATTGCGCCGCATGGGGATCAAAACCGTGATGATCACGGGTGATAATCCTCTTACTGCCGCCGCCATCGCCGCTGAAGCAGGCGTGGATGATTTTCTCGCTCAGGCCACACCGGAAACCAAACTCCAACTGATTCGGGAATATCAGCAGGGCGGGCGACTGGTGGCCATGACTGGCGATGGCACCAATGATGCACCCGCGTTAGCCCAGGCGGATGTGGCGGTGGCCATGAACTCCGGCACCCAGGCGGCTAAAGAAGCCGGGAACATGGTCGATCTGGATTCCAACCCCACCAAACTCATCGAAGTCATTGAAACCGGCAAGCAACTGTTAATGACACGCGGGTCCCTGACAACCTTTTCCATTGCCAATGACGTGAGTAAATATTTTGCCATTATCCCGGCGATATTTGCAGGCATCTACCCCGCGATGCAGCGGCTGAATATCATGCACTTGGCGACACCGGCCAGTGCCATCATGTCCGCAGTTATTTTTAATGCCCTGATTATCATCATACTGATTCCGCTGGCCTTGCGCGGTGTGAAATATCGCCCCATGCCTGCCGGAAAACTGCTTTTACAAAATATTCTGCTTTATGGTGTTGGCGGTCTGATTGTGCCGTTCATCGGAATCAAACTCATTAACATGGCTCTGGTGACCATGCACCTGGCGTAATTTCTATTTGTTGAAAGGAAAATTCTATATGTGGTCTCAATGTCGTCCCGCCATTGTTGTATTGATCCTGTTATCCGCAGTAACTGGTCTGGCGTATCCCCTGCTTGTTACCGGAATTGTCGCGGTGGTTTTCTCATGGCAGGCTAATGGCAGTGTTTTGAAAAATGGTGCCGGAAAGCCGGTCGGATCGCGCCTGATCGGCCAGTATTTTTCGGAGCCTAAGTATTTCTGGCCCCGGCCATCGGCAACGTCGCCGGTGCCGTATACCTCTTACAACGGCCCGCTGGAGGACTGCGGATCAGGCTCTAATCTGGGGCCCACCAATCCCGCTCTTTTCGCTGCGGTACAACGCCGGGTGGCACGACTCAGAGCCGCTGATCCTGCTGAAAAAGGACCGGTCCCTGTGGATATGGTAACGTCCTCCGCCAGTGGTTTGGACCCGGACATCAGTCCGGCGGGAGCCTATTATCAGGTGGCGCGTGTGGCCAAAGCGCGGGGGTTGCCAGTAGCGGAAGTCAAAACGCTGGTAAAGCATTTCATCCGTGGACGGGATTTCGGCATTCTCGGTGCACCAAGAGTCAATGTGCTGGAGCTTAATCTGGCGTTGAATCGGTTATCATTGGATAATCAATCAAAAGATTGATGGGTGGAGAAGTATGGAAGAATCTCAGCGCCCCAATCCAGATGAACTGCTCAGGCAGGTAACAAAGCAGGAAGAATCTCTGCGCCGTGGGAAGCTGAAAATTTTCTTCGGGGCCGCTGCGGGCGTGGGAAAAACTTATGCCATGCTGGAAGAAGCGCAGCAACGGGCCATTGACGGCGTGCGGGTACTGGTCGGATATGCCGAGCCGCACATTCGCCCGGAAACCGAGGCGTTGTTGCTGGGCCTGGATATTCTTCCCTATCAATTGGTGAAATATCGCGAAACAACGCTCAAGGAATTTGATCTTGACGCCGCTTTGCGGAAAGCTCCCGAACTGATTTTAGTCGATGAACTGGCGCATACCAACGCCCCCGGTATGCGGCACGCCAAACGTTGGCAGGATGTGGCTGAACTTCTCGCCGCCGGCATAAATGTATACACCACACTTAATGTTCAACATCTGGAATCGGTTAATGATGTTGTAGAACGCGCTACAGGAATAAAGGTACAGGAAACACTGCCGGATTCGGTTTTTCAAAGTGCCGATGAAGTGCAACTCGTGGACTTGCCGCCGGAAAAGCTCATCGAACGCCTGCAAGAGGGGAAAATATATGCACCCGATCGCGCTGCCGCGGCTTTGCGGCATTTTTTCAGCATCGGGAATCTTCTGGCTCTGCGGGAACTGGCCTTGCGCCGCACCGCAGATCGCATCAATCAGGATATTGATACGCTCCGACAGGACAATGTCACGGGCCGGGCCGCGGCGGTGTCAGAACGCATTTTAGTGTGCGTTGGCCCCAGCCCTTTTTCGGCTAATCTGGTGCGTACCGCCGCGCGAATGGCTGCCGCCTGGAAAGCGCCGTGGATGGCCGTTTATGTTGAAACCGCCAAATCGCTGGGCCTTTCAGAATCAGATCGCCAGCGCGTAGCCCAAACGCTGAATCTGGCCGAACAACTTGGCGGTGAGGCGGTAACGCTTTCCGGTTTGCATTCTGAGGAAGAAATTATTGCCTACGCCAAAACACGTCACGTCGCCCGGATCATCGTTGGAAAACCTGCCGACCACGGCTGGAGGCGCTGGTTCCGGCGATCTTTTGTGGACCGCCTGATTGTGCGCAGCGGGGACATTCATCTTGAATTGATTCGGGAAGCTGCCGACCGGCAGGCGGCGCTACAAATATCTAAAAAGAAAACCTGGGATCGGCGGGGAATCACCTGGGCCATAGCGGTAGTGGCCTTTAATACCGCCCTGGGCATTTTTCTTTATCACCATCTGGGATTATCCGATATCAACGTCATCATGTTTTATCTGCTGGGCGTGATATGGATTTCGGCCCGCCACAGCCGCTTTGCGGGCATTTTAACCGCCGTACTCAGCGTGGCCGCGTTCGATTTTACGGTAGTAAAACCCTATTATTCTTTTGCCGTCTCGGATACCCAATATCTGCTCACCTTTGCCGCCATGCTGGTTACCGGCGTTTATATCAGCACCCTGACCACCCGCCTGCGCGATCAGCAACGCCTGTCGCGTGCCCATGAACAACGCACTATTTCGCTGTTACGATTAAGCCGGGATTTAATTCTTTGTCCGGATCAAAAGGCTCTGTTGCATGTTTCCATGGATCACATTACAGAATTCTTCTCTTCCCCGGCCGGTGTGATTCTGCCGGATACAGAAGATCGGCCCGCATTAACATACGGTTCACCCGAATTGACACTGGATGAAAAAGAACTCGGCGTAGCGGATTGGGTTATCCGTCACGACGAAAAAGCGGGAGCCGGCACGTTCACCCTGCCCTCCGCCAAAGCCATTTATCTGCCTTTGAAAGGTGTTAAATCAACACTCGGCGCTTTGTGTGTGGTTCCATCAGACCCGACCCAATTCACGTACCCCGATGATTTAAGCACACTTGAAGCCTTTACCGCTCAGATTGCCGTAGCCCTGGAGCGTATGATGCTTTCCGAGGAATCCCACCGCGCCTGGGAACGTACCAGACTTGAAGTACTCCGCAATACACTTTTATCTGCTGTGTCTCATGACCTGCGCACGCCGCTGGCCGCTATCACCGGTTGCGCCGGCAGCCTTCTTCAAACCGGATCCTCCATGTCCGCCGAAACTCGCGATGAACTGCTGACCATCATTTCCCATGAATCGCAACGCCTGGAGGGTCTTATTGAAAAATTGCTGGAAATGACGCGACTGGAATCCAGCAATCCTGTTATTCACAAAGAACCTGTGGAATTGCGGGAGGTAATCGTGTCCGCTGTTGAGCGCTGGCGAAACAATGATCAGCACCGTGCTTTTCAAGTTGTGATCCCAGAATCGCTTCCAGCGGTTTCCGGTGATCCGGTACTTATAGAGCAAGTCCTGTTTAATCTGATCGAAAACGCTCTGACGCACGCTCCGGTACAAACGCCCATTGAAATCAACGCCATGGCCCGCATCGATTCAGTGCTTATTCGCGTTATGGACCGCGGCCCGGGCCTGCCGGTTCATGACACACAGAGAATATTTGAAAAGTTTTTCCGCGGATCGTCCTCCACATCTCAGCACGGACTGGGACTCGGCCTTGCTATCTGCAAAGCCATCATCCAACTTCACCATGGTACTATCACCGCCCGTAACCGCGACGGTGGCGGCGCCGAATTCCAGATAACAATACCCATCGCCGATGGCAAGTAATGTCGATTGCTGATAGCCTCGGTACCACTGCAGTCCAGTTAACAACAAAGGCAAAAACGGTAATAGTTCACAGCATGACAACCAACATTTCCGAGGTTCGTAGTAATAACCCGGCGTTATCTTGTTGACCGCCAAATGAATAATGAATATAAACAAAACAATTCCACCACAATGACACAATAACTCAACGAACAACGAACAACGAGTAACGGAGGTTGTAGATTCGAGGGCGAAGGGTTCGAGGAAGGCGATTCTGGAAAAGTGATCGCTGAAGGAAGTGGAGCGGAAGGTGGCAGTTGGCACAACAAGTTTTTGCCAGCCCCATAAGGGGGGCTGGCAAAAGCCGCGTCCGCTGCTTGGATAGTGGCTAAGACATCCCCTTGTTTTCACTCGCTTGACTTTGCCAGAAGAGGTTACAGGTTATCAATTATTGGGGGTAGTTACATCTGCGTTCCTCCGCTTCCTCTGTTGTAAAAAAACAATGATCAATAACCAATTATCTTTGCGTTCTTTGCGCCTTTGCGGTTCAATATTAAGTGGAGCGTAGCGTAACGTCTCATTAAGGCCGTCAGGCCGTTTCATTACTCATTATTCTTTGGATATTGAGCGTACATACCACGCCAAACCTGTCCACTGTAACCCGTCCCCTGTAAAAGTTGGCCAAGAGGGGGGCGACATTGGTGGCCAGGCCGTAAACGGTTATGTCTGGAGCTTCCTGGTGACCAAGCCGACCGTTATGGGGACGGACCTGTAGTCGGCGGAGGTGGTCGAGGCACCAACACTTCATCGGAACGAACATCAAGATAGGCTCTTCCGGCGTCAATGCGGTGATACTGCTGGTAAACTTCATCGAGTAACTGTAACTTGCGGGCGGCGGGAACCTCGTAAAAGCCTTCCTGTCCGGGTGGCAGGCCCCAATAAATGGAAGTGCCAAAACGTGTCTTGAGAATAATTTTGGGGGTTGTTGGCGGCACATCGGCGTACATATTAGCCAAATCAATAGATTGAATTTGACCGGCATAAGGTTGGCCAGACAATAACGCAATCATCTTCAGCCCCAGAGCAATACCGGGGGAGGAAAATGGCTTTCCCGGCGCGGGGATGGATACCTTAACCCCACTGATTCGCATCAACCAGTTTAAGACGGGTAAATCCAGGATAGTATATACACCGGGAAGTCGAATGGCATGTGGACTGATGAGATAATATTCGCCATGGGCTGAAACCAAGCCTGCGGGGCGGCGATATTGACAGGCGATTTCAATAATTTGTTCATGGGGAAGCCAAACCCGCCGAACATAGGATACGCGTTTAATCCAGGCATTGAAGCCCTGGGCCTGGTCGTGGGTAAAATGCTGCGCCAGAATTTGTAAAATTCGCCCATCGAGTGGATTGCGAATTTCGGCGGCGTATTTCGGATGCTGCTTATTAAAAATGGTGTATTGTACGGCTTGAGCCGCCAGAGAATTAAGAATAGGTGTGGCCAGCCAGGGCGGAGCGGCAACGAGCACGATACGTTTAAGTGGACTTTTTTGTGCCCTCTGGGCCATCAGCAGCTGGCCATAAACATTCAGACGGGAAAAACCTTCCACCAGCAGGGCCACGGTCAACAGGACCACGCACAGCATCAACATTCTGCGTACAAAGGGAATATCCCATGGGCGATGATAGAATGATCTGAAGCGAGTTTTGGCCATGTATTTTCCAAAGCCTTATACTTTGTCCGGAGGGCATTATATCGTCTCTGCCGCGTGGTCCCTAACCGCCATGCACGCCAGACGGTCGCAGAGTTCATCAAATGGAATACCCGCGCGTGCGGCGGCCTTGGGCACCAGAGAATGGCTGGTAAATCCCGGCAAACTGTTGAGTTCCAGCACCATAGGCTCCATGCTCCTCTGATCCACCATCACATCCACCCGCGCCAGGTGGCGGGAACCTATACAATTGTACGTTTTGGAGGCCATGGAGGCGACTTTTTCCAATAAAGCGGGAGGCAGGCTGAGGTCAAAGAGATATTCCGTATCATCGCGTTGATACTTGGCCTGATAATCATAAAAGGCGGTGGCGGGGCGTATTTGTATGATCGGCAAGGTCTGACCATCCAGAATGCCAACCGTTAATTCCGGACCGACAATGAATTTTTCCACCAGCATGGCGCCATATTGCGGCAGGTTTTCCTCCAGATGGGCGCGCGCTTCTGTAATATCGTTGCAAATACGACACGCCACCGAGCTGCCATCGGAAATCGGTTTAATTACACAAGGATAGCCAATGCCGCTGCGCGGCGTCCAGCTGTCCTTATATTTGTTGGCGCTGACCACCTGCCAGTTGGGCGTGGCAATACAGTTTTCGGCCAGGACATTTTTCGCCTCCGCCTTGTCCATAGCCAATCTGGAGGCCGCCGGCCCGGACCCGACATACGCCAGATCGCGGGCCTCCAGAATTTCCTGTAATTGGCCGTCTTCGCCGAAGGTTCCGTGCAAAGCGGGAAAGACCAGATCGCAGGGGCGATAATCCAAAGCCGCCAGATTATCCGGGCCAATATCAGCCTCCACCACATGGTGTCCGCAGCGACGTAATGCAGCGGCGATTTGGGCCCCGCTGGCCAGTGAAATATCGCGTTCCCGCGATATACCGCCTGCCAGCAATGTAATATGCAACGGTTTCAGATGTGTATTCATCGCAATCTCCTGAAGTCAACGGCCAGCTACGCCATTATTCCGCCGCACGGATTGAAGGCCGGCGTCCGGGAAAACGGAATAACAGGCTCTGACTTTTTACCAGATGACTACTTCACTTTCCAAGGTAATTCCTTTGTGTTCCCGAACTTTTTGCCGCACCAGTTCCATTAAGGCCAGCACATCCGCGCTGGAGGCACCATGGTGGGCAA
This sequence comes from Planctomycetota bacterium, assembly GCA_023489375.1. Classification (GTDB taxonomy): domain Bacteria; phylum Planctomycetota; class Phycisphaerae; order WQYP01; family WQYP01; genus JAMDCX01. Next base: position 25,632 of record JAMDCX010000089.1, read on the forward strand.
TGATAAAGTTAGCGTGTTGCACGGAAATTTCAGCGCCACCGATTCGATGCCCCTTCAAACCAACTTCATCGATAAGTTTTCCCGCCGACAACCCGTCAGGATTGCGGAAAATACACCCGGCACTGTTGTCCCGCAGCGGTTGCGTGTTGCGTTTGTACATCCATATTTCCTTGACCCGCTGTGCGAGGCGATCAGGATTTTCCGGAGTTAATTCAAAGAGGGCCTCCAGAATAAATTTAGCGTTGATATTGCTTCGGCGATACTCGAAAACCAGATCATCACGACGGCGTGTCAATATACCGCCATAAGAATCCATTACCGTTACCTCCGCTACCGCGGAACCGATGTTTCCAAAGGCTCCGCCCGCGTTCATCCGAATTTCGCCGCCGACTGTTCCTGGAATACCGGCCTGGCATTCCAGCCCCGCCAGCCCCAGTTTGGCCAGATGCAGTACCAGTTTCAACACATCCATACCCGCACCGACACGCACCAGGCGTCCCTCGATAACTACATTCTGGAACACAGAGTTGGACAGAGAAATTACCGCCCCATCCACTCCCTGATCTCGTATCAGCAGGTTGGCGCCGCCACCGAGCACAAACATCGGGATATTATTTTCGTGCAGTCGCCGCACCACCGCCACCAGTTCCTCCCGGCTGCGCGGTTCTACAAAGTAGCGCGCCGGCCCGCCCAGTCGAAACCATGTTAATGGGGCCAGAGGCACATCAGTGCGAACAATGCTCTTGAAGTCGGCATACCAATTCATGTGTTATTTCCCAAACCGGGCCGGCACCCATGGACACCACCAGATCACCGGATTGCAATTCCGCCCGCAGCGCCGCCACCACCGCCGGGAAAGTCGGTATATAACGACTTAATCGGCCATTGGCTACAATCCGGTTCACCAGATTTTGTGCATGGACCGCCTGCCGGTCAGCTTCGGTATCACGTGCAAAATAAATATCCGGAACAATTACTAAATCCGCATCAGAAAAACTGGCGGCAAACTCATCCATTAAACACCGGGTGCGGCTGTGCTGATGGGGCTGAAATACGCAAATCAGCCGCCGTGGTTGATATAACTCCCGCAGACCGGAAAGCGTAGAGCGAATTTCCGTGGGGTGATGGGCGTAATCATCAAGAACGGTAATACCATTTATTTGCCCCAATAATTCGCTGCGGCGATCCGCGCCGCTGAATTCCTCTATCGCGGAGACAATCACCTCCCAGGGAATTTCGCAATGGCGGGCAATAGCGGCGGCCACCATACTGTTGCCTATATTGTGCCTTCCTGGAATGCACAGTGCCAACCGGCCAAGGAAACGGCCCTGATACGACACCGTGTATGAAATTTTTCCATGGTCGGATTGGATTTCCGTCGCCAGCCAGTCCGGTGAACCGGTCAGGCCATAGGTTTCCACTGGCGCCCGGGCCGCGCGCGCCGCTTCCATACAGGCCGCATTTTCTCCGTTGGTGATGATCACTCCCCCGGGCTCAACCTGAGCTATGAATTGTCCGAAGGCCTGGGTAATGTCCCGCAGGTCGTGGTAATAATCCAGATGATCCGGCTCTACATTCAGCACCGCTGCCAGGCGCGGATGTAAATTGAGAAAACTGCGATCATATTCACAAGCCTCGGCGACAAAGTATTTTCCCGTCCCCCCATGCGCGGAACCGTTCAATTGGCGGCTGCTGGCTCCTATAATATATGATGGGTCTATACCTGCCCGCAGCAAAATATACGCCACCATGGAGGTGGTTGTTGATTTGCCGTGCGTACCGGCAATAGCGATGCCGTTTTTAATCTGCATAACCCGGCCCAGGGTCTGGGCGTATTTGAAAATCCTGGCACCCGCACATTGCGCGGAACACAATTCCGGATGATCCGGGCGGATAGCCGCGGAATACACAACATATTCGGCATCCTGGGGAAAACTCTCAGCCGTCTGCTGATAGCCAACTTTAACGCCCAGCGCCACTAACTTGTCCGTAGCCGCCGATTGGGTTTTATCCGACCCGGAAACATTGGCTCCCATCTGTTTGAGCATCTGCGCCAGACCGCACATGCCGCTGCCGCCGATACCGATAAAATGTACGCGGCGACCGCGGAAATCCTCTGGGGCGATGTTATCTCCCGCCGTTGCCGCCAAATCTGACGCACCGGCACTCTCACGCTGTGGTATCCGTCGCGTGTCCTCACGTGGTTGGCTGCTGGTAAGCGTTACCATATTCTGTCCTCCTGTCGCAACGACGCCACTTTCTTGAGCCGGTATACCCTGTGATACTCCAGGTTTCTCCGATTCATTTTGTTTCTCCACACTGAAGTTGTATTTGTTCCAGCAGCCATCGGGCCACTGCCTGTGCGGCCTGCGGTCTGGCTTGCAACCGCGCCGCCATGGCCATATCGGCCAGACGATCCGGTTCAGAAAGCAAGCGCAGCAACATGGATTTAAGAGCGGCGGCATTGTGAGTGTCATTTTTAGCATCGTGTACAATAACCGCAGCCCCGGCGACAGCAAGAATCTCCGCATTGGCTTCCTGATGCCGATCCTTATGGAATGGATATGGCATCAGAATGGCCGGTACGCCCATACAAGCCAATTCCGCACACGTACCGGCACCCGCACGGGTAATGGCCAGATCCGCCATCGACCAGACCGCGGCCATGTCATCACAATAATCCAGCACTTTCCATGGAATAGTGGTCAAACGATCCGCGTGTGCCCGCAGCTCCGCAGCATGTTCCAGGCCCGCCAGGTGTAGAATCTGCCAGCGGGAGCCACCTGTGGTATTCAAAAATTGCTGTATTTCCGGATCAGCAAGTAATAACGCTATCGCCCGGTTAATGGTCTGTGCCCCCAGCGATGCCCCCGTAATAACCAGCGTTTTACAGTCGGAATGTAAAGCCAACCGTGTGGCGGCAGTCGTTCGGGGTATGGGGACCATCGTCCGGCGGACCGGACAGCCTACTACTTGCGTTCGCGAAACAAAACGGTGATTCGTTTTGCTGTCCAACGGCCATTGTGTGAAAATGGCGTCTGCCCGGCCCATCAGGAACCGGTTCGCCCGGCCCGCCAAAGCATCGGGATTCAGTAATCCAACCGGAATTTTCCTTCGGGCTGCTTCGTAGGCAACTGCCCCGGCGGCATATCCGCCCAATGCCAGAACCGCCGCCACTTGGTGTTCTGAAAAAAAGCCCTGCCAATAATGACACGTCTGATGCCAGGCCACATAAAACCCCGGCCAGCGAAACGGATTAGAGTTCCATGGGCGTATGCTCTGGCGAATAAAATCAAATGAGCCCAGAAGTCGCTGATCTATTGGTCTGGGTGTCGCCGCCCAGATGATTTTGACCGGTCGGCGCAGGTTGATTAAAGAGGGTTGCAGAGCTTCCAGTACGGCCAATCCAGGATAAATATGCCCCCCCGTTCCTCCCCCGGCCATGATGATGTAGACCGTTTTTTCCGTGGTTCCTGCATTGGATAGCGCTTCGCCGGACACTCTATGGAGGGCGTCCATGGGCACACTGGAAGTTGCGGCCACCATCTTCATACGCCACTCCGCGAAGCCGAATCCTGTGTCTCCTGACGTACTGGCCAGGGAGTTCCGGCGATGAGGGGTTGCCGGGAATTATTCTCCGCATACTTCAGACGGTTGATTCTTTCCACACTCATCACCAACCCAATGGCTCCCGCCGTCAATATCCAGCCCGTACCGCCCGAGGAAATCAGCGGCAAGGCGATACCTTTTGTGGGCACAGTAACAGTAACCACAGCGATATTCATGGCCGCCTGCAAGGCAATCACCGCGGTACAACCAAAGGCCAGGAGCTTTCCAAACATATCCTGTGATCGATGCATGACCTGCCATCCGGAAAAGACAAGGGTTAAATAAAGCAGAATCACCACGATGCACCCAAAAAATCCGAGTTCCTCAGCAATCAAACTGAAAATAAAATCAGTGTTGTCTTCCGGTAAATAGCCCATTTTTTGTATGCCATTTCCCAAGCCCCGGCCCCAGAAGCCCCCACTGGCGAAAGATAACAGCGATTGAATTGGATTGTATCCCGCTCCTTTTGGATCCATGTGAGGATGCATAAAAATCAACAGGCGTTCGCGACGGTAGGGCACATGCCAGACTGCAAAATAAAGTACCACCAGCACCGGCGGCACGAGTATCGCCAGGTGCCACCAGCGGCACCCCGCCATGAGCATCAGCAAGGCCGCTATGCCCGCAACCAAGGCGGCGGTTCCAAAATCCTCTTTAAGAATCAGAGCACTGGTCGCCCCAACCACCATCATCAGCGGTACAAAACCTTTCCAGAAACTGCGAATCTGTTCACCACGATGGACCGCATAGGAGCTGATAAATAATACCAGCGACCATTTCGCCAATTCGGACGGTTCAAAGCTCAAGGCATGGGAACCAATACGCAGCAGCAACCAGCGTTTGGCACCGTTAATATCGGTGCCCAATCGGGTCAGTACCAGAGCCAGAAAAACCATACTGGCCGCCATTAACACGGTGGGCACGGATCGTATCAGACTGTTTCCCAGCAGACGCCGATAATCCAGTCGCCATAAAAATGCCAGCAGTGCGATGGCCAGCACCGCATGAATAGCTTCTACATTCATCACCAACCGGAGCGGCCAGTCATGGATAAAGCGGCCAATGCGAGCGTTAGCGCTTTGTGTCATGAGTAATCCAAAACCCAGCAACGCCATGGTGGCAATCAGCATCAGTTGATCCAACGTCAAGGATATCGGGCTTAAGGCTACGGAGAAACATCGCTTGGGAGCCGCCCCCGCATCTGGTAGCGATCCAGAGATGGCCCTGGAGCGCGGCTTGGCCCAGGCGATGCGCGTAGGCCAGTTGATTTTGTTATGCCTGCCGGCCATCATCGCTCCTCCATGGTAATGTGAAAATTGAATTTTCCCCGGCCTTCCGCAGCACGGATGCGCCTGAATCAATCAGGAAGATGATGCCTAAATAACAGGTACACACCGCAGCCAATTCCATGCCGCCTCTTCAGGGACATCCTTGTCCCCCCGCCACCTGGAACACCCAGCACGCGAAGGGTTGTCCGAACCGGTCCAGCCAATGACCGATAAGCGCTACCATTATAAACATATCTCTGCTGTTTACTCCAATGTTCTTTAATTTTTTCTATTATTCCCGCAGCCATATAAAGCCGCGACGAGAGTCGCTCTGTGATCAATGAGTAAGGAGTAATGAATAAAAACAAAATGGTTTCACCACAACGGAGAACGGGGTTACAGTGGTACGAGGCGAAAGTATCGCGGGATGGAGGGAAGAAAGGGAAGGCGGTGACGGCGGTGATGCGGAAGATAGCGAAGGGACTACAGCATTGTTGCCGGACGGAGGAGAAGTTTGAGTGTGCTAAGGTGTTCCAGGATAAGAGGCAGAAGAAGCCTCGCCGTCGGAGGCGGCACGGTGTCGGCGGGGTATCGGCGGTGGGAGGTAACAAGGTACCGAGGTCCAAGGTGCCGGTGGGAGATAACAAAGTGCCGAGGACTCAGACCGCGGTGGGAGGTAAGCGGGTGCCGATAGAATCCGGTGTGGCGGAGGTAGAGGCGCTGGGAGGCGTTCACGGAGAAACATGATACAGGTAGATATATGTATTATAACAGAACATGAAAAGTTTAAGGATAAGCCCAAGAGATAAGGATATATAGATGTGTAGAAAAGATGCGTTAAAGATGCAACAATAAATTCCGGCAACCTGATTCGCCCGGAATCAACTGGTTCACAAGGATCCTGCCCGGCGACTTCCGCTGTAACCTAAGCGACTCTGATCGCCAGAAGTAGTTATGAAGCGTCCTGGTGCGGGATCGCCCGATGGAATCTCCGATGAAGCCAATT
>JAMDCX010000055.1 GCA_023489375.1 Planctomycetota bacterium
GGCCCATCAACTCGTGTGTCAGTCCCTGAAGGGGGCCCATTAACCGGAGAGCCGGATGCGGTAAATCCGCACGTCCGGTTCGGAGGGAGGGCCAGTCCGCAATAAAAGCGGACTTTCCTACCTCTATACATATCCGGTGGGATAACCCCACCGGCTCGCGATATTTTTTAACTCCTAACTCCTATGTTCTATTCATTACTTAGGGGCCGCGCAAAAACAACTTCGCACTTTCCGGCAGGTTCTTTTGGCCGCGGGCTTCGTTGTTCGATCCTTACAGACCCGCGGGCGGGGTATGCGCGTCGCTCACGCCTCGCCGGCGGCCAAAACTGCCGCGCCGTAAAATAGGAATTTATTTTTGCGCGACCCCTTATTATTCATTTGCATTATGATATTTCGCGGTTAGTGGTCTGTGAATGGTTACGAATATATTATATTCATGGCTATAATTACTTATCTGGTAGGTATTGAGGTTTGCCTTGAAGCGAATGCTGAAACATCTCGGCTTCGTGATACTGCTGGTTCCAGCGCTGGCTATTCTATTTTTCGGCCCGCGGCGGCAGGTCCGTGTGCCCGCCGGCTGTATTCGAGTGACCTACTGGGATAAATGGACTGGTCCTGAAGAGCGGCAGATGCAGAGCATTGTGGATGAATTTAATGCCGGTGAAGGCCGGAGAAAACATATTTATGTCGAATTTGTATCGATGGCGGATATTGATAAAAAGACTCTGGTCGCCACGGCGGCGGGAGTGCCGCCGGATATCGCGGGATTATGGGACAGCGATATTGCGCCATTTGCATCTTTGGGAGCGTTGACTCCGTTGGGAAAATTAGCGAGGGAATATGGCATCACGCGACAAACGTATCAAAAAGTCTATTGGCGGGGGTGCCATTATCACGGACAACTCTATGCGTTGATCAGCACTCCGGCCGACATTGCCTTATTTTATAACAAACTTATTTTCCGGAAGGATGCGGCCAGGTTACGTGCAGCGGGACTGAATCCCAATGCCGCGCCGCAAACTATTCAGCAGTTAAAGGCGTATGCACGCGTGCTTACCAGGTTCGGCCCGCATGGTCATTTACGACGCGCCGGTTTTCTGCCCACGGAACCGGGCTGGTATTATCCGGAAGTGTTTTTCTGGTTCGGCGGGCATATATGGAATGCCAAAACCCATCAATTCACCCTTACCAGCCCGCAGGATATTGCGGCTTTTCGCTGGATCGCCAGTTATTCCAAGTGGTTAGGGCCTGAGGTCATCAATTCGTTTTCCTCAGAACAGGGAAATTTTGATTCGGCAGAAAATCCTTTTCTCTCTGGTTCTCTGGTCATGGAACAGCAGGGACCCTGGATGGCCAACTATATTTATACTTATAATAAAAAGTTTTCCACCCTGCGATGGCCCGAATCTGAAGCCCTGACCATGCCTTTGGAACAGCGTAGGCAGAATTATGGCTGGGCCGTAGCTCCTTTTCCAACGGCGGTACCGGGATTAAAAAATGTTTCATACTGCGGATTCGACGCACTGGTTATTCCGCATGGCGCCAAACATGTCCAACAGGCCTTCACGTTTATGGCCTATCTTCAGCGGCAACCGGTTATGGAGCATCTGTGCGATATGATGAGCAAAAACTCACCCTTGCGGAAGGTCAGTAAAAGCTTTATTGAACATAATCCCAATCCTTACATCAAGGTCTTTCAAATGCTCTCCGAAAGCCCGAATGCCCGCGGCTTGCCGCATCTTCCAATTATGCCCCAGGTGGCTAATGAATTGAATGCCGAAGCGCAGGCGGTGGCCCTGCTGGAGCGAACGCCAACCAGGGCTTTGCGCAAAGCGCAACATCGCCTGCAGAGGGAATACGACAGCTACGAACACGCACAGCGGTTACGGCGGGAGGAACGATAATCATGCCGAATGATGGTTATGGCGGCAGGAAGCGGCTTTGGAATAGAGGAACTCGTTGAATGGTTCATTGGCGAAGCGAAATTAAACAGATGACCAAGGGGATGGCTTTCCTTTCTCCGTGGCTCATTGGTTTTACGGTATTTATGGTTTTGCCGATTGGACTGTCCCTTTATTTAAGTTTCTGCAGCTATCCGCTGCTGCAACCGCCGGTATTTGTCGGCTTACATAACTACCGCGCCATGTGGCATGATTCCGTGTTCTGGGAGACATTGCGCAATACGGGTTATTATGCGCTGCTGACATTACCCGCGGGAATGGTTATAGCTATTGGTGCGGCTTTATTGCTCAATAGTCGTATTCGTGGAATAACCATTTATCGGGCGATTATTTTTTTGCCGTCGCTGGTGCCTCTGGTGGCCTCGTCCATGGTTTGGTTGTGGTTGTTTAATACCCGTTTAGGATTCATCAACACTCTTCTGCGTTATCTGGGCGTAGTGCATCCTCCGGGGTGGTTGACCACAACCCAGTGGGCCATGCCGGCTCTGGCTATCATGAGTTTCTGGGGATTGGGAAATACTATTGTTATCTATCTGGCGGGCTTGCAAAATGTGCCAGCGGAGATGTATGAATCTGCGGAAATTGATGGGGCTGGCCTGGTACGTCAAATCTGGCATGTCACCTTGCCGGGAATTTCTCCGATCATATTCTTTAATCTGATCATGGCGATCATCGGAGTGGTACAAAATTTTACGGTGCCTTATGTGATGACTCAGGGCGGACCCGACCGTGCCACATATCTGTTGACCATGTATCTGTATGATAATGCGTTCAGTTTTTTACACATGGGATATGCCAGTGCCATGGCCTGGGTGGAATTGTTGATCGTGTTGTTTTTGACGGCCATTGCATTCTGGAGCAGCCGTCACTGGGTTCATTATCAGGGAAAGTGATTTAGAGTATGCAACTTTTAAACCATCGTATATCCGGCCAGCGGGACGCAGCGGACAATTCCAGCATTACTGTACGCACACTGGATCGTTCCAGCACGCGGAGACGGCCGATCCTGGCTTGGTTGGGTCACCACGTGGTGCTGATTCTGGCCTCGCTTATGGCCTTGATTCCGTTCCTGTGGATGCTCGATACAAGTTTCAAAAATGAAGTCAGCGCCACGCGTTACCCACCAGCTTTGATTCCCATTCCCTTCCGCTGGCAGAATTACATCCATCTTTTTACGCAGCGGCAATACCACATGCTGCTCTGGGCACGCAACAGTCTGACTATTGCCGTGCTCGTGGTGCTTGGAACCACTATTTCCAGCGCCCTGGTGGCCTATGGATTTGCCAAGATACGATTCCGTGGGCGCGGGCTGTTATTCGGCTTGATGTTATCTACCATGATGATTCCGTTTCCAGTAACTATGGTATCCATGTTTATTATCTTCAAATGGCTGGGCGATCACACCGGAATAGCATGGCTGGGAACGTTCCGCCCGCTGTGGGTACCTTACTGGTTTGGCTCAGCCTTCAGTATTTTCATGCTGCGGCAATTTTTTATGACCATTCCGGATGAACTGTCGGAAGCGGCACGAATGGATGGTTGTTCAGAATTGGGCATATTTGTGCGTATTATTCTTCCGCTTTCCCAACCGGCGATCAGTGCAGTGGCGCTTTTTGCTTTTCTCGGAGTCTGGAATGATTTTCTCGGACCGCTGGTTTATCTCCAACATTCGCACCAGTTCACACTGGCTCTGGGCTTGGAGGCGTTTGAATCCCAGTTGGGCGGCAGCCAGTGGAACCTGCTTATGGCCGCCAGTGTTCTGATTATTTTACCGGTCGTGATTTTATTTTTTGTTGCCCAGCGCTCTTTCCTACGCGGCATTACCACCACGGGTATAAAAGGTTGAAGGCCCATCCCGCCGTGTGGTGAATTTGAAATTTTAAATTTCAGGATGGACAAGAACCACCGGCATGGCCATGTGAGAGGCGAGCCCCCGCATCGTCACGCGGGGGCCAACGCCCGATCCTGTTCAATGCTCCGCCATACGATCGGTTACGTTATACATGGCACAGACTCCAGTAAAACTGCGGACCACACGTGACCTGATCTGCCCGGCTATCCGGTCAACACACACATGCCAATATGCCCGCCAAAGCCCTGCCCGACGGTAATACTGCGTGCGGGTGTTGAAATCCACTGGCCATCCGGAAGACTGGATTTTTGATGACAAAGTGCAGAAATTACCACTCCCACCATTCCCGACGCTCCCAGCGTGTGGCCCATCCAGCGCTTATGGGAAAATACCGCCGGTTCTGTGCCGCAGGCACGCTGAATAGCCGCCAATTCCACCTGGTCATGTTGCGTACCGGCCGCATGGGCATGAACAAATGTGACCGGTTCTCCGGCCGCACATGCTTGCAGCCCGCGGGTGAGAGAATGGGCTTGCGGATCAATGGCCAGTAAATGCGTTGCATCCGCCCCGATCCAGCAATGTGCCACCTCCAGTTTTCCAGAATCTCCTGATTCCAGACAAATGGCGGCCGCGGCTTCTGTAATAAAAAAGCCGTTCCCCGCTGCGGAAAACGGTTGACATCGGCGTTTACCGTCTGCTTCCGGTTGGGCCAAAACGCCCAGATTTTCGAAACTATGCTCAAAAACAGGATGAAGCGACGCATCCGCGGCAACCACAATGGCCCGTTTACATTCTCCCTCGCGAATGGCACGCCACGCATGATGTAACGCCATGAATGATCCGGCACATGCGGCAACGTGGGTTTGCGCCGATCCGCCCGGATGGATCATATCGGAAAGTGCTGTCTGCAACGCACACGGCCCCATGGCCACATGCCACGCCAAATGCGGCGGCATATTTTCCGGGCCGTTTTTTAGAGCGGCGCACGCTTCTAGCACATGCAAAACAGGCCCCTTGCTGGTAGCGACGATAAGCGCAGTATCAGGTTGAGCGCAAATGTCCGCCGACCATCCGGCCCGGTTTAAGGCCTGCAGACAGGCTATAGAACCAAGTTCCAGCGAGCGATCCAACTTGCCGGTTTCAGGAACTGTAAAGTCATCCTCGCCATTTACGCCGTACCTCGTATCCCCGCGGCACAGTTCGTTCGGTTCCGCCGGCGGTGCGCCTGTATCACCGAAAAACGCAAAACCGGATGCCGCGGCTTGAGTTGTGGCCTCATGGCGAAGAATTGCCAACTCCTCCCCGGAAATCATGCCACGATCCGTAAGTCTTTGATCCGACCGGATCGCCGCCCACACCATCTCCGGGTTGTACCCCAGTGGCGTTACCACAGCCGTGGATTGAATAACAACACGATTCTTCACAATGGGCCAAAGATAGTTGATACAGGCTACGGTTCGCAAGCATTATATCCCAAGGCCCAAGCTATGGTTGCGGCCATGGGGCTCGCAACCGTCCCCGTGCCCCGAGATGGTTATTTATCCGGAACCGGCGGTTGCGTGGCTTTGCTGCTGCGGTTGCTGAGGGTATTGATGTACCAGATAATCGCGTTAAGTTTGGTTTCATGCGGATGCTTGGGGCCGGATAACATGGGGCCATAAGTGGCGGGCATGACGCCGGCCGGGGCACCTGCCACCAGCAGTTTTCCCGGATGCAAAATCATGGTCCGCAAAAATGTGTAATTGGCAATGACCGTTTTGCCATTCGTGAGTTTTTGCGGATAGCCCGCGAGATTTTTCCAGCTTGGTCCGACGCCGGGATTGCCATTGACCGTATGGCATCCAATGCAGCCCAGACTGGCGTAGAGTTTGGCGCCCAGCACATGCAGTGGAACTTTGGCGGTCGTTGGCAAAATAGTAGCTTCCGGCGCCGCGGGCAACAGCACCGGCTTGGCGCCGGGTGTGTATTGAGCCACTACCATATCTTCCGCCAGTTCAATACCAACGGTTGCCTGATGCCGCTTCCGGTTTACCCAATGCGGTTGAATGGAAGCGATTTGCCGATGACGAATCGCTGTGGACCAGGCACTGACACTGGCCTCTTTTTGCGCCTCGAGCACATGGCGATAGTGATGGAAATAAGCGATGACCGCCAGTATCAGAACTACCACCAGCAGGGTCAAAAATGATCCAACCAGCAGCAGGTTGTGTGAATCCACATCTTCGCGCAACCCCGGCTTGCCGGCCGCGGAGGCTTCCGGTGGTGTTGTTGTGGATGGTGGTGGAACATTGGGTTGAGCATGGTACGGATTGTCACTCATAATAAATACCTCACATATTTTCCAAAGCCAAACCTTCAGCCAAATTCGGATCACGAATTGGCATTAACGCACTGCGACGCAGCAGATAAAAAGTGTGGGCCACCCATAAACCGCCGACGCCCACCAGGCACAACACATCCAGTGCCAGAGCCATGGGTTGCAGCGGCTTCCAGACAATTTTTTCCACCGCTCCAACCAGACGGTACGGATCATGGCTGTTGACAATCGCCGTCAGGCCGGCATGGGTGTTTACCCAGACAATGGGCTGTACCTGCCAGAACAGATCCAGATATCCAAAGAACAACAACCATACGCACCAGAAGGCCAGCAGCGCTTTATTGCGCTTGACGTGGCGCGACATGAGTCCGAAGAAGGGCACAATAAAGTGTCCAAACAACAAGGCCAGCGTAATGAAAAGCCAGGGGCCGACACAGCGTACCAGGAAAAAAGTTGTTTCTTTGGGTACATTGGCGTACCAGATTAACATATACTGTGCAAAACCAAGATAGGCCCAGAACATAGCCCACCCATACAGCCATTTACCCAGATCATGATAATGCTCAACGGTAATGGAATTCGTCAGTCGCCCCCTTCGTTGTAACCACATCGCTACCAACGGCAGTACGGCATAGATAGCCATGCCGACTCCGGCCAGGAAAAAACCCGGTTCCATGTAGCTGAGCCATTTGGGCTGCAGAGACATGATATAATCCACCCCCGCGAAGTTGACGATCCAGAATACCGCCAGGAAACCCCATCCGGCCTGTTGGCGCAGTTTAAGCATCCGTGCCACGCTCCCATCCTGATCCTGGGCTACCGACATACCGCGAAAATACAGGCTTAAACCAATGAGAACCGCGAAATAAATAGCACTGCGAACCATGAAGAACGGTATATTGAGATAGCTGATCTTATTGATCAGATTGGGATCCGAGTGGACATAATGGTAATGCGTCCAGATAAAAATCTTATGAAAACCCAGCAGCAGTGGAATCGTCAGCACCAGCAACGGAATAAAGTTGCAACTCATGGCCTCCGCCAGACGCCGCACCACTACGCTCCAAGAGGCGCGAAACAGATGATGGCCCAGAACAAAAAGCAGGGCACTGGCCGAAATGACAAAAAACAGCAACCACGCCGTGAGATAACTGAACAGAAACTGCCGCCAGCCGTCGTGCATGGCGGCCCCTAATACTGCCGCAAGGACCAATGCCGCCAGTCCTGCAATTAAGCCTCCGCCCATGATGCGGCTTCCAAGTTCATCAAGATAAAATTGATCTTTGGGACCGAGTTGTATAATTTTATTGGCCATGTTATTTGTGCTCCAATGACTTGAGCCGGTTTCGCACGGACATAGGCAAACGGCGGACCGAAACTTTTTTCTGGGACAGCTGTAACGCCCGCACATAAGCCACAATGGCCCACCGATCTACAACCGGAATCTGATCCTTGTACGCGGCCATGGCGGCAATACCGTTGGTTATAACATTAAATATCCCGCCGTCCGGCATAAACGCCACACCTGGCCCGGTCAGGTCGGAGGGCTGGACCCAATTTCCGGCATCGGGTGAACCGGCCGCACGCAGTTTATTGACGTATTGGTTCACGGTGCCGTTGCCCATACCGTTAAAACCATGGCAAGGCGTGCAGAATATATCGAATTGTTCCTGCCCACGCAAAACCAGCCGGCGGGTTACGGGAATGGGAATTTTGGTAATGAACTGGCCCGTTCCGTGGACCAGTTTTTGTCCCAGCATAATACGGTCATATTGCAAACCGCTGCGGATAACAACATGGTCTTTTTTCCAGTTGTTCGGATGCGCTCTGGCCTCCGCCATGTTAATGAATGTGAAATCCTGCTGGGCCATGGTTCCGGCAATGTGCGGACGCATGGCCCGACCATCCGCAAAAACCGGACTGCGGCGTTCCGGTGTCAAATAGGGCATGCGATCCATACCTTGAATAATCGCAAAGCGCGGCGTGGTAGTATATGAATACCGTCGCACCGCAATAATGGCAAACGGTATCAGGGCCAGCAGCACCAGATCACCGATGATATAAAAGTTCCGAGTTTTGGCTTTCATCACTTTAGTCCCTGACTTCTTCCACCGCCGTTGCACCCAGCTTCTTCAACAATTCCGTGGTAGCTGATGGGCTGTACGACGGATCCGTCGCTTCCACCGCGATAAACATTCCATCATCGGTGACACGCCGGAAACGCTCTGAATGCAATAACGGATGATAAAATTGCGGCAATCGCGCCAGGACAAACATGCCGTGCACCACAAATACCGTGCCGCCTAAAATTCCCAGCGCAAAGGCCATGGGTATATGTCCCGGCAAGCCCCAGTAAGGTTTACCGGAAAAAATCATTGGATAAAGAAACGCATTACATAGCGGTGCCAGCGCCAAAATACTCACCACCCCGCCCATCGCTCCCGTGAATGCTATCCAGGGCAATATGGAGGGACGCAGTCCCATGGCTTTTTCCATGCCATGGACGGGAAATGGGGTATAGCAATCCCACCGCTTATAGCCCGCCTTGCGCAGAGCCACTGCGGCATCCAACAACGCCTGCACATCTGAAAATTCCGCCAGCAGACCATACAGACGTGGTGCCGACATTGGCTTTTCCATGTTTTGTGCCGTACTCATAACTACCATCTCAACGAATCACCATAGTATGTCATTATTAATGTCCGGCTTCGGCCGCGGAATCCTCATGCCCATGCCCGTGTGCCTGCGGCAGAATGGCCTTCACTTCGCACATGGCAATCATGGGCAAAAAGCGGCAGAATAACAGGAACAAGGTAAAGAACAACCCAATGCTGCCGGCGAATGTCAGCCAGTCCACATACGTCGGCGAATAATTATGCCAGGCGCTGGGCAAAAAATCGCGGTTCAAAATGGTGATAATAATCACAAAGCGTTCACTCCACATGCCCACCAGGCACAACACCGCCGCCGGCCAGGCCAGCCACCACGTCGTACGGGCGAATTTGAACCAGAAAATCTGCGGCACCAGACAATTGCAGAACAGAATCAACCAACCCATGCGCCAATAAGGTCCCATGATGCGGGTGAGATACGCGAATTGTTCATAACCATTGCCGCTGTAATAGGCGATGAAAAATTCCATCAGGTAGATGTAAGTGACAATCGATCCCATGACCAGCGTAATTTTGGCCAGATTGTCCAGATGCCGCCGGGTAATGATGTCTTTAAGTCCGAACAATTCACGTGCCGGAATCGCCAGCGCCAACACCAGGGCAAAGCCGCTGAAAATGGCTCCAACCGTGAAGTACGGCGGGAAAATCGTCTCATGCCATCCGGGAAGCTGAGAAACCGCGAAATCGGTACTGACTGTGGAACTCACACCCAGCACCAGGGCGGTGGCCAGCCCGGCCAGTATCAACACGGTGCGCTCATACAATTGCCAATGCCTGGCGGAACCGCGCCAGCCCATGGCCAGAATTCCATAGATGAACTGACGCCGCCGGGTCTTGGCGCGATCACGAAATGTCGCCAGGTCCGGGATCATGCCTACATACCAGAACAACGTGGATACGGTGGAATACGTACCGACGGCAATGGCGTCCCACAACAGGGGACTGTAAAAGTTCGGCCACACCCCCATGACATTGGGAATCGGTAACATCCAATACGCTAACCATGGCCGCCCGACGTGAATAGCCGGGAATAAACCGGCGCACACCACTGCAAAAACCGTCGTCGCTTCCGCAAAACGGTTGATGCCGGTGCGCCACTTCTGCCGGAATAACAATAGAATGGCGGAAATAAATGTACCGGCATGGGCCAAGCCTACCCAGAACACAAAGTTAATAATTGGAAAACCCCAGAACACCGGCGAATTATTGCCCCACACGCCGACGCCTGTGGCAATGGCATACGTGACCATAGCCCCCAGAACTCCCACCAGGGCGGTGGATATAGCAAAGGCCACATACCACGCCTTAGGCGCTTTCGGCGCTTCCGCCACGCGGCATATCTTCCGCGTAATTTCCCGGTAGGTGGCTTCGCCCAACACCAACGGCGCTTTGCTTACGCCATCGTCCATGGTGTTGTCAAATTCACCGCTCATGGATCCTGCCTGGGTTGTTGTCACCGAAGTCATGCCATTATTTCCAAATCATCACCATGTTTTACAACTTATAGACCCATCCGAAAACATTTTTTGGCGGTCTGTTACATCAATCCTCGCGGCGAAAGCGGTTCCGCAGAGAGTTCCGGGTTTGGATTCCAAACCTTGGGTAAATAGCGTGTGCGCGGCTTGGTAAACAGTTCCTTGTTAAGTATGCCGTAGATTCGATCCTGCTTCATGAGCTTCGACACACGCCATTTGGGGTTCCGAATATCACCGAACACCAGCGCCTGAGTCGGGCAGGCCTGGGCGCAAGCCGGGGTAATTTCACCATCTCGAATTGGCCGGTTTTGCCGCTCGGCCACTACCCGCGCCGTTTCAATGCGCTGCACGCAATAGGTACATTTTTCCATCACGCCGCGCACGCGGATGGAAACCTGTGGATTTTTCTGCAAGGCCAAAAGCGGATTCATTCCCTTCCGCAGGATGTTGGGGGTATAGAGGTTATTTAAAGTACCGCTGTTGTAAGAAAAGAAATTGAAACGCCGCACTTTATACGGACAGTTATTGGCACAATAACGTGTGCCGATACAGCGGTTGTAGGTCATCATATTCAGTCCATCGGCACTGTGGCTGGTGGCTCCCACCGGACAGACCGCTTCGCAGGGGGCGTTTTCGCATTGCATGCACAGAATCGGCTCATGGACCGACTGCGGATTTTCCGATTCCGGACCGCGGAAATAACGGTCAATGCGCATCCATTGCATTTCCCGGCCCAACAGCACCTGTTCCTTGCCTACTATAGGAATATTGTTTTCCGCCTGACAGGCGATGACACAACTGGCGCATCCTACACAGGTGGTCAGGTCCACAGCCATGCCCCATTGATAGCCGGTGTCATAATGGTGTTCATCCCAGAGGGAAACGGCAGTTGACTTTTTGTGGCCCATACCGGGGTCTTTTTGAAATTCCGCAAAGGTGCCCTGATGAATGAGATCCGGCACGCGTGCGGCAATCGCCCGCTCCCCGATTGTGCTGATGACAAAGTGATCTTGCGTAGTCGCCAGTGGATACGTCTGGTCGGTTACTTCCATCGTCACACCGGAAACCATGGCCATTGTCGCAGTGGTGCGTATGGCTCCGGCATTGAAGCCCACGCCATTGCCGACATGACCGCTATGCCGGCGGCCGTAGCCCAACGCTATAGTAATGGAATGTTCCGGTTGCCCCGGCATCATATACGTCGCGATGTCCAGTTCCCGTCCGTCAGCTTTCAGGCGGATAATCTGGCTTTTATGCCGATTTAATCCCATGGCCAGGGCAGTTTTCGGATTTATCAGCGCCGCATTATCCCACGTCAAACGGGTCATGGGGGCCGGGAGTTCCTGCAACCATCCGTTGTTGGCAAATCGACCGTCATAGACTTTAGAATCGGCGCGGAAAACAACTTCCAGATTGTGTTGGTCCAGTTTTACCGCCGCATTCTTGGCTATCAACGCGGCCAGAGCGCCATTGAGATTCCCCGCTGACAGGCTCAAATGCAGCGGCTGCCAGGTGGTTTTTTCAACATAGCCGTCAAAGAGCGCTTTTTTCCATTTCCATTCCGCCGCTTTAATTCCCAGCGTTCGCTGCACAATATCGTAGGCTTTTGACAGTGGATCCTCAATGACAATCGCCATAACTTCCACGGCACTGCGCCCGCCGAAAATCGGCTGGATCATCGGCTGGACAATGCTGACGGTGCCGTCAAAGGTCCGCGCATCGCCCCAGTTTTCCAGATAATGACTTTCCGGCAAATGCCAGGTGCACAACACGGATGTTTCATCCACGTAATCAGCCAGGTGTACGGTTATGGGGACTTCCTTAAGCAGCGCGGCGAAATCAATATCCGCCGGCGCGGTATAAACCGGATTGCCGCCCAGAATCACCAGTGTGGAAATTTCTTTTTTCCGGATGGCCGCGGCCAGCATCTCCATGGAAGCCAGATGCACAGGCCGATGGGGATTCATTACCGGATAATAGGTAACCGTGCGCCCCGTATTGCCCAGGGCCTCATTGAGGGCCGCAATCAGACCATGGAGTTCAGGCGGTTGATGGCGGCCGGTCACCAACACCGAGCGGCCTTTATGGGCCAGTAGATCCGAGGCCATAACTTCCAGCGTTTTAACGCCTGCACCCAGGTCTAAATTCCCCGCTGTGGGAATTTCAACGTCCAGAGCCAAGCCGCGTTTTTTCAGCTCTCTCGCCAGCAGACATGCCACCGCCGGAACATCTTTGGCGGCCACCGGAATGCGATGCCTGGCATTTTCCGACATGGATCCGGTCATCGTGAATGTGGATTCCACCACATACAGCCGATTCATGGCCGTCGCGTTTTCCCCATTGTCCGGGTTGGTTAAGCGCCGGCCTGCCGCAAAATCCCGCCCCAGTTTTACCGCCAGCGGATCCCCAACGAAAAAATCCTGATCAAAAGAAACAATGATCTGCGCCGCCGCCAGATCCGGAACCGCCCGCCCGGTTTGCCCGAACACCATCCGCAGACCTTCGCGCGCCGCATCATCAGAAATCGGTTCATATTCAAACCATTGCGATTCCGGAAACGCCTGGTCTAACCGTTGGCGCATATCCGCCAGGCTGGGCGAAGATGAGTTGCCGGATAAAACCGCCAGCCCTTTACCACCGGTCTTCTTGAAGGCCGTATACTGTTCTTTCCAGAACGCTTCAAACGTAACCCAGTTGGAATCCACCAGGGAGCCTTGGGTGTTGCGCTGCAATACCGAACGGCTGCGATCAGGATCATAAACGTTTAATACGCTGGCCTGCCCATAGGCATCACTGCCGCCGCGATTTAACGGATGTTTGGGGTTACCATCCACCTTGATGGGGCGGCCGTCGACGCTGGTAATCAGCATTCCCTGCCCCACACCACCGAGTTCCATAGCGGTGGTATATTGCACCGGGGTACCCGGATCGCGATTGGCCGGCCGATGGGCGTAGGGGGCCAGTGTCTCCATGGGCCAGCGGCACCCCGCCAGACCCGCCAGAGCAAACGAGGCCCCCATAATTTTCAGGAAGCGCCGGCGATTGGAATTCAAAAATTCCGAAGCATGCGAGGTAAATTCACGATCTACAAATTCACGGAATTCCGGCGTATCCGCCAGCTCATCCAGGCTGCGCCAGTATTCTTGGCCGCTCAAATTGTCCGTTTTCAGTGGTGGCATGTCTCACAATCCGTTAAAAGTTTAGTGCTGGGAATATGATAACGCTTCATGAGGTACCGGCCCAGATTTTTGGGCAGGGTGGCTACGGTCAGGCCAAGGTCTTTGGCTAATTTCACCTTGTTTTTTCCGGTCCAGTTTAAATTGGTGACCTCATCGCGCGGGCGCAGTTTCGGGCCGGGGTTCTCATGGCAGGCAAGACACCAATCCATGCTCAACGGCTTGGCCTGGTATACCCGTTCCATGCGATTGACCGGCCCATGACACACCAGGCAACTGATGCCCGCATTAATGTGTGCCGCATGGTTGAAATAAACATAGTCCGGCAGTTCATTAACCTGTTTCCATGGAATCGGCATTCCCGCCAATTTGGGATTGCCCGTGCCATAACTGTTGCGCAACCATTGCAGTTTGGCGCTGTTGGCCGCAATTTGCGTATGGCAGTTCATGCAGGTTTGGGTCGGGGGAATGGCCGCAAACGCCGCCCTCTGCACATCCGTATGACAATATTCGCAATTCATTCCCAACATCCCGGCATGTAGCGCATGACTGAACGGCACGGGTTGAATGGGCCGGTAGCCGACGTTCAAAGTGCGCGCGCTCCAGCCATACCAGACCAGAGCTACAATATAAATAGGCAATATGGCGCCCACCGCCAATACCACCAGTACCGCGGTGTTCGACCATTTTGGAAATACGAAGAACGGTTTGTCACTCATGGTTCGCGTCGCATTCCTGTTGGGGCAACAAACGCCGATAATCCCTTATTTTTCAGGAGCATGCGGCGCGGCTAATTTTACTTTGTTCATCCAGCCCTCATCAGTCTTAATCCATAAGACTGTGAAAGATTGCACAAAGTCCAGAGAAGATAATAAGGCGCCGTTTTTCTTCCGTCAATACATCCTTTGAAACATTGCATTTTTCGGTACGGTGTTTGACTGGTAAACGCTTCCGCGGTGCCATTTGCGGATTTCATTTTGGCGCCTTATAAATAATGCATGATTTTCCGGTTGAAAAGTATCTCTGTAGCCGCTGGGTTGTTTGCCTTTACCGCGGCTGGTATCGCGCAAGCGGCGCCGCGAATTTTTCCTTCCGCCGTTGGTTGCCAATGGAGTTATCGGGTTTCCAATGGCACACAATACGGCGATAAAATTATCGCCGTTTCCGGGCGTAGCTTTACCGTGAAGTACCACGGTGTGGTGAACTGCAAAATGCAATGGATTAGAAACACCGCGGGCTGGACCACGCCGGATTTTAAAGCTCTTGGAGCGGTGCAATCCATAGGGGAATCCTTCAAAATCCAAGTGACAGGAGCTGGAGGTGTTGTGGTGCCGCGCACAGCGTTATGGAAGCGGGGTTACCAATGGAGTTTCTGGTATTCCATGAGTACCTCCGGTTCCACTGGCCCGATGACCTTTACGCAGACCGGGAAAATAATCGTTGAAAATAAAATTATCGGTGCGAAAATAGTGCGTGTTCCAGATGGTAGCTTTCATTGCTTTGTGGTGCGATCTAAACTGATTTTCACCGGTACGGAAGCGGTCGCCGGCGAAACAATTCCCCTGCATGTAACAACCGGGGAAAAGCAATATTACGCTTTAGGTACCGGTTTAATCAAACGCACGGATGGCAAAACCACGACCGTGCTGACGAAATTTGTGCCCGGCCTCTGAAACTGCAGCACGGCTAAAAGTTGGAGAGCCGCAAATGTTTGGATTTGGAAACAACAATTGGCTGCCCTGGGCACTTCTGGAAGATGAGGACCGGCGGAACCGCGCCGCCAGCCGTCAGGCGCAACAGAATGCAAAACCGGCCAGCCCCTACACTGGCCATGTTTCATTACGCGTCCGATTCCAGCGCTGGCGTGATCAGAAGCTATGCCGGAAGATTTATAAGCAATTACGCGACGCCGACAAGAACAGAAAATAATTGTCCCCACGGATGCGCAACTGGCCCGTAGGAACTGACGCATAATAACTTCCAAATATTCGTTACGCTGGTTGGTGCTTGGCTTCTGGAGCATTGTCCGTCAAATAACCACCGGCTTGGTCGGTGGTGGAGTATTCAATGGTAATAGCAATCGGAAAGTTATTACGATTCCATATCCTTAAGAAACCTGAAATATTCATGACGGATATGTACAGCCGGGCTATACTTAGAACTTGTGCGGGTAACACTGGACGCGCACCGCCGCGGTTTGTTGGCTGGGGTGGTATTGGAAAACTCAATGTTGCTCATGTCCAGGTTCTTACTTGACCTCACGGTCGGTTTTGGAGTTCGGGCACGCAGCCCGTGATGCCTATGATCCAATATTCCGATACACCGATGGATGACCTTGAACGCGACAAAATTCTCAATGCGCGCGCTATGTCCCCGGAACGCAAGCTGCGCGCCGGGTTGGAGTTATTTGATCTCAATCGTGCCTTGATTCTGGCGATACTGAAATCCCAACACCCCCACGCGGATGCGGCCACGCTGAATTCAATGTTTCTTCAGCGCCTCGCGAAAACGCGACAACGGGAGGAGGAACAATGAATGTTCTGGATGTTGCGGCTGAAATCATCGACGCCCTGAACGGCCGCAACGCCGGCTACATGCTGGTCGGGTCGCTTGCGACGAATCTTTACGGCATTCCGCGAAATACCAACGACGCCGATTTTGTGCTTGCGCCGCAAACCGTGGATACAACGACAGTCGCCGCTATTCTGGGACCTGCCTACCGGCTTGATCCACAAACATCTTTTGAATCCATCACGCTGACCTCCCGCCGGGTTTTAACCCACACCGAAACAGGATTTCTTATTGAGTTCTTCGGGCTTTCCGAAGACGCCCACGACCAGGCGCGATTTAACCGGCGATTAAGAATCGACTTTCTCAATCGCTGGACCTATGTTCCCACTGTCGAAGATGTGATCATCACAAAGCTCCGATGGGCACTGATCGGGAAGCGGCCCAAAGATATTTCCGATGTCAAAAATATTCTGGCCGTGCAACAATCGCGTGATCTCGACCTGAATTATCTCCGCCCATGGGTGACGAAACATGGTACCGCGGAATTATTCAACCATCTTCTGGCCAATATGCCGCGCCTATAAGCCAACTATACTCCATGTGGCACTTGCTGCTGCATGATAAGAATCGAAAGATGCGGAAATAGGTTAATTATGAGGGCATAATGCCGGATCCGATGTCCAGTTAACAGCCGCGTAAAGTATAAGGCAATGTCAAAACAAAAATCACATAACCACCGGCTCTGCCGGTGGTGCAATATACGATAACGTAAAACCGATCAAATGCCCCGACAGCAAAACTACTACCGTGCTGAAAAATTTGTGCCCGGCCGCTGAAACCGAAGCACGGATAAAAGAAGGAGAGCCGCACCTGTTCGGATTCGGAAACAACAATTGGCTGCCTTGGGCACTTCTGGAGGATGACGACCGCCGAATCCGCGCTGCAACTCGCAAGGCTCAACGGAATGCAAACCCGTCACGCCATGATCTGATATGGTGCCGCATGTTCGTGCGGGGTCTGTGGTCTGTCCCCGACGTTTTCGGTATTATCTCAGCCAGGCATACTGCGGGTGGACGTGGCCGGTGGAGCTATGAATACGGTTCAAGCGGTGTCTTCCGTCGCCAGGAAAGGTTGGTAATACTATGGGTAAACCATATACAGTAGCTATTAACATCTCCGTTCAGGGTGGCGCACAGCGGAATATTGTTCGAGGTATTATTCGCTACTGCCAGGCCCACACGGCATGGCACTTTATGGAATATCAGGGTATGCCGGCGGCGCGATCGCCGCACCTGTCCAAACAGAAATACGACGGTTTAATTACCACTCTTAACTATGAGGCGGATCTATGTCTGGTTAAAGCCGGGCGTATTCCGATGGTAGCGGTCAATCAGGGTCTGCCGATTAAAGGCATTGCCATTGTTTGTAACGACGACGCGCGGGCCGGGGAAATGGGCGCCCGACATTTTCTCGATAAAGGGTTCCGCAATTTTGCATTCT
Organism: Planctomycetota bacterium; assembly: GCA_023489375.1. Taxonomy (GTDB): domain Bacteria; phylum Planctomycetota; class Phycisphaerae; order WQYP01; family WQYP01; genus JAMDCX01. Next base: position 17,465 of record JAMDCX010000055.1, read on the forward strand.
ATGGTGCCAGCCGCTATCGCTGGGCCTTGGAACGTCGGAATGGATTTTGTAGCGCTGTTAAAAAAGCCGGCTTTCCCGTGGCCGCCGCCATCGCGGTACCCCATACCCTTGATTTTGACAAAGCCAGACCGAATCTGTGCCGCTGGTTGCTGGAACTTCCCCGGCCCATAGCGATTATGGCCAGTGACGATATGCCGGCGCGGCATATTTTGGCCGCCTGTCGGGAAATCGGACTGCAGGTTCCGGAGCAGGTTGCCGTATTGGGCGTCGATAACGATGACATCTTGTGCGAACTGGCTACGCCTCCGCTTTCCAGCGTCGTGCAGGATTGCGACCGCATCGGTTATGAAGCGGCAGCCCTGCTTGATCGGATGCTGCAAGGTCAACGTGTAAGAGCTTCCAGAATATTAATTCCACCGCTGCCCATTGTGGCCCGCCATTCCACGGATGTCACCGTCATGGAGGATTTGGAAATGGCCCAGGCGCTGCGACTGATCCGTGAGAAAGTCGGCGTCGGAGAACGCTTAAACGTCAAGGTATTAACGTCGGACCTCTGCATGTCGCGGCGTACTCTGGAACGGCGCTTTCAGGCCGCCTTGGGACGAAGCCCCGCCGATGAAATCCGCCGGTGTCGTTTAGAGCGGGCCATGCTGCTGCTGCGTACCACTTCGCTGAAGGTCAACCAGGTGGTTACACAATCAGGCTTCTGCGATATCCGGGGCATGGCGGCTATATTTCGTCGCACCTTGAAAATGTCTCCCAGCGCTTATCGTCGGCAATTTCGGGATCATTAAGGAACTGACGAATAATAACTTCCAAAATAATCGTTGCACCGGTTGATACGCGGATTCCGGAGCACCATCCGTCATATAGCCACCGGCTATGCCGGTGGTGGAATATTCAATGGTAATGCCATCGGGAAGTTATTACGGTCCCATTCCTAACTAATGAGTAATGAACAATGAACAATGAATAATGAATAATGAGTAGAACGTGGGATTTATATGATAAGCCGGCCCGCCTGCGGGCCGTTACATAAAGCCGCGACCGTGGGTCGCGCCACAATCAATGAACAATGAGTAATGAGTAATGAATAAAAACAAAATAGTTTCACCACAACGACAAACCGGGGGTTGCAAGTTACAGGTAACAGGGGACGTGGGACGAGGGTGCGAGCCGGCGGGTTTATCCCGCCGGAAATGAATTCTGTAACCGTTCACGAAGGGTCTACTGGGCAGGCTTGAAGCCTGCACCACAAGGGATTCCTACCCTTTGGGTTATGTCAAAACCACCGCAACTCTGGCTCATCGGCATGACCGTGAACGGTTACGAATAATGTAACCGTTCACGGACCTGATGGAAGCAATGAAGGCGTAGGCCGTCCGGAGAAGTGATTGCTGACGGTCTGATGCAGGAATTCAAAGACCCTGCGTCGCTGACATACTTATTTGGTATGTAATCCAAGTCATTTTGGCCAATCCTTTAATTCAAATTTATTTATTGGACGAATCGGAGGTAAGTTCGCCATATTAAGCCAAAAGTTATTGATGAAAATTGATTTGCATTTCTTTTGAGCGAGGGTAAACTATTTTATTGCTTAGTTCGTTGGGCTTTTCACAGGCTGAAAGGCCGTTAAATGATTATATCCCATGGATGTTCCAGCGATCAACCGGACTTGAAATAGTCTTGGATGTAGAAATGTTAATATGTTCGAAACTTATACGTACAAGTGGAGTCATAAATGGGGGCTGGACAGTGGGCGTATCCGCTTGATAACTTAATGAAAATGCATCAGAATCGATTTGAAACTGATAGTGGAGACAATCGCACTAACCAGGTGGAACGGGTGCTGCGGGCAGATGAAACGAAATGGGCCGGCGGCATTGAACCGGTCGTTCAGGCAGGGTGATTCGAGCGGTGGGGCAGCCATGCCGCCCGGTGACACGGTAGCAGCCGGTATCGCCGGCGTGAATATGAGGAGTTGAGACAAATGCACCAATCCACCCCATTGTGGCGCAATTGGATTTTGGTGTGCCTGACACTGCTGTTCGGTCCGGCCGCCAATCGGATTACTGCTGCCGCGGATAGCGCTGGCGTTACGTTTGTCAATGCTGCTCACATTGGCGGGCGGCAAAGCGGCACAAGCTGGGCGACGGCCTATAGCAGCCTGCAGTCCGCCATCAGCAGCGGTGCGACGACAATCTGGGTGGCACGCGGCGTATATTCACCGGGTAACCGGCATCGGGACACCTTTCAACTGCGGCCTGGCCTGAAACTGTACGGTGGTTTTGTCGGCACGGAAACCCGCCTCAGCCAGCGCAACTGGGTTGTGAACAAGACGATTTTAGAGGGTAACGGCGCCTATCACGTGGTTACAGGAGCCACCGGAGCTGTACTCGATGGCTTTATCGTTACCGGTGGCAATGCGTTAATGCAACATCCCGGGAGACATGATTGGAGATCGGGTGGTCGCTTCAACGGTCGAGGCCGTTTCGGGCGGGCGTTTGGGCCGCGATTTCCGGTTCGTGGCGGGCCTCCGGGCTTGAACTGGCGGGATGGCGGCGGACCGGACGGTGCTGGTGGTGGAGGGCCGCCCGTGCACACTACGCCAGCCGCCATTATCGACGGTCATGGAGCCGGTTGTGGCGGCGGTATGCTGAACTTCCGCGCTGCTCCGGTAGTGCGAAACTGCATCTTTGAGAACAATCGGGCCGGCAAAGGCGGTGGGGTGTATAACATGATCAGCACATCTTTTCCACCGCGACCTGGAGGCGGCGACCGCCGGGTGCCGGAGTTTATCAACTGTACATTTCGAAACAACTATGCTGCGGGCCGGGGCGGTGGCGGTAACTGTTCACGGGCCTGAAGGAAGAAGTTAAGGTATGGCTGGGTGCAGCCATAAATTGTCGTAAAAGCCCCCACAGCCGCCACCAGTTTGTATATTCAAAAAGTATCCTGGGATCGCGGGCGTCTCGCCCGCCGTTGCCCTTTAAAACTGTTGGTACAGCATTGCCAATGGATGCTCTGGAGACACGTATCGATTTGAATGCCAAAATTTCTGGCCACGCCCAGCATATATAAGTCAACTGATCGGCTTGAACGTTTTAGGGTCAGCGAATATAATGCAGGGTTTGCCGGGGGTGGAAATGTAGAATTCTGCCCTGGCGGTAATGGTAAAATTCGATTTGATCTCTGGTGCGTGGTGCATGAGAGCGAATCGGAGAATTACAGCCGGCAGGTAAACGAGGTATCGCGTGGCAGTCAAGATTCGATTGAAGCGTTTTGGTCGTAAAAATCGCGCCTTTTGGCGCATCAATGCGGTGGATCATCGCGCGCCGCGGGATGGCAAGGTCATTGAAGAATTGGGTTACTATGACCCCATTACCAAGGATCCGGCAAAACGCGTGGTGGTCAACAAGGCCCGTGTGGAGCACTGGATCAAACTGGGGGCGTTACCCAGCGCTACGGTGGCGGGGTTGTTGAAAAACGCCACAGATTCGGGTTCGACGGCGGCGATACCTCCAGCCGCATCGGTTTGATTCGATCCGGTATTTTCCGGTGCTCCAGTACAGTGCGCGGAGAATAAAGTTATGATGCGCATTGATATTCTCACGCTGTTTCCGGAGATGTTTCATGGTGTGCTCGGCAGCAGTATTCTGAAAAGGGCCGGAGAAAAAAAACTGGCGTGCTATCATCTGCACCAGTTGCGGGATTACACCACGGATCCTCATGGCAAAGTAGATGATCGTCCTTTTGGTGGGGGGGCTGGTATGGTATTGATGTGCCAGCCGGTGTTGGATGCGGTAAAATCCATCGATGCCATGGATAGCATTCCGGCCACCCGTGTGCTGTTGTGTCCGCAGGGGCGGAAACTCAATCAGGCCCTGGCCATACAATTGGCGGAAAGACCGCGGTTGTTACTGGTGGCGGGCCATTATGAAGGGTTTGATGAGCGGGTGCGGCAGCTGCTGGATCCGATGGAAATAAGTATCGGAGATTACGTGCTTTCCGGCGGCGAACTGCCGGCAATGGTGCTGCTTGATGCGGTGATTCGACTGCTCCCCGGCGTATTAGGCGATCATGCCAGCGCCGCGGCGGAATCGTTTGCGGTTGCCGATACAGAAATTGCCGGTGGGCTGGAATACCCGCATTATACGCGTCCGCGGAACTATGCGGGCCTGGGAGTGCCGGAAGTTCTGATTTCCGGCGATCATGCGGCCATAGCCCGGTGGCGCGGAGAACAGTCCAGGGAGCGTACTGGTCGGCGTAGACCGGACTTATTACCGCCCCGACAGGATAAGGAATGTTAGTGGCTCGGTGCGTCGAGCTTACGAGCTTAAATAGATTCGAAGATGAAAATAATTTTAACAGGAGTCCTTTATGCGTCATGCTCTGCTTAGTCATGTGGAATCAAAACATCTGCTGGCCAAACCGCCCGTGTTTGCCGTGGGTGATCTGGTGGATGTGCATTGCCGGATTGTGGAAGGTGATAAAGAGCGTATTCAGGTCTTCACCGGAACCGTCATCGCGCGTAAAGGTACTGGAATTAACGGTACGTTTACCGTGCGACGCATTGTCAATAATGAAGGTGTGGAACGTATCTTTCCCGTCCATTCTCCGAAAATTGAAAAGCTGGAGGTGCGGCGGAAAAGCAATATTCGCCGGGCTAAACTTTATTATCTGCGTGATCTGACCGGCAAGGCCACCCGCTTGAAGGAAGGTGCCCCCATTGTTCCTTCAGATAAACCCGCTGAAGAAGTCGCCCCCGCGCCGGCTACCGCCACTACGGTTCAGGCCTGATGAGATCAGCTCGGATTCATGGAGAATCTCGCATGCGCAAAAGGATGTGCGAACAGCGGCACTTATCGACGATGGAGAATTGGAAGCCGGTACAGGTGCATAGGAAACATGCGGGGGGAAGATGGTGCCCGGTCGCGGCCATTGTGGCCACGCTGGGGCTGATGGCCGGTTGCGCCACACCCATGCCTCATAATATGAGCACCACCACCAGTTTATCTAATGGATATCAGGCCTATCAACAGGGGCATTTTATCTCGGCGGAAGATATCGCCCGTTCCTACATCACCGCCGACTCCACTGGGAAAAACATTGCGGAGGCCTATTATCTGGCGGCAATTGCTAAAGAGCATCAGGATGAATTAGCATTGGCGGCGCAGGATTATCGGGCCGCCATAGCTCATTCTCAACGCCCGGATTTACTGGGCAAAAGCTATAAAGCTCTGGGCGATATATCCTATATCATGGCGCGATTTAATCAGGCGGCGGAAAATTATAAAAAGTTTATGGCTATTGATCCGGCGGCGGTGCCGGATGAGCGGATGCTTTACCGCCTTGGCGTTTCACTGCAAAATTCCGGACACTGGACTGGAGCACGGCAATATCTGGATCAATTGATCGCATCCTTTCCAAATTCGCAACTGGCCAAAAACGCATTATTACGTTTGTCCATGAATCATTTTGCGTTGCAGTATGGGGCTTGGAATAATTCCCCCGCCGCATGGCGGCAGGTGGCGGGGCTGCAAGCCCGCGGCGTTGGGGCTACTGTGGTGCCGCAAATGATTGGCGGGCATACGCTTTTTCTGGTGCAGGGTGGTGTATATTCCACTTATGGAGCGGCTCTGGCGGCGCGGCAACTGGCTGCGGTTCAAGCTCCACAGGTCATTGTGGTGCCATAATTTGGCCGCCGCATAATACCCGATAATCATCCAGGCTCGGCATGGCTCCACATGATCGGTACGGAAGCCAGTCCAGGTAATAACCGGCAACAGTAACTCCAAGGAACTGATGTATCATAACTTCCAGATAATCGTTGCGCCGGTTGGTGCGTAGATTCCGGAGCACCATTCGTCAAATAGCCACCGGCTTGGCCAGTGGTGGAGTATTCAATGGTAATGCCAATCGGGAAGTTGTTACGGTTCCATTCCCAACCTGAACTTGCGGCGCTTTCATTTTCCAGTCTGCTCGCATATCATTTATTAGTATAGCTGAAGAAGTATTAAGGTTTTGTGAGAATCTCATAATGAAAAGACTTCTCGACGGCATTGAATCCCCAGCCGATATTAAACGCTTGTCGGTGGATCAGCTGACCCAATTGGCCGGAGAAATTCGCGAGACGATTGTCACGACGGTTGGAGCCAATGGCGGCCATCTGGCGCCCAATCTGGGTACTGTGGAAATTATTCTGGCGCTGCACATGGTATTCGATATGCCGCGGGACCGGTTGCTTTGGGATGTCGGGCACCAGTGCTATCCCCACAAACTCATTACCGGCCGCTATAAAAATTTTGCGTCGTTGCGTAAAAGTGGCGGCGTCTGCGGTTTTCCCGACCCCAGTGAAAGTCCGTATGACCTTTTCAGCGTTGGTCACGCTGGAACCGCGGTAAGCACGGCAGTGGGCATGGCGCGCGGCGATGCCCTTCTGCATCGTGATACGCGGATAATTGCCTTCGTCGGTGATGCTTCCATAGTCAATGGCGTGGCGTTTGAAGGGTTGAATAACGCCGGAACGCTCCAACGACAGATGCTCATTATTCTCAACGATAATTCCATGAGCATCAGCGAGCCGCAGGGGGCTTTTGCCGGATACCTGGAGCATTTGCGTGTTACGACCACCTATGATGAAGTGAAACGTCGGGTGCAGGAACTCCTGGATCGAATTCCGTACGGACAGCAGATTTGTGATATTGGTATGCATGTAAAGCAAGGGTTGAAAAACGCCATTGCTCCCGGCCATATTTTTGAAGATTTGGGTTTAAAATATTTTGGTCCGGTAGACGGTCATGATCTGCCCGGTCTGATGGAAAAACTTAACGAGCTCAAAAGTCTCAACGCCCCGGCGGTTTTACATATTAAGACCATCAAGGGCAAAGGCTATGAATGGGCCTGCGAGGATCCCACAACATTCCATAGCCCTAAACCCTTCCGGGTGGAAGGGTGCCGAGTGGTGATGAATCAGGGCTCCGGGCGGTCCTGGACGGCGGCTTTTGCCGATGCCATGACCAATCTATGTCGGAAAAATGCCCATGTTGTCGGCATTACCGCGGCCATGCCGGATGGCACGGGTATGATTAAACTCAAACCGCTGTTTCCAGATCGATATTTTGACACGGGCATTTGCGAAAGTCACGCCACGGCCATGGCGGCGGGCATGGCGAAATCCGGTTTAAGGCCCGTCGTGGCGGTTTACAGCACCTTTTTGCAACGGGCATTTGATCAGATATTTCAGGAAGTGTGTCTGCAGGAACTGCCGGTGATTTTCTGCTGTGATCGCGCGGGTCTGGTGGGGGATGACGGTGCTGTGCATCATGGATTTTGTGATCTTTCGTTTCTGCGCAGCCAGCCTGGAATCGTGCTCATGGCGCCATCGGATGAGCAGGATCTGATCGGAGCTTTGGATTTTGCCATAACCCAGGATACACCAATCCAGATTCGCTATCCACGTGATAATTGCCCAGCTGCGCCCCTGGGGGAACCGGTGCCATGGAGCATCGGCAAACAGGGTGGTAAATCGCGAGTGCTGAAAACCGGTGTTGACGCCACCATTATCGCGTATGGTGCGCTGGCCATGCAGGCTCTGGCGGCGGCCAGACTGTTGGAAAATGAAAGTTTGTCCGTTGGCGTCATTGATGCCCGATTCTGTAAGCCTTTGGATGGAGCCATGCTGCAGGAGATATTAACATTGGGGCATGCGATTATTACCGTAGAAGATCATTCTGTTATTGGCGGCTTTGGGTCCGCCGTACTGGAATATGCCCAAACCAATGGCTTGGATGGCCGTCTGATTACCCGTGCGGGTTTGCCGGATCGCTTTATCCGTCATGCCGGCAGGTCGGAACAACTCAAGGAAGTAGGTCTCGATCCCGTTGGGCTGGCGGCTACGGTGCGCCAGGCGATAAGCCAGAATCTCCTGCTGCGTCAGCAGCACGGTGTGTTCAAAGACTCGGCCCCGACTCCTCGTCGAACAGCGCAACTGCGCCTTTAAGGGGCCGCGCAAAAATAAATTCATATTTTACGGCGCGGGAGTTTTGGCCGCCGGCGAGGTGTGAGCGACGCGCCTACCCCGCCCGCGGGTCTGTAAGCAGCGAACAACGAAGCCCGCGGCCAAAAGAACCAGCCGGAAAGTGCGAAGTTAGTTTTGCGCGGCCCCTAAGCCACAGAAGTTTACTTTCCGAACATCACACGTGTTCCTGTTAATGTGCCGCTTTACCAAAATGATGTTACAACCGTTCAGGGCATAGCCAGCCAATATCGCCCGCCCTGCGGCCGCGCCGCAATAAGTAATGAGTAAGGAACTTAACGTATCATAACTTCCAAATAGTCGTTATGCCGGCTGGTGCGCAGATTCCGGCGCACTGTCCGTCATATAGCCACCGGCTGTGCCGGTGGTGGAGTATTCAATGATAATGCTAATCGGGAAGTTATTACGGTCCCATTCCTGGGATCGCGGGCGTCTCGCCCGCTGTTGCCCCCAAGGAGTCGTTGGTACAGCATTACCAGTGGATGCTCTGGAGACAGGTATCAAATTTAAATGCCACCATTTCCGGCCGTACTCCGCCAGAACCGCCGCAACTCTGGTTCATCGGCATGGCCCGTGAACGGTTATGATTTATCATGGTTATGGTCCCGTGAACGGTTACATCAGGATTCACCTAAATATTATGCAATGGCGAGCGCTTTGAATATTTCCTGCATGAGACGCTCTACCTTAAACGGTTTGGACAATACCGCCGCGAGCCCTTCCTTAGAGGCCTGCACGATGCTGTGATCCGGATCATAACCGAACCCGGTCATCAGAATTACTGGTGGATTGTGGCCAATTTTTTGCGCTGCGGCAAAAACCTCATAGCCATTTTTGTGGGGCATACGGATATCGGAAAGCACCAGATCATAGCGCGGCTGGCCGGCCAGATGGGCCAAAGCGTCAGCGCCATCGGTGGCCGTATCCACGATGCAGCCGCAGTGGGTCAATACAAAGTGAATGGTCTCACGAATATTGGCCTGATCATCCGCCACCAGAATCCGTTTTCCCCGCAAGCGTGGATCCTCCTGCGGTAATCGACGTTCATCGTGAGCGCCGAAAACCTGCTGCGGGCTGGTACACATGCTCCAAAAGGTATTCCGAACCGTATTGGCATTGACGAGTATGGTATTTATCGCCTGACTCAAAGCCGCATTATCCATATTCGCTTCTTTGACCATCTCCAGATCATAAATCATGTCGTTAAGAGGCCCGGATACCTCGCAGGCAATTTCCTGCACCAGTTTGCCGCTGCTGGTGCGTTGTTCCAGCATCAGCAGGTCCAGCACATTCAGGGCGATGGCCACATAGCGCCCGAAAATTTCCGCGAATTGCCGATCATCTTCCGTAAAAAACGCATATTGATCCGATTCAATATTCAATACCCCGATGGTTTTATCGTACAGCATCAGCGGCACGGTCAGACTGGATTTAGCCGTATCGAGGCCCGCCACATAACGGGGATCTTTGGCTACATCCGGGGAAATATAGGAGCGGCCCGTCGCGGCCACATAGCCACAAATTCCATTGCCTTCCGCTTCACAAAACAATTCCACTTCCATCGCTTCCTCCGGCATGCCAACAGCCATTACCGGCTCAAGTTTGTTACTCGCAGGGTCGAGCAAACGGATATTAAAATGGTCAAAGTGCATGAGTTGACGGAGAAATTTAATGATGCGTTCTTCCAGCAATTGTTGCCGTTGCAGAAAGTTAAGCTTGGCTATCGCTTCTTTTTCCAGCCTTACCAGTTCGCGCCCGGCCTGATCAATGGCATCAAGTTGTTGCTGCAGACGACGGGTGTGAGTGGCGTCCCAGCAGACGGCGACAACATGTGAGATGGCGTTTTCCTGATTATGAACCGGTGAGCATACCAGTTCAAAAAATTGCGAGTCGCCTATGCTGATGGCAAATTTACGGGAGTGGAAAACATGATGTTCAGAAAGATGGGCGGCCGGTGGTGCGGTGAAAGCTGCGATGGCCTGCATACAAGCCGCACTGATGCGTTGAATAACTTCCGGCGACCATTGTTTCATCCGACGGTTGGACCACACCATCCGCCCGGCCGGATTAATCATGCACACCCCTTCCCCTATGGTATCCAGCACCATCTCTGATTGTAGTGATCCATGTGCCCGTTCCAGCGGCAGAAAATCGGCCGCTTGCGACATGACAATTTCGAAAGAGCCTTTCCGCAATTCTGCCACCGCTTCCTCCATGGTCGATACGCAGACAACCGCATCATAATTGCGGGCTAAATTGTCGTAGACTTCGGTAGCCTTAAAGCCGGGGCCTGAAAGCACCAGAGCTCGTCGGAGGTTAGATATCGTACTCATGGCGACACCTTCATCAAACCTTAATTATTATACCGGTTCAACCCTTACGAAGAAAGCATAATCGTTTATAAACCCCAGATGAAATGGGTCACCGTTCTGCGCTAAAAAACAACAAAAATCGAAGAAATAAAGTGGAGTCTGGCGTTCAAGAGGCGTAAAACTATGAAAAACGGGGCCCGCGAAATAAAAAGTGCCGATAGTGATGGAATTGTGCCAAGTTCGCTGCGGAAATATTGATTTTGACGTCTGGTAATTTCTGTTTCTATAGGAACTTAACGCATAATAACTTCCAAATCGTCGTTGCGCCGGTTGGTGCGTAGTTGGCTATAAGAAGGTGATGAAACAAAGAGGTTGCGAAGCACCATCCGTGATATGGCCACCGGCTTTGCCGGTGGTGGAGTATTCAATGGTAATGCCAATCAGGAAGTTATTACGATCCCATTCCTTACTAAAATATCATCTGATATTGTGCGTCTGTTGGTCTGAGAATGGTAATCGTTTGCGTCTAATGATTTGTCGCACCCGTAACCGTTCACGGGGCCATAATCGTGAATAATAAACAATGAATAATGAATAATGAGTTATGAGTAAAATGTTGAAGTAAGGAGTTAGGACGGAGGGAGAGGGTGCGAGCCGGTGGGTTTATCCCACCGGAAAAAGTTAACCGGCACATTTATGTGCCGCAGAGAATAAATGGTGACGTATGAATACGTTTAAGAATCCGGAATCCAGAACTCCGTAGCACGGGCATCCTGCCCGTAAACTCTCATAGGCAAGATGCACATGTCACCATATTATTCATTATTCATTGCGGCGCGGCCGCAGGAGCATGTGCTGTTGGTGGCCGGTCTGTGAACGGTTACCCGCACCCGAAACAACCTGCCGCCCAACGACTCCAGATTTGAAACCCCCATCGCTTACACGCGACTTTTCAATTTGTCACATCCGGTTTTGCCGTGAGGCACCGTCATGGCTTGGGTGATTGCATGACAAAACTGGCGGCGTCAGCTGGGTTGCCATGGCTTTGGTAGGCGGCCCAGTCCGGGTAGGGATACAATGGGCGGGTCATGACGACTTTTCCGTGACTGAATTTACAGGCGATGATCCGCGTGGGAGCTTGACCGCTTTCCACCCATTTACTGATGACCCACAGCCAATCTACGGAGCTTGGCCCCGGTCCACCACCACAGTGCCCACAGCCGGGAATCATGAAAAGACGGCAATAAGCCATGGCTTGGGAGTCTTGGGCCAGAACTTTCTGGTAATAATCCACCGTGGCCAGCGGCGGCAGCGCCGCGTCGGCCCAACCCTGCCAGATAATGAGTTTGCCCTTGTGGGCCGCAAAAGCCCGCAAATTGGGATTCGTCGCGTTCAGAATGCGCGCGGCATGCCGCGTATCCTGGCGAAAGTTGACAAAGTGGTATGTGGCATAATTCCAATTGGGGTTGTTGAAAACCAGATACTTGAATATTTGTGTGCCAAAACAAAAGGTTGCATCGGGAGCATGGCAGAGAATCCTTATTGCCGGAATTGAACCTGTGATCCAGACCGCCCATGGACCGGGAAAACAACCGGCTCCGAGCATATAGCCGGGATAGATACGTCCATTTCGGTTTTTCGTCCCAGTGCCGATGACGGCAATCGCACGGCGCTGGGAAGGCGTCAGCCCCGGAATTTCAGCCAGATTGATATGTACGGCCATCGGATTTTCAATAATTCCATCTTGCAACTCACCCTGGGCAGCAGCCTGTTGGAAAATTCCGGCCTTCAGCTTATCCATAGCTTCCCTGGTCAACAACGGATGATTGAGATCCCGGGGATCAGGATATAGCGCCTTGGCGATAGCCACCATAGTGGCGGCACATCCGGTCCAGTTGAACGCGGGGGCGCCGGCGACGATTCCGTTGAAATCACGCGGGTAGCGTTGCGCTTCCATCATCGCCTGACCGCCCCCTCGTGAGCACCCAATGAAATAGCAGTATTGAGGGCGATGGTGATAGTAATCCCGGATCAGAGTCTTGGCTACCTGGGCCGTGCGATGCACAGCCAGGTAGCCGAAGTCCACTACCGCCTGCGGGTTGTGATAAGCCCAGCGCGCCTGGAAAACCGATGGGCTTTCATGTCCGGTGTCGGTGCCCACCGTCGCATACCCATGGTAGACCGAGTTGCGGGCTTCATTCTGGATCGAACCGACAAATCCACCACCGCCGCCCATGACAAAGCGCCCATTCCATGTTTGTAGCAACAGCAGTTCAAAGCGAATACGTGTATCAATAACACCCTTGACATCCACATAAGCCTGCGATGGGGCACGCTTTGGAACTATTTTCGTTACCGTTTGTAGAACTACATGCGGTACATGCAGGTTCCGGAGAGCCTGCATGCTGATATGATGGATAGTGTTTGCCCATGCCGGTGTCACTGCGCCGCTGAGCGCCAGCCCCAGCAGAAGCAGAAGCAAGATTCTTTGGAATATGCCGAGCCTTCGACGCAACTCACCATGGCGCAGTATCATACCGTCGTGGCGACCGGCTTGAAGGAGACAGTCTTGATATCCGGCCATCGTTGTGATCTCCTGTAATCAGCGGAGCTGTTCTTATCCGGCGGTGCTGCCGCTGGCCACAGGCCTGACGCGATGGGCATCGTGTCTTGTTTACGCTTTCTTGCGATAAACATTCAGCCCTATTTTTTCATCCCGGTCGGGGACAGTCACATTGCCCTCGGTGGAAGCAATAATGATGGTCTTGCCGGAGGCGGACGGCCCGAACTCTTTGCTTAAATCCACCTTAATGGTAAGGATGTTGCCTTCCACTTTCATATCCACGTTTTTCATCTGTTTCTCCTGTTACCTTGTGGCGCCCAAATTGCAAATCGCAGATTTGCAACACCACCAGCATATCAATAATTGTAACCTTTCATAGCCTGGCTACCATCATCGCCCGCCCTGCGGTCGTGCCGCAATGAGTAATGAGTAATGAGACGGCCTTGCGGCCTTAATGCGATAGTAACCGTTCACGGGAAAAAGTGGCGAAATAAGCAGGAAAACGCCACTTTTTCCTCGACGGTCCTGTTTTTCGTAGTTTTCATGCGTTATGAACTCCAGATTCCCTGTTATTTCATTGATTTTGCGCGGTTATTAGCCCGTGAACGGTTACATGCGATATTACGCTGCGCTACACTTAAAAACGCCGGAATCACAACAGTTATTTTGTTCGTTGTTCGTTGTGCCGTTGTGGTAAAGAGGATACTGCTCTAAGAACTTGAGCCTGTCGTGCGCTGTAATATCAGCGGTTAAAGAAGGTGATAGCGAATTACAGAATTGGCACTATGGCAAATTCC